>DXYE01000118.1:0-800 GCA_019415985.1 Clostridiales bacterium
TGCAGGATCCATTACGTCATCCGGTTTGGTTTCGTTCGAAATATCTGCGGGTACTGAAGTGGACTCGCTTTCTGGTGCGGATGACCGACTGTCCGGCAAGTCAGTATCAAAAGCAGCTTCTGATATTGAAGAGGGGTCTGCTGGAACACTATTGTCTATTGATACAGTTCCAGCAACAGGCAGACTGTCTATGCCCTCCGCAGCGTATCCGGGGACGCTGTTCACTAAGAAAGCGAACACCATACCCAAGCACAAAAAAGCCAATCGTTTTCTTTTATACATGTTTTTTATTCCTCCTTTAGTAAATCGCTGGGTCACAGCCAAGAAATACTACGGCCATGTGGCCGCTTGCGAATGAAAACATATAGAACTCACTCTGATACCCCCTTCCTGAGAACAACACGTTTTTTGCGCCTCCGACATTTGAAAACATGTGATCTTTGATATGCTGAGGAAGCAAATAGCAGTTCCATTTCTTCCATCTTTCGGCCTAAAACACTATAGGCAGAACTGCTCTGATTTAATTGATGGTTTGTTTCCTGAATTTGAGACCGGAGTGTTTCCAACACTTGCCGAACGTATTCTGCTACTTTTTCCATCCTGATGTCCTGCTGTTCATTTTTTTGCGCTCTTGCTCTAACTCGTTGTTTTTGTTATACAGTTCCAAATCGTACAGCATACAGATTTCTTGAATCACAATTTCAATCTGCTTCGGGGCAATTCCTCCAAACAAGCATCTTTTTAGCTTTAACGTTTCTAAATAATTCTCTACCTTTTTCATATGACAAGCCTCCAGTCAA
>DXYE01000118.1:810-7938 GCA_019415985.1 Clostridiales bacterium
ACTACGGCCATGTGGCCGCTTGCGAATGCTGTTATGATTTTTTTTCAGCAATTAAAAAAGCAGACGAAAGCTCGGCAGCCTGCGGTGCCCGCGCGGAGGATGGGGGAGGACCTTCGTGTGAAATATGATTTTTCAAAAGTTCTGCAATAGTCAGATACTGTAAAAAATTATTGATATGTTGTTGCAGCAGGCAATAGCTTTTTCGGACGGGACAAAATTCAGCGGCGGATCGGCTGCAATAGCTGTCGCTCTCCAGGCAGCGGTTGATGAGAGTAGTACTCTCCATTACAGCGACGATGTCATACAGTGTAATGGTGTCTGATGGCTCTGCAAGTGAATATCCTCCAAGCCGTCCAGAATGTGCTTGTATAAGCCCGGATTTTTTCAAAACAGCTCCGATTTGAATTAAGTAGGAGTGCGGAATCTTCATTGCTTGAGCAATTTCCGTAGCGGATACAATGACTGACTCATTTTGTGCCAAATAGAGAATCATACGAATCGCATAATCTGTAGTGATTTTCAATTGCATTTTGATTCATTTCCTTTCTTATATAGATGAGGAAGTTACTTATAATTTGTTTGTAGCTTTTGACTAAAAATAAAAACAAGTCAAAAACAACATTTAAAATAAGCGCCTTAGGGCGTTTTTATTTGACTGATTATATTATTTAGTCATTATAGCTCGTGTGCCCAAAAAAGTCTATACTTTTCGTGTAAAAATATCTATAATATAACTCATCTTAAACTTTTAAAGGTGGTGATAAGGGTGCCAAAGATTTTTTCCGAATCAGAAAAGTTGTCGCACAAGCAGCTGCTCTTTGACCGTGGATTGGCCTTAATTATGGAACGAGGATATAAAAATGTAACTGTAGATGAATTGATCAAGCTGACCGGAGGATCAAAAGGTTATTTTTATTTATTATTTGAATCGAAAGAGGATTTCTTCCTAAAAGCCGTAATGTGGCAAATGGAGCAGATATTTCAAGCCCTGGTGGACGCCAGTCAGCAAGGAGCAACGCCTTCAGAGTTGAGCGTGCTCCATCGCCAATTGTACCGAAAGCTCAAATTTGCCAATTATGAGGATATGTTTTATATCAACCAAAAAGTTAGCAAGGAGCAGTGGCAGCAGTTTCGAAAGTTCGAAGAGGACTTTTTTGCGCGAATCATTAAATTAATGGGTTCATCGCCATCTGAACGGGACCCTCAAATTGTCAGCAACTTGTCAGCGCTGACCTATCTGTCGTATATGCCCGTCTCATCAGGAGAAACGGCACAATACTGGTTCAGCGAAAAATCGGACATGGTCACGGACATTCTGCTGGAAACAATTCACCGATATATTACGGGGCATTGACTCTGCTGCACTTTTGTGATTGAGAGAAAGAAGAATTATATTATTTTTCGGATTATGGTAAAATATAACAGCCCATACAAAACCGCCCGAGCGCGTTTGTAAATGCATCGTGCTCGGGCCCTCTTTATGGCTGTTTGATAACCTTAGTCCTTCATCATCGTGTTTTCCGTGTTAGGCGAACGGCTTCTGGAGACAACCTTTCTTTTAGATTCAAGGAATATCCGACAGGTCGCACTATCTATAGAATTGGATTGAGTCGTTCTTTTTTGCACAGCCTGACACGTCCGACGAAGCTGGCGCTCCCAGCCTCTCCGGGGGGGAGAGAAATTAAAGTGTCCGTTTTTTATATACCACAATTTAGGAATGCAAGAGCACAAGGCGACTGGTTATAATCGGCCGCCTTGTGTTCTTGCATATGTACATATCCTACAAGAAAAGCAAGTTGTCCATTTTACGTTCCTTCAGACTTCTCGTTGGCCTTTTTGACGATTTTCTCAACAGCGCTCTTTGCGTCCAGCACAATTTTTTTGCAGTTCTAATCGATTGTGCTATGACGCTCTCTGCCGTTATCCTATCATCTACGATTCCCATCCTTTTGTACGAACTGCGGGAAAAATTTTAAAAGTACCAGTTCAATGATCATGTGATTATTGGGTAACAAATTCTGTTCCACGTTCCGCTTTTACTTCAAGAGAAGCGACATTAAGGTATAAATTGGTGTAATATCCTTCTGTAACCAATTCTGGGTGGCCTGTTACTCTAATCCAGTCGTTCTCATTGGGAAACTCCCCGTCGTATTTTAGCAGGAAACCTCCCCAGCCGTCATTTCCACAGCAGCCGGGGCCGTTTCGGTATACAACCGGAGCAGTTTCACTGCCGTCCCATGAATAAAACTGTGCATACATTCCTTCCACGATGATCGTTTTATCCTTATAGCGATCAAAATTGCAGTACATATCGCTGATCTGTGTTAAAAACATCTTTTCCCCGATTTCCAACACATCGCCCTCAGCCGATTCACCTGTTGTGTCTGTAACCGGTGTGTTGGGAGAATCGCTGCCAAGCGTAGGAGGGCGGCTTGCCGGCACACTGGAAGAAGGCTCTTCAAGGGCTTTGGTTTCTGGAGCGGCAGATTCAACATTTAAGGAAGACTCCGGACTGTTTGAATCGGGAGGTGTAACATTGAACCCTGTTTTACCGCCGCCATTGCCGCAAGCGGACAGCAGCATGCAGAGCAATAAAGCAGGAACAATCCTGTTCCATATTTTACGCACGGCCAATCACCCCTTTCACGGTTTGTATGACCCAGTAGAGGAAAAAGACAATGATATTACATAGGACAATGCTGGCTCCCGTAGGCGTTGCGTATACATAGGAAAATGTCAGTCCTGCCCATAAGCATATCACGGATATGATAGCCGAATTGATAATCACAGCTTTGAATTTTTTGCATAACCGCATAGAGGTCAGCGCGGGAAACACAATCAGGCTGGTGATCAAAAGAGCGCCCATCATCCGCATCCCCAAAACAATCATCAAGGCTGTCAGCAGGGCAATCAGCGTGTTATATAGCCCCGCGTTCGTGCCTGTCGCTTTCGCAAAAGATTCGTCAAACGTAACGGAGAAAATACGGTTATAGAATAGAATGAACAGCACTAATACAATAACGGATAGAACTACACTTAAATTCACATCACTTTGCGACATGCTCAGAATGCTTCCGAACAGATAGTTGCACACATCCGTATTCATTCCTGTGGTTAAAGAGATGACCATCACCCCTATGGCCAATGCACCGGTGGAAATTAGAGCGATTGCCGCGTCGCCTTTAATCCTGCTGCTTTCGTTGATCCGCAGCAGCAGAAAGGCCGCCAATACCACAATGGGAATGGAAATCGTCAGCGGGGCCATATTCAGTGCCGTCGCTAAAGCCAGCGCACCGAAGCCAACATGGGAAAGCCCGTCCCCGATCATAGAGTACCGCTTTAGGACAAGGCTTACCCCCAGCAGAGAGGAACAAAGGGCCACAATGGTTCCCACGAGGATTGCGCGAACCATAAAGGGGTAGGAAAACATCTCTTTCAGCAAGTCAAGCATGGGAAACACCCCCTATAAAACGGCTGCCCACTTCGCTGTTCCGATAGTCCTCCGTTGTACCAAAGAAAAGCTGGGAATGGCACAGGTGCAAAATATGTTTTGCGTACTGTACCGCTGCGTGGATGTCATGGGAAACCATGATGATGGTGATCCCCATATCTTCATTGATTTGCCGGATCAGCTCGTATAAGTTCTGCGTCACCACAGGATCTAACCCGGCGGCAGGTTCATCCAATAAAATCACCTTTTTCGTGGCGCATAGAGCGCGGGCCAACAGAACCCTTTGCTGCTGGCCGCCGGATAATTCACGATAGCAGCGGTTTTTCAGCTTTGTAATTCCCATTTTTTGCAGGTTTTCATTTGCAAGTTCTTTTTCCCGTTTGGTATAAAAGGGCTTTAACCCCAATCGGTTTAAGCAGCCGGAAAGGACGACTTCATAGACACTGGCGGGGAAATCCTTTTGTCCCGCTGTTTGCTGCGGCAGGTAGCCGATTTCTTTTGCCAAAAGCCCGTTTCCCATGTGAATCGTACCGGACGCTGGCTTTTTCAAACGCAATAGCCCCTTTACCAGCGTACTTTTCCCCGCGCCGTTTTCCCCGACAATGCAAAGATAATCGTTCGGCTCTACTGAAAAATCCAAATCCTTTACAGCGGGAACGCCGTCATATACAAAAGATATATTCTTGCATGTGATTAAATTCATCGCGTTTCTGTAACCTCCATTCAAAAAACAGCAGCGGCAGTACTCACGCGCCGCCGCTGCTCATTTTAATTTAAGGCAGCGCGCAGGCTGTCTACATTTTCCGTCATCATAGACAGGTAGGTAGCCCCGTTCTCCATTTGCTCTTTCGTCACATTATGGCAGGAATACAGGGTCATCTTTTTCGCCCCAGTAGCCTCGCAGATGGAATCTGCGATTTTTCCGTTGGAAAGCTCAATGGTAAAGACAACCGGGAGCTGTTCTTCCTTCACCTTATCGGTCAAAAATGCGACCGTTGCGGCGCTGGCTTCGGTTTCCGTCGAGCAGCCTGTAAAGGCGGCGTAATAGCTAAGTCCATATTCGTCGGCAAAATACCGGAACGGGAAACGGTCGCCAAACAGAATCGTTTTACGCTTTGCGCTGTCTACAACTTCGCGGAAAGAAGCGTCCAGCTGTTCCAACTGCTCTTTGTAATCGGCGCTGTTCTTTTCATAGGAATCGTCGTTTTTCGGATCTTTTCCGCAGATAAGAGAAGTGATCTTGTCTACAATTTCAATCGCATTTTTCGGAGAAGTCCACACATGTTCGTCGGGTTCCTCCTCATGCTCGTGGGAGTGTCCTGCCAGGGCTTCCTTGATTTCGTCTGCCGCAGCGTCAGCAGCGTAAAACGTAGGGGCCCAATTTTCTACATCCATGAGAGCTTCCACGCTTTCATTACCATAGCGCAGATGGAAATGAGCGATTTCTTCTTCATGTTCCTCGTGTTCTTCTTCATGGCTGTCGGCGCCGGTGCCATGGTCGTTAAAGGCCAGATAAACCAGCGCTCCTGAATCAGGCGTTTTGGCTTGGAATGTATACCACACGCTGGTAATATCTCCATCGTCGTCTTTTACCGTCTGAAACCCCTGATATTCATACTCCGCAGATACAGTCCCGGAGGGCGTGTGGAAAGAAACGCTGTTCCCCTCAATGGAAAGCGTATTGTAATCGGATTTCCTCTTTTCCAAAAACTCCTGCTTCATTTCATCAAAGGATTTCTCATTTTCTTCGGCTTCTTCTGTGATATACTCGTCCAGCGTTCCATCCTCAAAGTAGGGAAGCACCGATTGAAAATCTCCGGCAAAATCAGAAAGCGGGCGGTCTTTTATTTCGCTTTCCACAATTTCCCCATGGTCGTGGTCATGCTCGTGCTCCATCCCTTCAACGATTTCTTCATTGACGGTGGGGACACAATCAATCAGACGCAGGGTGTCCGGCCTCTGATCGCCCATAGAGTTCAGAATATCGTCCACCCATACATCATTCTCGCCTCCGGTGTAGATGAACAAATCGCAGTTCTGAATCGTCTTAATATCCTGCGGGGTCGGCTCATAGGAATGGCTTTCCGCGCCGGGCTTCAACAGCATCGTAACGTCTGCCTTGTCGCCTACAATCTGGCGGGTAAAATCATATTGGGGGAAAATCGTAGTTACAACAGACAGCTTCTCCGAATTATCGGCATCTGCCGGTTTATCGGAAGTGCCGCAGGCGGACAGGCAGGCGAGAACCAGTACCGCCGCCAACAGAATTGAAATGTATTTTTTCATAAAATTGAATCCTCCGTAAATTCGCGTATTTGCTTAAAAATGGGTGCAAAAATACAAGGGATAACCTCCCCGATTGGAAAATGGGCATAGTATTCCCTTGTATCAAAGGATTCTATTTAATTGTTCATTCTTACTTTCTGGCTGATAAGGGAAACGACAGGCGCAAACAAAGGAAGGCAAAGAAATGCCACAACCAGCGGAAACTGAGGCGCAAACGCCCCGGCCGTTTCAGACGAGCCGCTTCCGATCTGTTTTAATGTTTGTTCGGCCTGATGAATGCAGGCGCAGACAGGGCAATCCTCTCCTGTGCAGTCGTGATGGGCCTCTTTTGCGATGAAAAGAAGGGAAAAGAAGGCGACAATAACAAAGGCAGCACAGGTAAACCCGGCAAGGATTCTTTGCGCCTTTTTATCCATAACTTTCCCTCCTTCACAAAAATGATTTGTCCGTCAGCAGCCTGTTTTCCTGCACTCGCTGCAAATTCCGTAGAATATCGTCCGCAGAGAATCCATTTCAAACCCATGGTGCTCCAACATGTGCTGTCCCAAATGAGCGACTTCGCCGCACTGTACATGGAGCAGCTTGCCGCATTTTTCACATTTGCAGTGGTAGCAACTCGGCGGTTCGCAGTTATCCTGTCCGCCGATATATTCAAAACAGGCGCTGCTGCTTCCTTCGATGATGTATTTTGCAACCACGCCTTGCTTTACCATGCGCTCCAAATGACGATACACCGTCGTCATTCCCACTGTGATGCCTTCCTTTTTGAAATGGTCGCAAATATCATTGACCGTAATATGGCTACCAGGGACGGATTTCAGAAAGGCAAGTAATTCAGCCATCTGTTTGGTTTGATACTGTGCTTTGCGTGCCACTGGATCCGCTCCTTTGAAATTGAAAACTGTTTTCAGTTTATTACAAAGTGTTTTTGTTGTCAATATAATTTGAAAACCGTTTTCAATTTTTGAGGTCTGAAATTCTATCACAAAACAATCCCCTACATCTCATGTGTCCCAGATGTAGAGGGTCGTTTTGGATGTACTGCATACTATGCTGTCTTAAAAATGGTGTTGTATATATTCTACACTTGAAAAAGCGCACAGCAACGCTTTCAAAAGCATAGTAGTTGCAGGGCGAAAATAAATTTGTTCTAACCGCTACACAAAAACATATGCGCTTCTGCCTTTGAGATATCCCATGCTTTGTGAAATGCTATACTTGGGCGGTGCACCTCTCAAGAGGTTTGCGTGGTCTAGCATCATGTGTCCTTCTATGAAAATTTTTTATGGTTTGCTGCATGTCTTTTCGCAAAAAGCAATGAAAAATAAGAAAGGTTGATTGTAAAATGAAGTTGGACACCTAAGAAAAAATCCATAGTGATTTTCCCCACA
>DXYE01000119.1:0-737 GCA_019415985.1 Clostridiales bacterium
TTGCGGATAACAGATTTTGAGTCTGTCTCGTCTGCCAATTCCGACACACCGGCATACTATAAAAATTTTTTCATACAAAAAATTTTTGCAGTCTCCACACGATTCAATACCCCACAAAAAGTATCATGAATTCTAAATATCGTTCGCTCCTTTTTATTATATCATACTTTATTCAGAAAATCAAGAAGGAAATAAAATTTATTTATTGTTCAATATACAATTTAACATCTCAGCGTGAGTGTTGATGTGCAATACTTTGTATTTTTTTGCTATTTGTTAGCGGATTACAGACAGATTTAGAAAAGCAGATGTGCATTTTGTCCTGGAAAGAGGATATGAACCTACATTAGGAGTCGGCAATCCAAAATCCTTACAAGCCCACACAGTTTGACACCGACTGAGTAAAGCAGTACAATGGACCGTGCAAAGCTCACTCGGTCGGAATCTGTGGGGCACGATTTGATGTACCTATTCACTGCACTGCCATCTGCTTTTTTATATTAGCTTACAGCGCCATTCTCTTCATTCTGATTTCAGACAGTCTAAAATGCTATCCGTACCATATACCGTTTCCCAGTCCTTTTCAAAGTCGTCAACAGCATACAGGGTCAGCGGATGGTACACAAGCTGATTGAATAAATCCGGTGAAATGGTGACGGCATGACCGCCGACCATTGCAATCTTATGAACCTGCTCAACATTTTTAAAGCTGGCCGCAAGAACCTTGGCCTTTACAT
>DXYE01000119.1:747-7904 GCA_019415985.1 Clostridiales bacterium
CTGAAACGACATGAACGCCGTCGGAGACAATGTTATCCAGACGGTTAACATAAGGAGCTACAAAATCCGCACCGGCCTTTGCGGCAATCAAAGCCTGCTGCTGCGTAAATATCGCTGTGGCGGTTACCTTTATTCCATGCTGCTTAAGATACATCGTTGCTTTCAGACCCTCTGGAGAGATCGGTATTTTGACATAAAAATCGCCGCCTACAAACTCCTGCAGGGCGGTCGCTTCCCGAATGATCTTGTCGGCAGCGGTCGCTGTGGTCTGTATATGCAGCATACGGTCTTTTCCTATAATATCCCGAATGGTTCGAAGCAAAGTCGAAAAATCCTGTTTTTCCTTTGATATGATGGTCGGGTTTGTCGTTACACCATCCACCGGATAAAATTCAACACATTCCTTCAGCTGCTCTACATGAGCGCTGTCAATCATATATAACACAAAAATTCTCCTCTCTCGCATAACTGTCGAATATTGTAGCACGTCAATGTGAATCTGTTATGAATTTTCCGCAGACATTTTTTAATATATTTGTATTGTAAATTAATTAAGCTTTTTTCCTGTTTTCATGTTATATATCCTTTGAATTTAATGTCCAGACATTGACGCCGGGACTTTTTTGCAGGACTTCCGACGCGCTGCCGGCCATCTTATCATTGTCAAAAATTCCAAAAACAGCAGACCCACTGCCGCTCATCAAAGCGCCCTTTGCACCGCATTCCAGCATGGTTTGCTTGATACGAAGGGTTATGGGGCAATCTGTCAGAACAACCTCCTCAAATCGGTTGTACAAATGCTCGCAGATGCCGCTTAAATTTCTATCGCGAAGCTGCACAAGCAACTTTGAAAGTTCGCCGCTCCTGTCCGCATGGACTGGCATTTTATCTAAAGCGCGGTATGCTGCGGCGGTGGAAATTGCTTCCGGACCTTTTGCTATAATCAGGATACACGTTGGGAGGGTCGGACATGGCTCTAATATTTCACCGATTCCAAATGCAGCAGCGGCGCCGCGCATCATACAGAAGGGGACATCCGCGCCGAGAGCGGCAGCGTTTGGGAGCAATAATTTATCGTCTCGGTCAGCCTCCTCAAGATAAAGACGGCTGCAGCACAAAAGTACTGCCGCTGCGTCTGAGCTTCCGCCGCCAAGTCCGGCCTCCTTTGGAATCCTTTTGTCGACATGGAGGCGCAGAACGTAGGAAGAAACAGAAAAGCGTTCAAAGAACCATAGAGCTGCTTTGTACGCCAAATTCTTCTCGTTTAAAGGAAGCGCCGTATCTGAACATGTAAACAGAATTTTTTTTTCTCCATTTGCGGCCGGCAGTTTTTCAGCAATTATGGTATCGTACAATGGGACGCTGTGCATCAGTGAATAGATATTGTGATAGCCATCGCTTCTGCGTTTTCCCACTTCGAGGAACAGGTTGATTTTAGCCGGGGCATTTATCAAGCATTGCATAAAGCGCACCGTCCTTTCGGTCCTTTCTGTCGGTTTCATACATATTACGGGAGCAGACGAAATACCGGATTTTTTTGGATGATAACGGCGCGATAGGGACACAGCTCCTGACAGCAATAACAGCGAATGCAAGCGTCGTGCCGAATGATCGCATATTTTTTTCTGTCTGCGTCTGCCATTTCAATGGTATGGACCGGACAACTCCGAAAACATTCGCCGCATCCCACGCACTTTTTGCGGTCGATCTTCGGACGCGGCTGGAGCCAGCGGTACACGCGGCCTCCGAAAAGTCCGGGCAGCCAACGAAAAACGGAAAATGTGTTCTGTGCGTCAGGCGCCTTGAAAGCATGAGGGTACAGCAATTCTCGGAAATCTCCCAAAACCGTCAGATCAGAAACGGCTTTCGGACAAAGACTGCGTCGCTTTGCCTCCTCTACCATTGGCACGCTGGTACCGAAGCCGAGTATTTCCGAACAGAGCAAATCAGCGCAGAAAGCATTCCGACTGACCAGAACAGCGCCGACAGCGCGTGGCTCGCCTCCGGTAGGTCCGTTGCCCTCCATTCCGACGACTGCATCCACGATGTTGATGACCGGTGTCCTTTCGTGGTGCAAAGCGCAGAGATCTACAAGCATGCTGTTAAAATCTTTATAATCCGGAAATCTTGCATGCATTTCGAATTTTTTCAGTCCGGGAACGGTTCCGAAAAAATTTTTGATGGCCCCGCTCATTTTTGTCAGGGAATGACTTTTAAGCTTACAGACGTTTATCAGGATATCTGCCTCGCAAACGGGCGTCAGAATGTCGAAATTCTTTGAGGTAAGCGCGTTTGGCGCGGAAAGATTTTGAAAGCCGGTATCAAAATTCAGTCGGACACCGTGACGGCTTGCTACCGCCTCAATTCCGCAACCCCTGTATACGCTATGCAGTGCTGCGATGGTATAAGGCCCGCCGGGACTTTCCGCAATAACAATATCGGCTGCGTGGGCTCGGCAGAGAACGGATAAAAGCGCGTCAATGATGCCGGGGTGTGTAGTCGCGGCGCGCTCGCTTGCGGCTTTCATGACAAGATTGGGTTTAATCACAATCCGCTTGCCGCGAAAAAATGTCTCGGTCATTTCGAGAACATGAAAAGAGTCGATGAGGAGTCTGGAAAGTACCTCTGGATCATAAGAGGTGCATTGTCTGCAAACAACGCGGTTATCCTGTGTCATGCTTATTGCCTTTCAAAATGATTTATTAACGGTACAATCAATATTATTGTAAATTTGCTACGGCAGCAGCCAAGCTCAGATACAGAAACCGTATCATTTCCCCTGCGATCGCATTGCTGCGCTGCTTATTTATTACCAACATGTCTGTGTTTATACCCTGAAGCGTAAAAGCTCAAAGAAGCGATAGTGGCGTAAAGAGCTACGACGGATTTACGCAGTAATTTTAACTATTTATCTTTTCATCTCTCATTTTATACTATAAATGTTAAAAAACAATGAAATAGCTTGAAAAAGTCATTCTCATCTGCTATACTAAACTAAATGCAGGTGTAACTCAATGGCAGAGTTCCAGCTTCCCAAGCTGGCTACGCGGGTTCGATTCCCGTCACCTGCTCCAGCGACAGGCTGTCGCACCCAAGACGCGCCCCTCATGTTGTGGGGTGCGTTTTTTTACGCCTGTTACGCCTGCGTTTATGGCCAGTATCTTTTGCAGTACAAACACAGAGAGAATTTCCACAATAAACCTTGATTCAAGGGGATTTCGGGGGATTTTTTATTTTTGGGCATTGCGGTCCGGCAGTCATTTCAGACCTAAAAAACCGCGTTTTCTACGCTGTGCAAGTCAACATGTCAGTCAAATTTATCGCTGGAAAACCTATCCGTATGGATGATACCTGCATAAGCGAAGCCGTTATTTCGTACTGTGCGCTGGTGTCAAGGAGCTTTCGTCTGAGGAGAACAAAAGAATAGCGTCGAAAACAATCGACTAATTGTGCTTTATGTGTTACAATATTACAAATAGGATATATTTGAAAAATTAATAAGACCAGCATATGGATGACAACGCTCTTTTATTTTAGCTTTTTGTTTGGCATGGGCATTGATGTTGATATTCTGCTTTACTTGCCTACATCGAGTTATAGGCAAATGCGGCTATCTATCTTGATTGTATGAAAACGAAGAAATCGGTACTGTTGGAAGCGGGAGATTCGAATACTTTCAACAGTAAGGAGTGTGAAGGGCGCGAAACAACAGAAAGAAACATGGCTGTCTTCCAAATATCGGATACGCGCTAAGAAATATCTGGAGATGGGATAAAGCATTCTATCTTTTTTTCTTCCTTCTATACCGCCCAGCGTCTTGCTGCCGCTGGACGCGAATTATTTTTCGAAGGTCCTGCTGGATGCCCTGGCTGGGCAAAAGGGAATACAAGAGGTCGGACTGATCGTCACGTTCTATTTCGGTATAATTTTTGCGGCTGACCTGGTGAATCTTTACTGCTGCACTAAGCTCGGGCAAAGACGGTATAATATTTAGACGCTTTATCAGCACGAAATTACTGAAAAGTTTATGCGAACAGATTTTTCAAATACAGATGATCCGACCATTAACATAAAATACCAAAATGCCATGAACGATGCCTGTTCGGGAAGCTGTGCACCTGAGTTTATCTGGCAATCCTTCTTACTTTTGGTACGAGCATAATTGGTATTTTTACTTACAGTACAATCATTGTAACGGTATCGCCGTGGATTTTGTTGCGGTCAGCTTAGAAATTATATGAAAAAATACAAGGATGAATTTGCTAAAGATAAACAAAAAGCTTGGATATTTAAATAGTCTATCATAAAAATTTGATTATGCGAAAGATATCCGTATATATGGAATGCTGGGGTGAGTCGAAAACATGTTTAAAGGACTGCAGAAAAAACGATTTGTATGGAGCAGAAAGATAGCCTGCGATCCTTTTTCGGAACCTACGTCGGGGCATTGACCGCATTGCTACAGGTCGGCACGGGGAAAACAACATTGGTAAAGCTTTTGTGCGGCTCAATGCCATCGAGCTATCTGGCGGCGATAAGCAAAAATTGATGCTCACCCGAGCGCTTTACAAGGATGCGCCGATTACCACCATACTGGACGAACCCACGGCGGCGCTGGATCCCATAGCCGAACAGGAAATAAATACGAGGTTCAATGATACTGTCGGTGAAAGAACGGCCGTATACATCAGTCATCGTCTGTCATTCTGCCGCTTCTGCGATGATATCATCGTATTTCAGCAGGGAGAACTCGTCCGGAGAGCAGCCATGGTCAACTGATAAAGGAAGAGAGGGGAAGTACTATGAACTGTTGAATACTCAGGCTCACTTTCATATCTACTGAAACGGGAAGCTTCGATTGAAATTATTGTATAAAGAGATGTGGTTTATCCTTCAGTCTGCTAAACTCGTGCTTTTAATTTAATTTTGTTAAATGTATCAAAATACAGTATGAGCTGTGTTGAGGCAAAGGAACGATCCCGGCCTGACAGAAACGATTTCCGCGTGACTGCAAAACGTTTGTTCTGAATCCGCAGAAAATTTTATCGACAAAGGTCACTATCGAGGCTTGCACGATGCTGAGTGGCGGGAAAGGAATATCCGATAACTACCTATTTGTATTTTGTTTATGGTTGACATACAAAATAAACCATGGTATAAGATAAATCGTATATTGTTTCATTATCGTATAATTGTTTTAAACCGTGCACCCCAGATTTGTCCGACTGAACAAGTTCAATCATCTAAACTGCCGGATTTTCATGGTATAATATACACGTCAAAACCAATGTCACCGAAAAGCTCATGCAGACATGCTACGTATCGCAGTTTTGGACAAGCCGGACTACAGGTTTTTCAGGAGATAATAAAAAGTTTGGATACTTGTAATAAAGATACGGTTAAAAAGTTGTTAGCTGAGTAGATGAAAAAGGTAATCCGTTTCGATTCCGGAACAACCGTGCAGAATTGCAGGTATTTGGATTCCTACGACCCTCCTACAGCAATGCGTCAGCCGTGACAGACGCAGAGTTGAGGCACCGATTACATTTGGGCGGGGCTTTACAAAACCGTGGGGAGAGCTATCCGATTCTTAAATGGCCGGTTCCGAATGCCGTATGCTTTCTTACGCTGCCGGTCATGCCGATGGATGCTGAGATCCTTTTGGAAAAGAACGGTACCCCAGTTGCTTTGTCTGCTGCCGAGAGCAGTATATATACATATACAAACGTTCAGACGGGTCTTTATACTTATACCGTGACTTACAGTTCGAACGATTATGCACCGCAAAGCGGTACGGTATTCATTGGCAGGACGGATGTGTTCAAAAGCATCGAACTGGAACTGAAGTGCCATGATGCGGTGATTTCCGTTTTACCTTTGGATGCCGGTCGTTACGCTGAAAAATGCGGAAAACGAGGTCCAGGCAGGCCGTGTGGATAACAATAGCATTTTCTACAGTCTGCCGAACGGGTCTTATCCTTACACTGTTGAAAAGTTCGGTTATGTAACGCAGCGTGGAACGATAACAGTCAGTGGGGAGGAGATATCCAGGACCGTTTCACTGGAGGTTTCCCCGCAATTCACCCTGAGGTTTTACTGCATCCGGAAGACGCAGTTGTTACTGTTGTACACACGTCGACAGGGATGCAGATAAAAAATGGACCGGGCGTCTACGCCTCTGCGCGTCGACCTATCGTTATACAGTAAAATTGCAAGGGTATATAAGTACGGTCAGCGGTGAAGTGACCATAACGGACGCGGATCAGATGCTTTCCATAACATTATTGGAGAGCACAACGCCCCGGAACGGAAATATCGCGGAGACTTTTTCCGGCGGGTTGGGTTCCAAGGAAGCGTCGTACGAAATCGGTTCTGGAGAAGAACTGGCATATCTCAGCCCAAGTTATGTTGGACGCTACCCATTATGCCGATAGGAATTATGTTCTGACGGCGGATATTGATATGTATGGGACCCGCGTTATTCACGCCCATAGGTGACAACGATGCTAAATTCACCGGTACTTTTAACGGCGTAGGTTATGTCATTTCAAACCTAAAAATCGATTCTGACAGCAATTACACTGGGCTTTTCGGTTATTGCGGCGAAACAGTGAAGGATTTGACTTTAAAGGATGCCGTTGTGTCCGCTCGGCAAAGAACGGGTGCGTTGATCGGACAGAACGGAGGCGATATACAGAACTGCGCAATTCTGGAGAATGGCAATCATACTGTACCGTATGGAAAATTCACCAAAATTCAACGGTTTGAATCCATTCACCGATGTTCCAATACCATTGTTGACGCCGGTTATCCATATCCGCTCTGTACTTACTTTGAGGCCATTCGGCCTATACGTTTGGGCTGAGCCCTGCGATCTCAGAATGATCTAATGATCGGAATTGGCGAAAAGAAATTATATTGGTAATATGAATTTCCCATAGCGTGTCGTGGGCTGATTATGGTATTCGCAGATTGATGTTTCATCAGGCGCTCGCGTAAAAAAAGAAAGCCTGTATTCATGCGGAAAAACGCATGAATACAGGCCTTTGCAATGAGTAATTATCTCTTTGAGAACTGAGGCGCACGACGTGCGGCTTTGAGACCGTACTTCAATCGTCTGAGCGATGATTTTCCTTGATATTCCGGGCTTTTTTGAG
>DXYE01000012.1:0-34576 GCA_019415985.1 Clostridiales bacterium
TCATCAACGGTGCAGGCGACGGAACCTTCAATCCGTCCGGCACTGCCTCCCGCGCTGAGGTCGCCACGCTTATGACCAACTTCTGCCGCATTGTACTGGGGATGCAGTAATAAAAGCGCTGAAATGGGCTTATTCCATGTATAAAATAAGAGCTTAACTGTGAAAAACGTCCTCTCCACTGTCTGTTTCATGTATCTGTCAGTAACTGTACATAAAATCAACCGCCCCGCTGCTCATGACGCGCAGCGGGGCGGCGCTCTATCCTAATAGTCTATTCGCCGCTTTCGCCATAATTTTGAAGCACCCGTGCAGAAGGATCATCTACATCACAGCCCTTCCAGGCTTTATTGGGCATCCAGAAATCAGCAATCATCTCGGCCTGACCGGGATAATAACGTTCGAACAGTTCCCTGTACAAAAGAGATTCCTTTGTAAAAGGCCGGGCATATTCATAAGTTTCACTTTTTCTAAGGAATTCCTCGTCCGTATATCTTGTCTCCGCATATGCCTTCAGGTCGTCCACCATGGAATGTCCCACCGCATCGCTGAAAGCCGCTTTTTCTCTGTATAGAATCGATCTGGGGAGGTAATCGCCCTCAAATGCATGTCTCAAAAGATACTTTCCCTTATGATATTTGTTGATCTTTTTCTCAGGGTCAACCGACATAACATAAGACACAAAATTCAGATCTCCGAATGGCACACGCGCCTCCATGGAATTGCTGGAGATACAGCGATCCGCCCGCAACACATCATACATATAAAGCTCCCGCAGCCTCTTGCACGCTTCCGCCTGAAATGCGGCTGCATCAGGCGCATAATCTGTATATTTATAACCAAACAGCTCATCGGATATCTCTCCGGTCATCAGCACCCGAACGTCCGTTGTCCGGTGTATTTCCCGACAGATCAAATACATTCCGATGCTTGCGCGTATGGTTGTGATATCATATGTTCCCAAGACGGACACAACCTCTTCAAGCGTGTTCAGAACATCCTCCCGCGTCATCATGATTTCCGTATGCTGAGTACCCAAATATTCCGCGACCTCGCGGGCATATTTCAGATCGATTGCATCGCCCTCCATACCGATTGCAAAGGTACGCAGCGGTTTCTTTATGATTTTCGCCGCAACCGCGCATACAAGCGAGCTGTCCAGTCCGCCGCTCAGCAAAAAGCCCAGCGGAGCGTCCGCGTCCAAGCGTTTTTCAATTCCCGCAGTCAGCTTTTCACGGATGTTTTCGCAAACGGTTTCCAGATCGTCTTCGCATATCCGTCTGACGTCTGTCAGATCTCTGTAGCAGACAAAATGTCCATCCACGTAATAATGTCCCGGCGGAAACGGCCGGATCTTATCCACAAGGCCTACCAAATTTTTAGCCTCGCTTGCAAATATCGTATCTCCGGATTCGCTTTTCCCGTAAAACAGGGGACGGATGCCAATAGGGTCCCGTGCGGCGATGAGCTTTTTTCCCTTTGCGTCATATAGGAGCAGGGCGAACTCTGCATCGAGCCGGCGGAACATATCCAGCCCGTACTCCTCATACATGGGCAACAGAATCTCACAGTCCGATCCGCTGCGGAACGTATAGGTTTTTGCCAATTCTTCCTTTAATTTACGGAATCCATAAATCTCACCGTTGCAGACCAAATAATTTTCCCCAAGCGAAAATGGCTGCATCCCTTCGTCTGTCAAGCCCATGATCGCCAGACGGTGAAAGCCCAATATTCCGAATTCACCTTCGACGACCCGCGTTCGGTCCGGCCCTCTCGAGATCGTTCGGTCAAACCCCTTTTTGAATGCGGCATAAGATACCCCCTTGCCGGATACGCCCATGATGGAACACATTTTCTCCGACCTCCCCGACTGTTTCCGCCTCGAACCGTCCTGAGCCGACGGTCCCCAAGCGATGATATGACTCAGTTATCTGATTTTTATTCTCTCGTCTGTCATATATCTTCACAATGCATTTTTGACAAACCTTCCCCTGTCGTACAAAAGGCAAAAGAAGAGGCGACCCTCTGCTGCCGGGGCTTTTCCGGCGTCCTGCATGGGGCCGCCCTGTTTCGGCAACGTCCGGTTGATTTCCGAAGGTCGCCGCGGCTTCAGCGTACACTGAAAAGCAGATCTCCGTAGGTTGGGTAAGGCCAGTACTCCCGGGCAACGGTTACTTCAAGCTCGTCGCCGGCCGCACGCAGCTCGTTCATCGCCGCAAAGACCGTATCCTTATAATACATCGCCTGTTCAGCGATGTCCTCTATATTTTTCGCACCGAGAAGCGCTCCCTCAAGGGCTGCTATCCGGTCATGCATACAGGAGGACAGAGAAGAAATCTTTTTAACGGTTGTCTCCTCGTAGGTGCAGTCGATATCCGCCAGAAGTCCTTTCTTTGCCAGCGCCCCCTCGCTCAGCGCCTTTGCAAAAGCGCTTACGGCCGGCAGGATATCTCTCTCCGCCATTTCCAGCATTGTGAGCGCTTCGATGTGTAGAACCTTGCAATAATTTTCAAGCAGAATCTCAAGACGCGAATGAATCTCACACTCGCTGAAAACCTTATGCGAGGTGAAAAGGCGGATGTTTTTGTCCTTTGCGAAATAAGGCAGGCATTCGGGGGTAGATTTCAGATTCAACAAACCGCGCTTCTCCGTAGCCTCTTTAATCCAAGCGTCATCATAACCGTTTCCGTTAAAAATAATTCTCTTATGCTTCCGAATCATATCTCGGATCAGCTCGTGCAGCGCGGCTTTGAAATCCGTAGCGCCTTCCAGACGGTCCGCACACTGCTTCAGCGTCTCCGCAACCGCTGTATTGAGTACGATATTGGGGGTGGCAACAGAGGCTGTGGAGCCGAGCATGCGGAACTCGAACTTGTTGCCGGTAAATGCAAAGGGAGATGTCCGGTTCCGGTCCGTCGTATCCTTCGGGAATTTCGGCAGTACATGCACGCCGATCTTCATCTGCTCCTTTTCCTTTGCGTCATACGCGCTCTCATTCTCGATCGCATCCAGGACTGCGGTCAGCTCGTCACCGAGAAACATGGAGACGACAGCCGGCGGCGCCTCGTTCGCGCCCAGACGGTGATCGTTGCCCGCACTTGCAACGGAAATGCGCAAGAGATCCTGATAATCATCCACGGCGGCGATGACCGCACAGAGGAACAGCAGAAACTGCGCGTTTTCATAAGGCGTCTCACCCGGTTCGAGCAGGTTCACGCCGGTATTGGTGGAAATGGACCAGTTGTTGTGCTTTCCGCTGCCGTTGACACCGGCAAACGGCTTTTCATGCAGCAGGCAGACCAGTCCGTGCTTCTGCGCCACCTTCTTCATCACTTCCATGGTGAGCTGATTGTGGTCTGTGGCAATGTTGGTCGTTGTAAAGATCGGCGCCAACTCGTGCTGCGCGGGCGCTACCTCGTTGTGCTTGGTCTTTGCCAGCACGCCCAGCTTCCACAGTTCCTCGTCCAGATCCTTCATGAATGCAGCCACACGCGGCTTGATGCTGCCGAAATAATGGTCGTCCAGTTCCTGCCCTTTTGGCGGCTTGGATCCGAAGAGTGTGCGGCCGGTATATAACAGATCCTTTCTTTTTTCATAAACCTCTTTGTCTATCAGGAAATATTCCTGCTCCGGGCCGACCGTAGTTTTGACGGATGTCACGTTTTCATTTCCGAACAGCTTCAGCACGCGCATAGCCTGACGGTTTATAGCCTCCATGGAACGCAGGAGCGGCGTTTTTTTGTCCAGCGCCTCCCCGCCATAGGAGCAGAATGCCGTAGGTATGCAGAGTGTGTTGTCCTTGATAAACGCGTAAGAGGTGGGATCCCAGGCCGTGTATCCGCGAGCCTCGAAGGTTGCACGCAGGCCGCCCGACGGGAAAGAGGAAGCGTCCGGCTCGCCGCGTACCAGCTCCTTGCCGGAAAATTCCATGATCACGGAACCGTCGGCCATAGGCGAGATGAAGCTGTCATGCTTTTCCGCCGTGATGCCAGTCATCGGCTGAAACCAGTGCGTAAAGTGTGTCGCGCCTTTTTCAATCGCCCAGTCCTTCATGGCGTTTGCCACAACGTTCGCCACCGCGATATCCATACGCTTGCCATCCTGGATGGTCTTTTTCATCGCTTTATAGGTCTCCTTGGGAAGCCGCGCTTTCATGGTCGCATCGTTGAACACCATACATCCAAACATTTCCGGAACAGTTGCCATGTTTAAACACCCCTTATGTTCATTATTTTATATCCGTATAGAAAAAGGCAAAGGCGCAACAGAAAAATCTGCGGCGCCTTTGCCGTGTCAATGTAAATATTATACACCTTGCAAAGCAAACTGTCAATCCCTTTTTTGAAAAAAATAAAAAAATTTGTCAGCAGATCCAAATCGGCCTCCCGATATAAGGGATAAACGGAACACATAAGCGACCGGCGTTATCTAATATGCTCATAAAAGCTTCCGCATGAAACGCGCCCGTGTTTTAAAGCACGGCCGTTTTTCAGTCTCAGCCGTCAAAGCTCCTCCATAAGACGGGATTCGCCTTCTTGTTTTTCGTCTCAGGTCCTGCCCTGCGCCGGCCGCCGTTTTTTCGTTCCGTATGACTAAGCCCCTCCGCCAGTTTCCCGAAATTAAAGCAGAAGGATTCTTTTGCCTTGCCTTTTGGCATAATTCAGCGCCTGATAAGCGCCGCCGTAATCATACCGCACATAGGCGATCACCAGATCCGCCTGATCGATCATCCATCGGTTGCGGATGCCAATCATCGCCTTAAAATGCGCGCCGTCCGAGGCCTCGCATACGAGAATTTCGTCATAGAGGTCCTCATATAAAAACATGTACTCCGGCTTCGGAACATAGCGCATGCTCGGCAGAATGAGCCGCAGAGAGATTTCGCGTCTGGGATATTGCAGCTTTAAGCTCCGCACAGCCCGCGAGGCGGCGGTGTCAAACGCGCCCATGCCGCCTGTAAGGAAGACTGCTCGCTCCGTCTCGAGCAGGAAGGCTTCCGCAGCATTCCGGACATTTTCTTCTGCCGCAGATGGTATCTGACGGTGTCCGATGAAGGCGCAGATTCCATTGCTGTACATCCCGTGTTCCTGTGAACATGAAAAAAGGACATTATACAAACGTCATCCCTTTTTTCTGTCCGCAGTTTGGCTGCCGGCCGGACTTAGAAATGTATCGGTGTCTCCGCAAAGCCATTCCATGGAAACGTTTAGTGCCTGTGCAATGGTCCTCAGTTCTGCGTCACAGACATGACGTTCATTTTTTTCAATACGCGAAATCATAACTGTGGTCATATCCAAACCCAATAGCTGAATTTTCGTTGCTAACTGTTCCTGCGTTAAGGGAGGCGTCTGCATTGCCCGTCCCAAACGGATACGCTCACTGCATATGTTTCCTTTAATTGCAAACATATTTCTCATACCGACAGCTCCATCACCAAAGAATACATTTAAGTCGACTTTATTATAGCAAATGGCTTTCATCGCCGGTGATGAAACTTGATATTAAATGTCTGCTTTAGATAACCGTATAAAATTTTTTAAAACGGTAAAAGAACAATTTTTTCATGGTTGGCATTTCGCCAACATCCCATACTGTATCCATAATAAAGTTGGCATAACGCCAATATACCATGCTGTTGAATTCAAAAGTTGGCGATTCGCCGACTTTTTTGCTTTTAATTTTAGAAATAATTTTGTTGGCGTTCTGCAAACTCATCCGCAGAAAGTTTGCGTTTCGCCAACTTTTTATTAAAATGTTTGCAATACGCCAACCTTTAAGATATCTTACCTTACTTCGTTCAATATAAATTCCTTCCCCTTCTGTTGCGCTGTAAAGTCTAAGGTTTCTATCTGTTGCCTTGATCAAACGGTAATATGCAGACTTAATCTTTGTCTTCGCATAGGCAGGCCGGAATACGAATAACAAACGGTCTTTATATAAATAATAAGTTGGCGTAACGCCAACTAATTGCATAAAAGGAAAGTATAGTTGCCGTTTCGCCAACTTATTTTGTACAGAGTTGGCGAAACGGCAACCAATTATGCTAATGCTACATAAATATCTTCATTGAAATATATTCAGCATTGTCAATATAGTTGGCGATACGCCAATATTAGCTGGAATTATTTGCATGCCCCGCGTAGCCAACTGTCCAAATACAGTATTCACAGACGCACAAACGGGTTGAGGCAGTCAATCGATCCTGAAATATACGTATTGTTTGCAAATCTGCGAAAGCAGCAGAGGTGGGAAGAAAACGCCTTGACAGAAGGGTTTTCCGGCCTCCCGCGCTATTGTTTTCACCGTTATGGCTCGCCGCATATCTCCCCAAAAAATGTTTTTTTCATTTTTATCTTGACAAAAACGGTGTTTTAGCTTATAATATATTTTTGAACAAAGACGTTCATGCCATTGGCAGCTCCTCACTGCCGATGCCGTGGGCGTCTCTTTTTTTGCTTTGCGAATCACCGAAACTCTGACGAAAGGAATGTTTTCTATGCTGCAGAAAGAAGGACAAATCCGCATTCCGTCCGGGTGTGCAATTTCCGGCGTGTTTTCCAAAGACGGGAAAAACATCCCCGGCGATCTGATCGTCCGCTCCATGGCGCCGATGCACGACCGTTCCAATGGTCTCGGCGGCGGCTTTGCCGGTTACGGTATATATCCCCAATACAAGGACCTGTATGCGCTCCATGTCTTTTACGACAATCCAGGCGCCAAGGAAGCCTGTGAAAAATTTATCGACAAAATGTTCGAGGTTGTCAACCTTTCCAAAATCCCGATACGAAAATCGCCGCGCATCCAGAATGAACCGCTCATCTGGCGTTATTTCGTCATGCCGCACCACAACAGACTGAAAGACAGTCAGCTCGACGAGGAGGAATACGTAGTGCGAGCCGTCATCCGCATTAACACCGGCTTCGAAGGCGCATACGTCTTTTCAAGCGGCAAAAACATGGGCGTCTTCAAGGCCGTCGGTTTTCCGGAGGATGTGGGCAGCTTCTACCGTCTGGAGGAATACGCGGGCTACTGCTGGACCGCGCACGGAAGGTACCCGACCAACACGCCGGGCTGGTGGGGTGGCGCGCACCCCTTCGCCATGCTGGAGTATTCTATCGTACACAACGGCGAAATTTCCTCCTACGACGCCAACCGCCGATTTGTCGAGATGTTCGGCTATAAATGTACGCTTCTGACAGACACCGAGGTCATAACCTATATGATCGATTATCTTCTCCGCAGGCAGAAGCTGACGTTGAAGGAGGCGGCGAACGTTATCGCCGCGCCGTTCTGGAGCACCATAAATGAAATGGAGGAAACGGAGCGGCAGCGTCTCACATACTTGCGAAATGCCTTCAGCAGCATGCTGATTACCGGGCCCTTCTCCATACTTTTGGGCTTTTCCGGAGGTATGATGGCGCTGAACGACCGCTTGAAGCTGCGTTCCATGGTCGTGGGGGAAAAGAATGATATGGTTTACATAGCCAGTGAAGAGTGTGCTATTCGCGTAATGGAACCAAACGTCGAAAAGCTCTGGTCGCCCAAAGGCGGCGAGCCTGTTATAGTCTTGCGGAACGGAGGGGATGAGCATGGCAGTCATTAACATTTACCCGGAATACGAGGTAGTCCGCAACGACGCCCGTTGCATCGCCTGCCGCGTCTGCGAACGTCAGTGCGCAAACGAAGTTCATACATATGACGCCGAGAGAAACCTGATGCTGAGCGACGAAAGCAAATGCGTCAACTGTCATCGCTGCGTTTCCCTATGTCCGACACGCGCGCTTAAAATTGTCAAGACGGACCACACCTTTAAGGAAAACGCCAACTGGAGCGGACGTGCCATCCGCGAAATCTACCGACAGGCCGGGAGCGGCGGCGTGCTATTATCCTCCATGGGCAACCCGGAGCCGCTCCCGATTTACTGGGACCGGATTCTGATCAACGCCTCGCAGGTGACCAATCCGCCTATAGACCCGCTCAGAGAACCTATGGAAACGCGCGTGTTTTTGGGTAAAAAGCCGGCGAAAATCGAAAGAAATCCGGACGGCTCGCTGAAAAACAATTTGTCTCCGCAGCTCGAGCTTTCCATGCCTATTATGTTTTCCGCCATGTCCTACGGGTCCATAAGCTACAATGCGCATGCCAGCCTCGCACGCGCCGCTCAGGCGCTCGGCGTTTATTACAATACTGGCGAAGGTGGCCTCCATGAGGATTTTTATCAGTACGGAGCAAATACCATTGTTCAGGTCGCGTCCGGAAGATTCGGTGTCCACAGGGAATATCTGGAGGCCGGCGCCGCCATCGAAATCAAAATGGGACAGGGCGCAAAGCCCGGTATCGGCGGACATCTTCCAGGTACGAAGATCGTTGGGGATATCTCGCAGACGCGTATGATACCGGAAGGCTCCGACGCGATTTCTCCGGCTCCCCACCACGATATCTATTCCATTGAAGACCTGCGGCAGCTTGTTTTCTCCTTAAAAGAGGCAACCGCGTACAAAAAGCCGGTTATTGTCAAGGTTGCCGCCGTGCATAACATCGCCGCGATCGCCAGCGGTATTGCGCGCAGCGGTGCGGATATCCTCGCGATCGACGGCTTTCGCGGGGGAACCGGCGCGGCGCCTACGCGGATCCGCGACAATGTCGGTATCCCGATTGAACTGGCGCTGGCGAGCGTTGACCAGCGGCTGCGTGAGGAAGGCATCCGAAGCAATGTCTCTCTGGTCGTCGGCGGTAGCATCCGCAACAGCGCTGATGTGGTCAAGGCCGTTGCGCTCGGAGCCGACGCCGTATACATTGCCACCGGCGCGCTGCTTGCACTCGGCTGTCATCTGTGCAGATCCTGCCAGACCGGAAAATGCAATTGGGGCATTGCAACGCAGCGGCCGGAGCTCGTCCGCCGCCTGAATCCCGATCTCGGTTCCCAGAGGCTGATCCATCTGCTGACGGCATGGAATCACGAAATAAAAGAGCTTATGGGCGGTATGGGCATCAATTCCATCGAGGCGCTCCGGGGCAACCGTCTTATGCTGCGCGGCGTTGGACTCAACGAAAAGGAGCTTTCAATTCTCGGCATCAAGCACGCCGGTGAATGACAGAATGCTTATTTTCCATAGTGAGATTTTTGAAGTTTCCGGAACCGGCTTACAGGCCTTTCGCCGATTGATCATCTGTGAACTTCGAAAAGCGCAGGCGAAAGGGCGGCATATGGTAAAAACGGAATCGTACCTGAGGCGCTCGGCCGCTGCCAATAAACTGCGGGCGCCGACCCGTCACGCTGCACACCAAAACAACCGGATCGAACGTCAAAGCCTCGGGGCAGACGTTATGAAAGGAAGGATACCACATTGAAGCGGATATATGTCAACGAGACTTGGTGCCTGGGCTGCCACCTATGCGAATATTACTGTGCGTTTGCCGCGACCGGCGAGAAAAACATGGCCCTTGCCCTTAAAAATCTGACAATTCGGCCGCGTATACGTATTGAAGGAACCGCCGCGCTTTCCTACGCGGTCTCCTGCCGTCACTGCGACGACGCGATCTGCGTAAAAAGCTGTATTACTGGTGCTCTCCAGAAAGAAGATGGCGTCGTACGCATCGATCAAAAACGCTGTGTCGGCTGCTATACCTGTGTTTTGACCTGTCCCTATGGCGCCGTCGTTCCTTCGGAGGGCGGTGCGGTCAACAAATGCGAGCTGTGTGTCTCTACTGTGCAGGGAACGCCAGCCTGTGTGCAAAACTGCCCGAACAACGCCATCGTGTTTGAGGAAAGGGGGGAGGACGCGTGAATTATGTAATTATCGGTAACTCGGCTGCCGCCGTGGGCGCCGTCGAGGCGATACGACGCCTAGACAGCGAAGGCGACATCACAATTGTTTCAAACGAAGCGCACCACACGTATTCCCGGCCGCTGATCTCCTACCTGCTCGCCGGAAAGACCGACAGGCAGCGCATGCTTTACCGTCCTTCCGATTTTTATCAGACGCACCGCTGCCGCGCCTATCTCGGTCGAATGGTCGTCAAAATCCAGCCGGAGCAAAAAAGCATCCTTATGGATGACGGCACGGCGCTGTCCTACGACAAGCTACTCTACGCTGCCGGATCGGTTCCGTTTATCCCGAAAATGGAGGGACTTGAATCTGTCGTTAAAAAATTTACCTTTCTGTCGCTTGACGACGCGCTTGCCCTGGAGGGAGCGCTGACGCCGGACGCGCGCGTTCTGATTCTCGGCGCCGGACTAATCGGACTGAAATGTGCGGAGGGCATACATGGCCGGGTATCACAGATCACCGTAGTCGATCTCAGTCCCCGCGTACTGTCCAGCATTCTGGACAGCGATGCCTCTGAAATCGTAGAAAAGCACTTGACAAATCAGGGAATCTCTTTTAAACTGGGACAAAGTATAAAAAGTCTGACGCAAAACAAAGCCGTGACAAGCTGTGAAGAGGAGATACCGTTTGACATCCTCGTCCTGGCAGCAGGCGTCCGTCCAAATACAAAACTGCTGGCGGATGCAGGGGCGTCCGCTGAGCGCGGGATTCTCACCGATGATCACATGCAGACCAGTCTGCCGGATATTTACGCCGCAGGCGACTGCTGTGAAAGCTTCGACGTCTCCTCCGAACAGAGCCGTGTTCTTGCCCTGCTTCCCAACGCTTATATGCAGGGCGAATGCGCGGGTACATGTATGGCGGGCGGCGACATATGTTTTGGCAACGCCATACCCATGAATGCCATCGGCTTCTTCGGACTGCATATTCTAACGGCTGGAACCTATACAGGGAACATTTATGAATACCGAGGCAAGGATGGGCAATACAAAAAGCTGTTTTATGAAAAAAACCGTTTAAAGGGTTACCTTATGCTCGGAAATGTGGAAAAAGCAGGTATCTATACAGCGCTTATACGGGAGCAAACGCCGCTCGATACACTGGATTTTGAGCTTATCTGCGAAACGCCCGCTCTGCTGGCGTTTTCCCGTAAATTCAGAGCGCATAGGCTGGGGGGTGCCACATATGAAAGCGAAGCGCCTGCAGAGGCTTGAACACAGGGAGATGCATCGCTATCCCTTTTCACATAAGATCGGAAAGCCTGACGGCTTACCATTCGGGGCATTCGCAGAAAGGAAAGGATTTTCAGCATGACAATCGACGCTGCAAACATGCATTTTCAAACGCTCAACGAGCAGATACGAGAGGCCCGCGAGGACGTTACAGTCGATAACTGCTGCGGTCAGAGGTTTATCGCCAGCGGCCTGAAGGGAAAAACCATCACCATAAACGGCACACCCGGCAACGCGCTCGGCGCATATCTGGATGGTGCGAGCATCGTCGTACACGGCAATGCACAGGATGCGACGGGAGATACGATGAACAGCGGAGAAATCGTTATCCACGGCAATACCGGAGACGCCGCGGGTTATGCGATGCGCGGCGGCGCTATTTACGTACGCGGAAACGCGGGGTACCGCGCAGGTATACACATGAAAGCGTATAAGGATAAACTCCCCGTTATGGTGATCGGGGGCCGGTGCGGCAGCTTTCTCGGGGAATACCAGGCCGGCGGTATTATTATAGTACTCGGAAGGGGCACAGAGGGAGATGTGATCAGCAACTTCTGCGGCACCGGTATGCACGGCGGCAAGATCTTCCTGCGCTGCAGCAGCATCGGCGTACGCCTGCCGAAACAGGTGGAGTCACGACCGGCAGAGGCAGCGGATCTCGATGAAATACGTCCCTTTCTCCGCAGGTACTGCGAACTGTTCACAGTCGAAGAGGATTCTCTTTTCGAAAAGCCCTTTTATCTGCTGACGCCGAACACGAAGAATCCGTATAAACAGCTCTACGTTCAGAATTAATTGCATTAAAAGGAGGAACGCAATATGTATACCGAGCAGGAAGTCCTTGAATATGTCCGTCAGGAGGACGTCAAATTCATACGCCTGGCATTCTGCGACGTATTCGGCGCGCAGAAAAATATTTCCATTATGCCGGGTGAACTCCTCCGCGCCTTTGAAACCGGTATTTCGTTCGATGCGTCGGCTGTCCGTGGCTTCGGCTCTGAGGAAAAGTCCGATCTGTTTCTGGTCCCCGATCCTTCCACGCTCTCTCTCCTTCCCTGGCGTCCCTCCCAGGGCCGTGTCGTGCGCCTGTTTTGCAGCGTTCGCCGCCCGGACGGCACGCCTCTTGAGGCTGACTGCCGTCAGCTTCTCAAGGACACGGTAAGAGAGGCGAGAGAGGCGGGCTTTACCTGTAGAATCGGCGCGGAATTTGAATTCTATCTGCTTAAGACTGATGAAAACGGACGTCCTACGAGAATTCCTTTCGATCATGCGGGTTATATGGACGTTGCTCCGGAGGATGCCGGCGAAAATATGCGCCGGGAAATCTGCCTGACGCTCGAGGAAATGGGCATTCTTCCGGAAAGCTCCCACCACGAGGAGGGGCCGGGGCAGAACGAGATTGATTTCAAGCACAGCGACCCGCTGACGGCAGCTGACAATGCTGTCACCTTTAAATCGGTAGTGCAGAACACAGCGGCGCGGAACGGTCTTTACGCCTCTTTTGCCCCCAAGCCCCTTGACGGGCAAAGCGGCAGTGGTCTGCACATCAATCTGTCTCTGCAGAGTACGGACAGCGCGGATTATTCCAGCGCATTTATGGCCGGTATTCTAGGGCATATCGCAGATATCACAGCGTTTTTGAATCCTACGCGCCAGTCCTATCAGCGTCTCGGTTCCTGCAAGGCTCCGCGGTATATCACTTGGTCACCCGAAAATCGCTCTCCGCTGATCCGTATTCCCGCCGTGCGCGACAAGGCTTATACACGCATGGAGGTCCGTTCGCCGGATCCGGAAGCCAATCCATACCTCGCATATGCCCTGCTCATCCGAGCGGGAATGGACGGCATACGCTGCGGCATGAAACCGCCTCCGCCTGTCGATTTCAATCTTTATGAGGCTCCGGTCTCCGCCCTCCAGACACTGCCCAAGCTGCCCGGAAGCCTGGAAGATGCCGTTTATAAAATGACAGGCAGCGAATTTGTCCGTCAGAATCTGCCCCGTTGCATTATGGAGGCGTACAGGCGCCTGACTCTATAAACGAAAGGCGTGAAAAACGATGCTGACCGAACGAGCACCGCAAAGTGTACTGGTGGTATCCGGAACGGCAAAGGGAATCCAGTTCCTTTCCGACCTTCTGCCAGCCTCTTCTTATGCACCGGTGACAACCGTGTCCAATGCCGGAGAAGCCCGGCGCATGCTCAGCGCCGTTCCGTATGATCTCGTGATCATAAACTCGCCGCTTGCGGATGAGCCGGGATATGATCTCGCCATGTATTTAGCGGACGAAACGCTCTCCTGTGTGCTCCTGATCGTAAAAAGCGAGCTGTTCGATGAAATTTGCTTCCGCATGGAGCCGCACGGCGTACTCACCGTGGCCAAGCCCAATGCGCGGCAAGTATTTTATCAGGCGATAAAGCTGCTTTCAGCCATGCGCGCAAAGCTTCAAAAGCTGGAAAAGAAAACAGCGAATCTTCAGGCAAAAATGGATGAGATCCGCGTGGTAAACCGCGCTAAATGGGTTTTGATCGAATACCTGCATATGAACGAGGCGCAGGCGCACAGATACATCGAAAAACAGGCAATGGATATGCGGCTGACGCGCCGTGAGGTTGCGGAAAGTCTGATTAAAACATATGAAAGCTGAAGTTGCCCCCAAAATGGATACAGACTTTGTTACCGGCGAAAATCCGAAGCAAGTGCGATGTGAACGGCAGATGGATCTGCATTTCCACACGCAGGATGTTCTACCGCGTAAAATCCTGTTCAGCCATGTAAAACGCCTTTTGCGATATATTTCATCCACCTGTTTTCTTTTATTAAACGGCCGTCATGGTACGTCGAACAGCCGGCCCAATCTATGACAATAAAGTTATCAAGCGGCCCTTTTGATTTTTATATACGCCATTCAACCTTCGTTTCGCCGCCGATGCGGCACTCATTTTCCATAAAAAGGATGCTTTCGCCTTGGCGAAAGCTGCGGGCATGCATATGAAAACAAAATATATATTTGTAACCGGCGGCGTGGTCTCCGGTCTCGGTAAAGGCATCACGGCAGCCTCACTCGGCCGCCTTCTGAAAGCCAGGGGCTTCAAAATCGCCGCGCAGAAGCTCGACCCCTATATCAACGTGGACCCGGGAACCATGAGTCCGTATCAGCACGGAGAGGTATTCGTAACGGAGGACGGTGCGGAAACCGACCTCGACCTCGGCCACTACGAGCGCTTCATTGATGAAGACCTCAACCAGTTTTCCAACCTGACGACAGGCAAGGTCTATTGGAATGTGCTCAACAAGGAGCGCCGGGGGGAATACCTCGGTGAAACCGTGCAGGTGATCCCGCACATCACCAACGAAATCAAAGCCTTCATTTACCGTGTCGGGGAAAAGACAAACGCTGATATCGTCATCACGGAAATCGGCGGTACCACAGGCGACATCGAGAGCCAGCCATTTCTGGAGGCTATTCGGCAGGTCGCGGTAGAGGTCGGTACACAGAACAGTCTGTTCCTGCATGTGACGCTGATTCCTTACATCAAAAGCTCGGGGGAACATAAGTCAAAGCCCACGCAGCACTCCGTCAAGGAACTGCAGTCCATGGGCATTACGCCGAACATCATCGTTATGCGCTGTGACGAACCGGTCGGGGATTCCATACGGCAGAAAATCGCGCTGTTCTGCAATGTAAAACCTGATTGTGTCATTGAAAATCTCACGCTTCCGGTTCTCTATGAGGCACCGATGATGCTGGAAAAAAACAATTTTTCCGATATTGTCTGCCGGGAGCTCGGGCTCGAATCGACGCCACCGGACATGCGGGAATGGGAGGAAATGCTCACCCGCATTCATAGCAGAAAGGACCGGGTCACTATTGGCCTGGTCGGCAAATATGTCAGGCTGCACGACGCTTATCTGTCTGTTGCTGAAGCGCTGCGCCATGCAGGTTATCAGACAGGTACGCATGTTCAGATCAAATGGATTGACAGCGAGATGCTGACAAGCGACAGCACAGACAGACTGCTCGGGGACTGTCAAGGCATTCTGATCCCCGGCGGCTTTGGCGGCCGGGGCATCGAGGGCAAAATTTTGGCGGCCGCCTATGCCCGTACACACGGCATTCCTTATCTTGGCATCTGCCTTGGGATGCAAATCGCAGTCATTGAATTTGCGCGCGGTGTCTGCGGACTCACGGACGCGAACTCCGGCGAATTTGACGAAGCAACGCCGAACAAGGTCATCGATTTTATGCCCGACCAGTACAGCACCATGGACAAGGGCGGTACCATGCGTCTCGGCAGCTACCCTTGCCGAATCGCGCCGGGCACGCATATGCACGAATGCTATAAGACCGATTTTATATCCGAACGTCACAGGCATCGGTATGAATTCAACAACAGCTACCGCACACTGCTCGAGGAAAACGGGCTATGCATCAGCGGCACCTCGCCGGACGGACGCATCGTGGAAACCGTGGAGCTTCCGGAGCATCCGTTTTACGTCGGCGTTCAGTTTCATCCGGAATTCAAAAGTAGGCCGAACCGCGCGCATCCGCTGTTCTGCGGACTTGTATCGGCCGCGCTCCGGTTAAAGAAGGCGGCAGATCAGCCCCCGGTGCAATAACACACGGTTTTCCTGTTTTAACGCAGTGTCGGTACCGACCGTCTTCTCACGGACGGAAGGCCCCATGTCCGCGTGACAGGCGACGGCCGCCCTCAAAGACAGTCTGAGTGCGGAAAATACTGAGACGGTAATGACAAGCATTTTTACCGGCGGTATGCTTTGTCCTGCCGGTGCAGAGGATGGATGTCTCTGATGCCTTTGTGCAACGGACAGACCTTCTTCAATCTTCATTTGGAATATTTGGAAAGGGGATAGTCGAATGGATCGCTATCTGATTTTGGAAAACGGTATGATCTTCAAGGGAAAGGGCTTCGGCGCAGATGGGGAGGTTTACGCGGAGATCGTATTTACCACTGCAATGACAGGATATCTGGAGACGCTGACGGACAAGAGTTACACCGGACAGGCAGTGGTTCAGACATTTCCGCTGATCGGTAATTACGGCGTGATCCCGGCGGACGCTGAGGGAGACCGAATCGGTGCAGCCGCCTACATCGTCCGCGAATGCTGTGAAGTCCCATCCAACTTCAGAAGTGAAGGAGATCTCAACAGCTATCTCAAGAAAAACGGAATCGTGGGGCTGCAGGGTATCGATACCCGGGCGTTGACACGGGTGCTTCGCGAGAACGGTGTCATGAATGGTTTCATCACGGACCATCCGGACCGGGTCGACACCGCAGCTCTTTCAAAGTTCCGCATTACCCGGCCCGTCGCGGCCGTATCGCCGCGTAAAATCACACGTACAGGACCGGATAACAGCCGTTTCACCGTCGCGATGCTGGATTTCGGCCGCAAGGAAAATATTCTGCGTTCTCTTGTCGCGCGCGGCTGCGCTGTCGTCCTGTTTCCCTTTGACGTCTCCTCTGAAGAGCTGCTCTCCTGCAAGCCGGACGGTCTGTTTCTCACCAACGGGCCCGGTGACCCGGAGGACAATAAGGAAACTGTTGAGACACTGCGTGCGCTGCTTCCATACCGGCTGCCGACGATGGGCATCTGCCTCGGACACCAGCTTTTGGCGCTTGCTCACGGTTTTGCGACGCATAAGCTGAAATACGGTCACAGAGGCGCAAACCAGCCGGTCCGCTGCACAGCGGACGACCGCGTCTACATTACGTCACAAAATCACGGTTACGCCGTCGTCTCCGAAAGCATTTCACAATCCGACGCGGAAGAGCTGTTCATCAATGTAAACGACGGCACAAACGAAGGTCTTTCCTACCTGCATGAGCCCGCTTTCTCCGTTCAGTTTCATCCGGAGGCCTGCGGCGGCCCTCTGGATACCTCTTTTCTGTTCGATAATTTTATACGCCTCATGGAGGAACAGATGTAAAGCTGCCCTTTTGCTCTGCGCAGTCCGTGCCGACAGCGCATCCTCCGGAGCGCTGTGAATCTCAAAGAAGCACTGCGACGCCGTATGAAAGCGCGATACCAGGAAAAGAAAACGGTTTCTCCCTGTGAGGGGATTCTCCGGCGCATTTAAAATTCTGAAGCAAAGTCATTTCCTTTTGCCGAATGAAGCAAAAATCGCCCGCCTGAGACCTCGTAAATTTAAATTCATTCTGCAAACCGCACCTTCATCTTTCATGAAAGGAATGGTCAAATTATGCCGCTGAATACAAGCATTCAAAAGGTTCTCGTGATCGGCTCCGGCCCTATTGTCATCGGTCAGGCTGCGGAATTCGATTATGCAGGTACACAGGCCTGCCGTGCGCTGAGGGAGGACGGCATCGAAATCGTTCTCGTCAACTCCAATCCAGCCACCATCATGACCGACCGCGCCATGGCCGATAAAATATACATAGAACCGCTGACCCTAAATACCGTCAAACGGATTCTCGAAAAGGAAAAGCCCGACAGCATTCTGTCGGGCCTCGGCGGGCAGACGGGACTTACGCTCTGTATGCAGCTTGCGCGCGAGGGTTTTCTCGAATCGCACAATATCCGCCTGCTCGGCTCCTCTCCCGAAACCATAGATAAAGCAGAGGACCGGCAGCTTTTCAAGGACACTATGGAAGCCATTGGCCAGCCCTGCATCCCTTCCCACGTGGTTACGGACGTCGAAGATGCTCTCTCTTTTGCGGACGCCATCGGCTATCCTGTCATCGTCCGTCCCGCATTCACGCTCGGCGGTAGCGGCGGCGGCATTGCGTCGGATCCGGAGCATCTCCGAGAAATCGCCTCAAACGGCATCGCGCTCTCCCCCATCTCACAGATACTTGTGGAGAAGTGCATCGCCGGCTGGAAAGAAATCGAATTCGAGGTGATGCGCGACAGCGCAGGCAACGTCATTACCGTATGCTCCATGGAAAATCTCGATCCCGTCGGCATCCATACAGGAGACAGCATTGTCGTGGCTCCGGCCGTTACGCTGGCGGACAAGGAATATCAGATGCTTCGAACTGCGGCCCTCCGCATTATAGAAGCGCTCGGCGTGGAGGGCGGCTGCAACTGTCAGTTTGCCCTGAACCCTGATTCCTTTGAATACGCTGTCATCGAGGTTAACCCACGCGTGTCGCGTTCCTCGGCGCTTGCCTCGAAAGCAACTGGGTATCCTATCGCCAAGGTCGCTACCAAAATCGCGCTCGGCTATACGCTCGCGGAAATTCCAAACGCCGTTACCGGCAGCACCTTCGCCGCCTTTGAGCCCGCTCTGGATTATGTAGCCGTCAAATTTCCGAAATGGCCCTTTGACAAATTTGTCCACGCCAAACGGACGCTGGGAACGCAGATGAAAGCGACCGGTGAGGTCATGGCCATTGCGTCCAACTTTGAAGCGGCGCTGATGAAAGCGGTGCGCGGTGCGGAAATCTCTCAGGAAACGCTCCTCATGCCGAAGCTCACAGATCTGACCGATGCCGAACTGTTCGGGCTGATACGAGAGGCGACGGACGAAAGACTGTTCGCCGTCTGCGAGGCGCTACGGCGCGGTTTTTCACCCAATCGACTCTTTGATGAGACGAAAATCGACCGTTGGTTTCTTTATAAGCTGCTGCATCTTGTGCGGCTGGAGCAGACGCTCATCTCCGAGGGCACGTCCCTGACGCGTGAGAGCTATGAGGAGGCCCGACTGTACGGTTTCACCGACGGAGCCGTTCGTATGCTCACCGGCGGATCTTTCAGCTATCGCTGCCCGCCCGTGTACAAGATGGTCGATACCTGCGGCGGTGAATTTGCCGCTGTTACACCGTATTTCTATGCCTCCTGTCAAGCGGAGGGCTCGGGCGCCGAGAACGAAGCGCTCCCCTTTCTCGGACAGCACAAGGGCAAAACCGTCGTGGTTCTCGGCGCGGGACCGATCCGTATCGGCCAGGGCATCGAGTTCGATTATGCCAGCGTCCACTGTGTCCGCGCACTAAAGCGTCTGGGCTATGAAGTGGTGATTATCAACAACAATCCCGAAACGGTTTCCACCGATTTTGATACCAGCGACCGGCTGTATTTCGAACCGCTTACGGGTGAAGATGTGCTGAACATTCTGGAGTTGGAAAAGCCCTGCGGTGTCGTGGTCGCTTTCGGCGGCCAGACCTCCATAAAGCTGACCAAGCTTTTGAACGAAAAGGGTTGGCGCATACTCGGAACCAGCGCCGACAGCATCGACATGGCGGAGGATCGGGAGCGCTTCGACGAATTGCTGGAATCCCTGAAAATCAAACGGCCGAACGGCCATACCGTGATGACGGCGGAGGCAGCGCTCAAAGCAGCGCATGATTTAACTTATCCGGTTCTCCTGCGTCCGTCCTATGTGCTGGGCGGGCAGAATATGACGATTGCCCACCACGACGACGACGTCTCCGAATATATGGGTATGATCCTCAGTCAGCATATAGAGAATCCCGTCCTGATAGACAAATACATAGAAGGGAAAGAAATGGAAGTCGACGCGATCTTCGACGGCTCGGACCTTCTGATTCCGGGCATCATGGAGCACATCGAGCGCGCCGGGATCCATTCGGGAGACAGCATCGCGGTCTATCCCGCCCCCCATATCGACGATACGCTGGCCAAAAGGCTCGTTGATACGACGCGTCAGCTCTGCGCAGGGCTTGGAGCGATCGGAATCGTCAACATTCAATACATCATAGCGGATAGCGAAATTTATGTCATAGAAGTGAATCCAAGGGCATCCCGAACCGTACCGTATCTGAGCAAGGTGACGGGCGTACCCATGGTTGAATTGGCTATACGCGTCAGCCTTGGGGAAAAGCTGAACGATCTCGGATACGGTACCGGACTGTACCGTACCTCGCCCTATACGGCCGTAAAGGTTCCTGTTTTCTCCTTCGAAAAGCTCGTCGACGTAGATACGCATCTGGGGCCGGAAATGAAGTCCACCGGTGAGGTTCTCGGTATCGGAAAGGACCTGCGGGAGGCGCTGTATAAGGGCCTCGTGGCGGCAGGCTATAAAATGTACAAAAAGGGCGGCGTTTTTCTGACGGTGCGCGACAGCGATAAGCATGAAATTGTAGAAATTGCAAAAAAATTCGCGCAGCTCGGCTTCCAGCTCTACGCGACGGCCGGAACCGCCGCCGTGATCTCACAGGCGGGGATGCCTGTTGAAGTCGTCAACAAAATTCATCAAAGCGACGAAAACAGCATGACCCTGATCGAAAGCGGAAAGATCAACTATATTCTTTCCACATCGGCGAAGGGACGGGCGCCTGCACAAGACAGCGTAAAAATACGCAGACATGCCTGCATGCTCGGCATCCCCTGCATGACCTCCATTGATACGGCCAATGCACTGGCGGACAGCCTGATGAGCCGGTACAGCGAATTCAACACAGAGCTTATTGACATCAACAGCATGCGCAGCAAAAAGCTGAAGCTTCCGTTTACAAAAATGCACGGCTGCGGCAACGATTATATTTTCATCGACTGCTTTGAGCACACGGTGAACTCACCGGAATCTCTTTCGGTTCATTTGTCCGACCGGCATTTCGGTGTCGGCGGAGACGGAATTGTCCTGATCGGTCCCTCAAAGAAAGCGGATGCGTCCATGCGTATGTTTAATCTGGACGGCAGCGAGGGACGCATGTGCGGAAACGCCATACGCTGCGCGGGTAAATATCTGCACGATATCCGCGGTATACCGAAGCAGATTCTCCTAATAGAAACGCTCAGCGGCATAAAGGAACTGCACCTTACCACAAAAGACAACCGGGTGATCCGCGCCGCGGTGGATATGGGACCCGCAGAATTTCATCCGAAAAGAATTCCCTCGCATTTTGAAGGAGAAACGGTCATCAACCGTCCGCTGTCCGCAGGAGGATCTGAATACACCGTGACCTGTGTCTCTATGGGCAACCCGCACTGCGTGGTCTTCTGTGAGGACATAGACAGCTTGAATCTGGAGGAGATCGGGCCGGCCTTTGAAACGCATCCGATGTTCCCTGAACGTATTAATACTGAGTTCGTCAAAATTTTCGACAGCCGTACGCTGAAGGTACGTGTATGGGAACGCGGCAGCGGAGAAACGCTTTCGTGCGGAACAGGTGCATGCGCATCTGTGGCAGCGGCTGTCAAAAACGGTTTCTGTTCGGAAAATGAGGAAATCCGTGTCATTCTGCGCGGCGGTGAGCTGACAGTTACCTATACGGACCAAACCGTTTGGATGACAGGAAACGCCGAGCTGACTTTCGAAGGCAGCGCGGAAATATAGAAATATAACGAAAAAAAGATGTCCCCGCGCTTGGTCGGAGGGACATCTTTCCTTTTGGTAGTGTCAAAAGTTATGAAAAATTCTTTCGCGGCTCCGATCAGAATGAGGTTAGACCATATGAGTGCACTTCTCTCTTTGCTTGACTTTTTACCCGGTATTTGTTACAATATCGTCATGGTGTGAAGGGCCGCTCACCTTTAGCCCACATACACGAATGTAAATGCCGGTTATTTGACAGGAAGAGCGTTTGCATCGCGCCACAGGGGGATTATAGGCCGCCGTCAATAAAGTGTAGAAGCTATATTCCGTCCACGCTTCAGCGTCAAAATCCGTTTTGTTGAGCAGAAACTGCTTTGACGGCAAGGGTCACGAAATAAAGCTGCCCGAACGAAAAAACACATTTGAATAAATCTTTCATAGGCGTATGGCTGTCTCCTCCACAGGTCTACATGAAAAGGCGTCTGAATCGTGTGAAAATACAGCCATAGAATATACGGGGCCCGGGTTTCGGCAGAGTCGTTATTTGAAATCAATTTTGCGTTGTTTAAGCCGCACTTTATGCGGTCGCTTACACCGGCGGACCAGCTTCCGTAGAGGATGGTCGATTCCGGAAGCATAGCTGTACGATGCCGTTCGGCGCTGCGATAAATTCCTTTGAAAGTGAGAGAAAGGTTTGGTCATCCGATATGCAAAAAAGAATCAAGGTGATGAGTGTCTTCGGCACTCGTCCAGAAGCAAGTAAAATGTGTCCCCTGGTACGCGTACTTTCGGAGGCGCCCGACATTGAAAGCTTAGTCTGTGTGACTGCTCAGCACAGGAATATGTTGGACAGCGTCCTCGAAACCTTCGGAATCCAGCCTGATTTTGATCTGAATATCATGAAAAAGGGACAGACGCTCACCGGTGTAACCTGCGCCGTACTGGAAGGTCTCGAACGTACCTTTGAAGCTGTCCGTCCGGATCTTGTCCTGGTTCACGGCGACACGACTACAAGCTTTGCAGGCGCACTTGCAGCATTTTATCAAAAAATACCTGTGGCCCACGTGGAGGCAGGACTTCGGACCTATGACCGCTATTCCCCCTTTCCCGAGGAAATGAATCGGAATCTGACAGGACGGCTGGCCTCATACCACTTTGCGCCGACAGAAAACAACCGTCAAAATCTTCTGCGCGAGGGCATTACTGCACCTGTTTTCGTGACCGGCAATACCGGTCTGGACGCGTTTCGCTATACCATTAAAGAAAATTATTCCTTTCAGAATCCAATATTGCAGCAAATTCTTCCTTCCAGAGAAAAAATCATCGTTTTGACTGCGCACAGGCGGGAAAATCAGGTTGGAGGCATCGCCAGCATCTGCCGCGCAGCAAAGCGTCTAACTGAGCGGCGAGACGATATTCGCATCATTTATCCGGTTCATCTGAGTCCGGCGGTGAGAAATACCGTCTATCCTATTCTGGAGGGCCATGAACGAATCCATCTAACAGATCCGTTGGATCTTGAGGACATGCATAATCTGCTTGCAGCCTCCTATTTCGTCATGACTGACAGCGGCGGGCTGCAGGAGGAAGCGCCCGCGCTCGGTATTCCCGTGCTTGTTCTCCGCACCGAAACGGAACGCCCGGAGGCCGCAGAGGCCGGAACCGTCAAGGTCATCGGAACGGAAGAGCAGACTGTCCTGGAGGAAGCAGAAACGCTGCTCTCGGACTTCGGAATATACAGACGCATGTCAAGCTCGGCCAACCCGTACGGCGATGGTAAGGCGTCCGAAAAAATACTGGAGGCTATACGAAGCTTTGCGTCAGAGTTGGTGTAGATCTTTTCACGGCCCGGTTCTTTCAAAGCCATTCCTTAACCGGAGATAAAAGGCACTGTATCCCGAACATACATCAATACAGCAAACAAACGAGAAAGCAGGCGGTGAAAAAGCCTCCGCAGTTGTTCTCACGGATCCATGAACGGTATATACGGTATAGGGTACTGCAAAGCGAGACATTTTGCCGTACCCTGTTTTCTCGCGGTGCAGCGTTTCAAATAGGCTGTCCGCCGGAAACTCCGCGAAAACAGAAGGACCGCCATTTTATATACGTGCGGAGGAGACCGTATTTCAGCAAACTCATTCATAAAATCATTACGCTAATGAAGATCTGCGTACGAAAATTCCGTTTATCCGGAAAAATTTCTCAAATATGATCATATTCATATCACAGAATCATCACTGCTGTGTATATAATATCATATGCAAAAATTGCACAGAGCAAAATCGCATCCTCTGCGATATCCATGACCATCTCCGCAGAGAAACGTTCCGGTTATGCAAGCGCATGCCGCCGTTTAGATTCGCTGTTTTCAGGTTGGGTATTTGGAAAAGCCGTGCCTATTGCAAGGCCATACAGCCTGCCTGGCTCGAAGACGGTGCAGACCGCATCCATCTAAAGCATGCGTACATGCCGCCCGCTGAAACAGTGCTGCAATACAAATACGTAAAATAAGCAAAATACATCCGGATTATTGCCGGAGAAAGGATGCTCTGTCAAGAAAGCAGAGGAAAGGGAAACATGCAAAGCATTCTCGATATTGCAACGGACATGCAGACCTCAACCGCCTTTTACCTTCCCTACCGAGAGGTCATACAGAAGGTTCAAATCCGACTCGAATCCTTTGACGCCGCCTATAGGCTGCAGAACAAGCACAGCCCAATTCACAGCATCCGCTCACGTCTCAAGACCCTCAGCAGCATATCGGAAAAGCTGAGACGGAAACAACTGGAGGACAGCTTGGAATCCGCCTCGGAAAACCTGACGGATATCGCCGGTATCCGCATAATTTGCTACAGTTTGGCAGATATCCATACCATTAGCAGCCGTCTGAAAACGCAGAAGGATTTCCTATTGCTTTCCGAAAGGGATTACCTCACGCATCCCAAAGCAAGCGGTTACCGCAGCTATCATATGGTCCTCGGCATTCCCGTTTATCTCAGCAATGAAAAGCTGTATTATCCTGTGGAACTGCAGATTCGAACGCTGTCCATGGATCTGTGGGCCGGTGTGGAGCACAGGCTAATCTACAAAGCCGAACAGCCTGAACCGGAGTTGATCGAAAATCTGCAGCAGTATGCAGAGGTGCTGAAGGAAATGGAAAACCGGCTCGAACCCTTTTTCTGTGCAGACAGCGAAGCTTTTCCCGAGGAGCTTCAAGTCGGTCAGCTGCAGGACGCGGCAGACGCTCTGTAAAGGAAGCGCCCCGCCTCGTTCGCGTGACTGTCTTTTGGGATAGGCAGCGCCTGAAAAATTCCCGCCCCCTGCCCCTTTCACCTCCGGCACTATCAGATACCGTTTAATTCTCTGTTTTCATCCTGCAGCTTACCGCACCCGACGCTGCATGAACCTTACGGCGGATGTTTTTTGAATTTCCACAATCATAAGCCGAAAGGATAAATTTTTGCGTGTTTTTGGATACAAAACCGTTCGCAGCGCATAAAATAACAGAAGAAACAAATATGCGAGGGGAACGGTTATGAATTTCGACACAACATTTCACACTTACGAAGCATTTATCCAGCGCCTGACGGAACTCTGTGCACAGTATCCATGGATCGGATATGAAAATCTCGGAAAAAGCTTTCTCGGACGTGACATCCCGCTCGTGCGGTTGGGAAACGGTTCTCAAAAAATTCTATATGTAGGTACGCACCACGGCTGCGAATGGATAACCTCCGAGCTTCTTCTACAGTTTCTTGCAGAATATGCGGGCTGTTTTGAGAACAGACAGCGGACGTGCAACATCGATATCTCGTACCTGCATCATTCCCGTACGATTTACCTGGTTCCCATGCTGAACCCCGACGGCGCCGCGATCGCCCTGTCCGGAGCGGAAGCTGGGAGTCCGTTGACGGCGCGTCTTTTGCAGATGAACGGCGGCGACGAGGATTTTACAAAATGGAAGGCCAACGGCCGCGGCGTCGATCTCAACCGCAATTACAATGCCGGTTTTGCCCGATGCATGAAATTCGCGTCGGATAAAGGGCTTTTGGGCGGCGCGCCGCGCTGGTTCTGCGGTCAATACCCCGAAAGCGAGCCGGAGACCGCCGCCCTGTGCAGGTGGATACGAAAGCAGGCTCCCTTCCAGCTTCTTCTTTCCCTGCATACGGCCGGAGAGGAGATTTATTGGGATTACGAGGGCAAAGCGGATTATCGCACCAAAACTGTCGCTTCGATACTCTCGCGCCTCAGTGGATATAAATTAGCACAGCCAGAGGCCGGCGCCGCGCACGGCGGTTTAAAAGACTGGTATCTTCTAAGCTACGGAAAGCCCGCTATGACCATTGAATGCGGCAGGGGAGATTCGCCGCTTCCCCGATCTTCCCTTCATTCCATCTATTCGCATATCCGTCCGATGCTGTTTCAGGGCGCTCTGCTATAGCGGCAAACACTTACGGACGCCTTTAAGGGTCCAAACCATTCGGATGCAGAAGCACATGATAAATACGGCATACCGGATGAAAACATGAAGATTATCTCATGCCCCAGAACAGAAGAGGATGCCATTTTTTCCGTCTTAGCCGGCTGCTCGGGCTAAAGCACTGTTACATTCGCTTAACAAACAAAATACAAAGGAAAAATTTTATTAAATTCATTTATAAAATGCAGCGCCCGCCGAAAACGGCGGACGCTTTTATATTATCTGAAAAGCTGAGATAGATGAATCCCTTTTTTTTCAAGAAAAAATCCAATACGGTGGATCAGCCAATTAAGCCGTGTCAAGCCTTTTAGATAAATGTTTTTCCAAAATTCTCGTCCGGTTCTTTTTAGCCCTGACTTCCGGTAAAAGCCTGATACTCTGATTTTGCCTTCTGCAGCTTTGTATCCTCGGCAGCCTCCGTCACGTACCATCCGCGGCTATTCATCTCCCTGAAAACATCCTGCTGAATCGTATGCTCCTCGTTAAGAATCTGCATTACACAGGATACGAGCTCCGGCGTAGCCGCTTCGCAGGCAAAGCTATTATAATGTTCGGTAACGTATTTCTGCGAATTCAGCGCATCTGTCATTCTGTCCTTGTCAGAAAAATTCTGTGCCATCTTTTTTTCCTTCCTTTCATAAATGAAAATGCAATTTTTGGTATCCCGCATCAGGTTCCACCAAAAAATGCAAACGTATATTCTATTCCGTCTTTATTTAAGCTGTGCGTAAAGCGCGTCGTAATGCTTCTGATGCTTGCAGGCGATATCGTTATAGCAGCTCTTCAGCGCCATGTCGTTTGTCTCTTCCGCAAAAGTCTTAAATTTCAGAACCAGATTCTCCTCAAGATGAAGCTGATCCTCAAGATTACCCAGTTCTTTGGATGTGATCGTTGCCATGATTTTCCTCCCATTTGATCATTTTTGCGGCTTTTTTGCCGCTGTGATTATTATGGCGTGTTTCTATCACAGATATGTTTTGAAAAATTTTGTAACCGTTTCTTTCCATATTTTGCAATAAAAAAGCTGATGAGACCGACCGTAGCGCGGCTGAAAGCGGATACAGCAGATAACGAGGATATTGAAAGCGCGTGTTTTGTTAATACGCTGTTAAAAAATATCTTTTTTTTTCGCAAAGTTGACAATGTCAGAATAAATATGGTAAAATTAAAATATTCACTTAGTATATCGGCCGTCACCGGCCAGGGAAAGGAAACGGCATGGCGCTTATGATACGCAGCATGACAGCATACGGCAGAGCCGGCGAAGCCTCAGGCGGAAAGGATATCCTTGTTGAAATCAAATCCGTGAATAACCGCTATTTTGACGTTTCGGTCAAGCTGCCCAGAATATACGGCTTTTTAGAAGAAAAAATAAAAGCTTATATCGGTTCAAAGGGTATTGCGCGGGGAAAGATAGATGTATATGTGAGCATTGAAGCCCAGCCGGGCAGTACCGGTGAAATAACCCTGGACGAGGCCTACGCGGCAAGCTATCTGCAGGCTCTGCGGAAGCTGCGCGATACCTTTGACATAAGGGACGACATTTCCGTCATGCGGCTGGCTCAGAATCGCGACATTTTTACCATAAACAAACCGGAGGAATCTCCCGAGGAGGACTGGGATGCCCTCCGTCCGGTACTGGACGAAGCGCTTAAGCAATTTTTGCAGATGCGCGAGGCAGAGGGAGCGCGTTTGGCGGCTGATATTTCCGAAAAGAAGGAGCGGATCGCCGTTTGTCTCCCTAAAATTGAAAAACGCTCCGAAGAAAACACAGAAGCATATTACCAAAAACTGCAGCAAAGAATCCGGAAGCTTCTGGAGGATAACCAAATTGCTGTTGAGGAAAGCCGTCTTCTCACCGAATGCGCCGTCTTTGCCGATAAGACAGCTATAGATGAGGAAACCGTCAGGCTGCGCAGCCATCTCGACGCTTTCGACAGCATGCTGAAGGAGGGCGGACCGATTGGCAGAAAGCTCGACTTTCTACTCCAGGAAATGAATCGGGAGATCAATACCATTGGTTCTAAAGCCAATGATCTTGAAATTGCACGGATCGTCATCGATATCAAAAGCGAGCTTGAAAAAATCAGAGAACAGATTCAGAACATTGAATAAACCGGCCGGCGTTATATCTACCCTTGAAAATCGTGGGGATGCAAACGTTTGAGAGCAATCCGAGGTCCCTTCGTATCTGCTGCTTATAACGCCATGCAATATAAATGGCCGGGATTCTGAAATAAGGATGGAATCTTCCATGAAATTCATCAATGTCGGATACGGCAATTTTGTCGCGGCCGAACGCATAGTCGCTGTCGTCAGTCCGGATTCCGCGCCGGTTAAACGGCTTGTTCAGGACGCCAAGGAAGCCGGCCGCGTCATCGATGTGAGCTGCGGCAAGCGCACGCGCGCTGTAATCGTCACGGACAGTGAACACGTCCTGCTTTCAGCGTTTCAGACGGAAACCATCGGTGCGCGTTTGGACGGAACGGACACGGACGAACCGATAAAGGAGCAGCAGGATACAAAGAAAGACGGCGAGCTGCCAGACAGCGGAAATTAAAGTCTAAAGCAGCGTCTCTTTCGGCTGACAGCGTATACTGTGACGCGTTTTAAATGCAGCGAGTACTGTCCCACACACATTTTCCCTAAAAAGTGCAACTATGTCCTTCAAAAGAACGGCCGGCGCCCCACGCAGGCGTACAGCCATCCTCGCCCGTCAGTATATCTCTCTGTCGAGCTGACCTGTAAAGCAAATTACATTTGGAAAGGATCCTTCACATGAAAGGCATACCGGTGATCATATCCGGCCCCTCCGGCAGCGGCAAGGGAACCGTCGTAGACGAGCTGCTGCGTCAAGATAAAAATTTTGCGCTGTCGGTTTCCGCGACAACACGGGCCCCGCGCCCGGGCGAGGTACATGGCACACATTATTATTTCATCTCCAAAGAGGCGTTCAAAGCAAAAATTGAAGCCAACGATATGCTGGAATACGCCAGCTATGTCGGCAATTATTACGGCTCCCCGCGGTCTGAAATCCAGAGGAGGCTACAGCAGGGCACGCACGTCATTCTCGAAATTGAAGTCCAGGGCGCCCTCCAGGTAAAAGAGCGATGTCCGGACGCTCTTATGATTTTCATTGCGCCGCCGGATGCGGCGACGCTTGAAGGGAGACTCCGGGGACGCGGAACAAATACGCTGGAGGATATTGCCAAGCGAATGGAAACCGCGCGCCGCGAAATGAAATACCTTTCTTCCTATGACTATCTCGTCATAAATTATGAAAACGGTGCCGCGGAGGCCGCCCGCAGCATTATCGGCATTGTCCGGGCGGAACAGCTTCGCGTCAGCCGCAGCGCCGACTTTGCCAGGAATTTTTTCCATGAGCCACAATAAAAATCATATCTGCGGATTGCCTGTCATCCTGCAAAAGGCTGCCGCTTCTGCCCGCGGTTGGCTCGAACCGGAAAGTCTGCGCTAAAGGAGGCAAGGGTCAGGTATTTCGCGAAATGCAGTGTTTAAATTCTCGGTTATTCCCCGGCTTTATTGCCGCACGTTTCAATTGCTACACGTTTAAAAAATTTGAAAGGATGAAAACCATTATGATTTATCCGTCCATCGAGCAGCTTACAAACGGTAAATTCAACCGGTATGCGCTCTGCATCGCCACAGCCAAGTGTGCCAGAATGGTGACTGAGGAATATGTATCACAGAGAGAAGCGGCAGAAAAAATGCTTGCCAATAAGGAAACGGACAAGAGTATAGCTTCTATGATCCGCAAGGATATTCGGGACGAAAAAGCCGTAAAAAATGCAATCCGTCGACTTTACAACGGAGAATTCCGTATAGAGGCGCCGGAAGACGGACAGTCGGAGGGTCAATAAGGCAAAAGCTGCCTAAAGGATTTAACGGCGTTTCTATACAGTCCCGCTTGCTGACCGAGGCGAATTTTAGACAGGTCATCTCATTTATTATGAACTTGTAAAAACAATTGAAGGGTTTCCTCTGCGCCTCATGCTTTTAAATTTCGGCCAGCATATTTTTTCAAACTATATATAAAATATTTTTAAGCGGCATCGCTTCCGCTTCGCTATTCAAAGCCCTCTCTCAGATTTATTATTCGTTATGCGGCGCGGTCATCCCCCTCAAGGATGCGCGTCGGCGCCGTCTATGTCCCCACTGAAGTTTTATAAGTCTGATGGGGTGATCTTTCCCTTATGTAAAAAGGAGCGATTGTCGCTTTTATACGTACAGGCTGTCGTTTTGACGATGCATGCAGCAGGCCGCCCCAAAAAAGAGCGCTTTCTTCAAGTATCCTATACACGAACGGCAAAACAGGAGTTTAAGACGATTTTCTGCAGAAGCGACAAAGATCTTAGCCCTTTCAGCGGAAAGTGTGCGCAGACTACAAGGTCTGACGGAAAATCCGTATAAATAGAGTTCAAAACTCTGACACCTCCGCCTTCAAAAGCCGCTTCGGCCTCTCGGCAAAGCTCCTAACTAAGGGACCCGAAAAGGCATAAGGCATAAATATTTTCGGCGAACAAATGCTGCGAAAGGCATGGTCACAGTCTATGAAAACAGGCACTGAGTTGTTCGTACAAGTTCATATTTTAGATGTTCCCTATCATCTGGACCGCCCTTTCACGTATTATGTGCCTGAGGCGTTGCAGTATCAGATTGCCGTTGGCTGTTTTGTTGTCGTACCATTCGGGGGAGGCAACCAGAGAAAGCTCGGTCTTGTCGTTTCGCTCTCGGAAGACTCTGAACTGAGTGAAATCAAGCCCATTCTTTCTGTCGTCGGCGCGGCTTACACGCTCTCGGACGAAATGATGGGCATTTGCCGTTTTTTAAAGGAACATACCTTCTGCACTATAGGCGACGCGGCAAAAACCGTGATCCCGGTAGGTGCATTGAATCTGCTGTACGACTTCTATGAAGCTCCCCTTGAAAAACGCAATAAGTTCCTAGAAACTTACGGAAACAATTCCGAAATCGGAACGCTGTTCGCCCTGATCTGCCGAAAAGGCGGCGCCTCCGACACAACGCTGAGAAAACATATCGGCCCTCATTACCGCACGCTGCTCGCGGAACTCGTGCGCCACGGCTATGTAACACGTTCCACTCGTTTTCGCGAAAGGGAGAACGTGCGAGTGACTGAAATGTACACGCTGAACATTTCCCCGGAGGAAGCGTATGCCATAGTTTCCGGCGACGCCGAAACCAAGAAACGGTATAATCTGCGCGTGCGCAGTGAAATTTACGATAAAATCCTTCTGTACCTCATGGATGGAGCGGAGCATGAAAAATCGATGCTCATGCATCAGACAGGTGCAAGCGTCTCTCACCTGACCACCCTCCAGCGTGCGAAGATCATCGCCGTACACCTCCTTAAAAAGCGCAGGGGCTTTAATACAACTGTAAAATCAGAGGCGGACAACAGCCCGCTTTCCCCTCAGCAGGAGGAAGCGCGTAAACGGCTCTCTGCTCTTTGTGCAGCGTCCGAGCCTAAGGCTGCACTTCTGTACGGCGTCACGGGAAGCGGAAAAACACGCGTGATTAAGGCGCTTATGGACGAGGTGATCGCGAGAGGACAGCAGGTCATCATGCTCGTGCCGGAAATCGCTCTTACACCGCAGTCCGTCGGTATTTTCTGTGCTTATTACGGCAGCCGTGTGGCTGTGGTGCATTCCGCATTGTCTATAGGAGAGCGTCTGGAGGTTTGGAGAAACGTCCGGGCCGGTGAAATCGATCTTGTCATCGGCACCCGTTCCGCGATCTTTGCACCGTTCAGCCGGTTGGGTATGATCGTCATCGACGAGGAGCAGGAGCACACCTACAAATCCGAGTGCGCCCCCCGCTATCACGCGCGGGATGTCGCGCGTTACCGCTGCGCAAAAAACAACGCGTTTCTGCTGCTCGCCTCCGCCACCCCCTCCTTTGAAAGCTACAGTAAGGCAAAAAAAGGTGTTTATGCCCTTGTGGAGCTTACGGAACGTTACGGAGCGGCCAAGCTGCCTGAGGTCATCTTGGCCGACCTGAAGCAGGATACCGCTGCGCGTGAGCTCTCGTCGATTGGAAGCGTTCTGCGCGATGAACTGTCGAAAACACTGGACGCAGGCGAACAGAGCATTCTGTTCATCAACCGCCGCGGCTATCATCACTACATAACCTGCATGTCATGCGGCACAGTTGTCATGTGCCCGAGGTGCAGCGTCTCACTGACATATCACGCTGCTCGCGGCATAAACTGCGGGCCGGAGATGATCGGTGTTCTTGTCTGCCATTACTGCGGACACAGGGAGCCGGTGCCCATCCGTTGTCCTGAATGCCACAGCGAACATATCAAACGGTACGGTTTCGGTACGCAGCGCGTTGAAGAGGAGCTGAGGGAGCTGTATCCGCAGGCCCGCGTTCTGCGTATGGACGCCGACACCACGCAGAGCAAGGCTGCTCATGAAGATATACTGGACAAATTTCGAAGACACGATGCAGATATTCTTTTAGGGACTCAGATGGTCACGAAAGGACACGACTTTCCGGATGTTACACTGGTCGGCATTCTGAACGCCGACGCCATGCTGTATCAGGACGACTACCGCGCCGGGGAGAAAACCTTTTCCATGCTGACGCAGGTGGTCGGACGCGCCGGACGCGCCGATAAAGCAGGCCTCGCCGTGATTCAAACCTATAATCCCGACCATGAGACGCTGAGGCTTGCAGCGAAGCAGGATTACAGCGCTTTTTATGAAAAAGCGATTTTACTGCGTCAGGCATTGGTCTTTCCACCTTTCTGCGACATGATCTCTCTGACGCTTGTTTCAGAGGAAGAAAAGGAGGCCGTAAAGGCAGCGGCAGAGCTTCGCCGCACCATAGAAGAGAGACTCGCCCCCGGTGCAGCTTATGCTGAACTGGCGCTGATCCTCTTTGGCCCCTTTGAGGCTCAAATCTATCGTGTGAATGAAAAATACCGCATGCGGATGATTATAAAATGTAAAATGAACCGCCGCACGCGCGAATTTTTTTCCGATCTGCTTCAGGAATTCAGCCGTCAGTGCGGCAAAAAGGTGACGATTACCATTGATATTAACCCTGAAAATCTGTAATATTCCGGCTTTCTTCCAAACGATAATGTCCTTCAGGCCAAATGGAGATTTTACATACGGTACGTTTCAGAGCGTGTCGAATCATTCAGTGTGAATGTTGCAAACCGGGACAAAGTTCTCAGCGCCAAACAGTACTGTCGGCATAATAGATACATTTGATAAACAGGATATTCCGAACAACAAGGCAATGACGATCCTCGCATATTTCAATCTTCTCGTACTGATCCCGCTGCTTGCGGCAAAGGAGAGCAAATTTACCAGTTTTCACACCAACCAGGGCCCTTATACCGGACTGGCGATATTGAAAATCGCCTGCGGGACTGTCTATAGTCTTTTAAGCTCCGTCATTCCGGTAAATTTTCAGTGGTTTCCCGCAGGCATTATCGACCTTGCATTGCTTGTATGGATAGGAAAAGCTCTTATTTACCTTGTATTTTCTTCTACAGTCATCGGTATCGTCAACGCTGCAAACGGGGAAACAAATAATTTGCCGATAATCGGGAAATGCAAGATTTTGAAGCAGAAACGTAAAAAAATACGGGAACCCTGTTGCGGAAGAGCAGAGGAAGTTCTTTCATGCACCGATCGAAGGACTGCCGAATCGTCTCCGCAGTCTGCTGTAAAACAATAAAATTACACAACATAACCGACATATATTCCACATACTTCCGAGCCCCGGATAAGGGGATCGAACGGGAAAGGATTGTCCTATGACAGCCAGAGAAGCAGCGTTCATATCGCTGAAAAAGTTTGAAAATCGGAGTATTTATACCAATATCGAGGCAGACAATACCATAAAGAAATACAAGCTGGAGGGTCCGGACCGCGCACTATATACCGCCGTCTTTTACGGTGTCGTGGAGAAGCAGATTACGCTTGATTATTTTCTCGGTCAGCTCTCTTCGCGTCCGGTGGGACATATGGATGAAAATGTACGCATCATCCTCCGCATGGGCCTGTATCAGCTCAAGTATTTTGACCGTGTTCCCGCATACGCAGTCCTCGACAGCTCCGCGCGCCTCGCCCGGCGTTTTGCCGCAAACAGCTCCGTAGCCTTTGTCAACGCCGTCCTGCGGGAATATACCAGGCGTCCACAGAGCCTGACACTGCCTGATGCCGGCTCGGATCCCATGAACCGCATGTACCGGCTTTCTATACTTTCCTCTATCCCTCTTTGGCTCTGCGACTCCCTGCGGCAGGCATACGGTGAGCAAAAGGCGGAAGCAATTGTGCACGCGCTTACGCAACCGCCGAAAATGACACTCCGAACCAATACGCTAAAAACCGAAACGCCGACGCTGCTCTCCGCGCTCTCGGCTCACGACATATCCGTCTCCCGTTCCGCACTCTGCAAAGACGGCATACGCCTGACCCACCCTATCCCTATCAGCGAAATTTACGGTTTTCATGAGGGACTGTGGTTTGTTCAGGATGAGGCCTCACAGGTCTGTGCGGAAGTTCTTGAGCCGGAACCGGACATGTCGGTTTTAGACGCCTGTGCGTGTCCGGGAGGCAAAAGTTTTGCGCTGGCAATGCTCATGAAGGACCACGGACGCATTTTTTCCTGCGATCTGCACGAAAATAAGCTCTCCCTTGTACGGACGGGAGCCGAAAAACTGGGCATTCATATTCTGGAAACCGGACAGAGAGACGGCGCGGCATTTGCGCCGGAGCTGGAA
>DXYE01000012.1:34586-42298 GCA_019415985.1 Clostridiales bacterium
TGTATAAGAGACAGGAGCTGGAAAGCACCTTTGACCGCGTTTTGTGCGACGTGCCCTGCTCCGGGTACGGGGTTCTGGCCAAAAAGCCGGAAATTCGCCACAAATCTCCGGAGGATAGCGAGCGGCTTCCGAAAATTCAGTACAGAATACTGGAGAACTGCGCACGCTATGTAAAGCCCGGCGGTATCCTCGTCTACTCGACCTGTACGCTCAATCCATACGAAAATGAATACAACGTCCGCAAGTTTCTTCTTGCGGAGTCGGATAGCTTTGAGCCTGTGCCCTTTACCGTCGGCGGTGTTCAAGCAGACGGCGGCATGCTGACGCTTTTTCCCGATACGTTCGGGTGTGACGGTTTCTTTATAGCCAAAATGCGAAAACACGGCGGCTGACCCCCATCGTTCGTGTTTCACCTAAATTGGGGGTGATTTTTAATAAAATTCAAGCTTCCTTTCATATTTATACATTTTTGGAGAATATAATGAAGAAGGCTGACCTCCTGTCCATGAATGAAGAAGAACTAGCAGTGTTCTGTGAAGCCTGCGGAGAAAAGAGATTTCGCGGCGCACAGCTCTTCCGCTGGCTCCACGCGGGCGCGGATTTTTCAGAGATGTTGAACCTGCCGGCTGCATTTCGGCAGACGCTTGCCGAACGTGCGGAAATCCTGATACCGCAGACGGAAAAAAAGTTCATCTCCGCACTTGACGGCACAGCAAAATATTTATTCCGCCTAAGCGACGGTGAATGCGTCGAGAGCGTTTTAATGCGCTACCGCTATGGCCTGACCGCATGCCTGTCCACGCAGGCGGGTTGCCGCATGGGATGCGCTTTCTGTGCATCCACCCTGGGCGGTAAGACCCGCGATCTCTCTCCCTCCGAAATACTCGGTCAGCTTCTGAAGATGCAAAAGGACAGCGAAGAGCGCATTTCACATATTGTTCTGATGGGTATTGGAGAACCGCTCGACAACTATGAAAACGTAATCCGTTTTCTTCGGCTTGTCAACGCCGAAAATGGTCTGCATATCGGGTACCGACAAATCTCGCTGTCCACCTGCGGTCTTGCCGACCAAATCCGGAGGCTGGCCGACGAGGGGCTTCCCGTCACGCTTTCCGTATCCCTTCATGCAGCCACAGACAAGCTGCGGTCAGAGATTATGCCGGTCAACCGTAAATGGAATATCTCTACTCTGCTCGGGGCATGCTTATATTACTTTGAAAAAACAGGTAGACGTATTTCCTTTGAGTATACGCTGATTCCTTACAAAAACGATAGCGCCGCCGACGCAGAAACGCTGGCGGATACACTGAACCGATATGTCGGACGCCGCATGCCGCTCCATATTAATCTGATTCCGCTGAACGGCGTCGCGGAAACGGTATTCCCGGCGGGAGATCGGAAACGCGCCACTGCCTTTGCCGCCGTCCTCGAGCGGCGCGGTCTCACAGCTACCGTCCGGCGCAGATTGGGAAGCGATATCAACGCCTCCTGCGGGCAGCTCCGGCACGCAGCCAGACAAACCGGGATCAACGCTTTGAAGGCAGATGCCGAAAAAGGGGGTTGATGGTTTTGTTCCGTTCTGCAACGCAGGTTTGTTGGGTCGGTGCACCTCTATCCCTTTTGCTCTTCCGGCACCAATGGCAGTTTCACAGAAAAGGATTTGAATAACCGTTACCCACCGATATGCATGATCCTTGAAAACGCTGCCGTTTCCTGCCGTGCCGCTTTTCTCGAAGGACCGGCGTATCTCATATATAAATCTGAAAAAATCCGGACGAAAATCCATAACACCGCAGGGAACAAAGGCCTTTCTCTTTCCGCGTGCTTTGTTCACCTGCTCACGGCGTTCACGCAAAATACGTTTTATAATTTTTTCATTCATACACACACAGAAGCATTTTATTTCTCAATGCTTTTCCCTATTATTCCTAAACCTGAAAGGAAGCGGCTTCAGCCGCCGGCTTCCCTGTCTTTTTCAACAGGATATGATTTTATCGACAGAATGGGGTGATTTATCGCATGTTTTTTTACGGCAAAAGCGACATCGGACGCATCCGCAAAACCAATCAAGACAGCTTTCTGACAAAACGTCTCGCAAACGAGGCGGTGCTCGGCGTCGTCTGCGACGGTATGGGCGGTGTGAACGGTGGCAATATTGCCAGCGGGATCGCGGTTGAAACCTTTGCCGCAAAAGTCGAGGACTTCATCCGCAGGAAAGCCGCGGCGGGTATCTCGGAAACGCAGATTTCCGAGGGCGATTATACCGCGCTTCTGGCGCGGGCTGTGGTGGACGCCAATCATGCGGTTTACAGTAAAGCGTCTGCCAGCGCTGACCTCCGAGGCATGGGCACGACGCTTGTCGCCGCTCTGGTTGTAAAAAACAACTTGTATATCGTCAACATCGGCGACAGCAGGCTGTATGTGATTACCGATTCTTCCATTACACAAATAACAAAGGACCATTCCTTAGTTCAGTACCTGCTTGACAGCGGTAAGCTCACGCCTGCAGAGGCGCAGAACTATCCCAAGAAGAACATTATCACCCGTGCTGTCGGTATTGAAATGGATATTGAAGCGGATATTTTTTCCGTGAACCTGGCGGGAACCCGAAAGGGTTACATCCTTCTCTGCTCCGACGGACTTACCAACTTTGTGAAGCTGGAAGAGATCAGCTCGATCGTCACAGCACCCGCGGCTTCTGATGCCGATATTCCGACCTTGCTGGAGCAGAAAGCCGCCAATCTTATCAACCGCGCAAACGAAGCAGGCGGTAGCGACAATATCACAGCCGTTCTGATCGAATACAACAGCAGTAACTGACGGCGCACACAGTAAATAACAACATACCTCTGAAAAAAAGGACGGCGCTTTTCCACACCTGTAGATGAAAGGCGCCCGGAAAGATGATATATATGGAAAATTTTGAAAGGTACCTTGGGCAAGTCTTTGACAAGCGGTACAGAATCAACAGGATCATCGGCATCGGCGGTATGGCCGTCGTGTTCGAGGCCTCTGACCTGCTAATGAACCGTACGGTCGCCGTCAAAATGCTTAAGGAAACCATAAACAACGACACGCAATCCGTCAAACGCTTCCTCAATGAATCCAAAGCCGTCTCCATGCTCTCACATCCCAATATCGTCAACATTTACGACGTTTCTGTCAAGGATGATCTGAAATACATTGTCATGGAGCTCATCCGCGGCATCACGCTGAAAAATTATATCAACCGCAAAGGCGCCCTGAACCTCAAGGAAGTTTACAGCTACGCAGAGCAGATCCTTCTGGCGCTCGAACATGCCCACGCAAAAGGCATTGTGCACCGAGACATCAAACCGCAGAACATCATGCTTCTTAAAAACGGACGCATCAAGGTCGCTGATTTCGGAATTGCAAAATTGCCTGATGCAGAAACCGTCACCATGACCGACAAGGCCATCGGTACAGTATACTATATCAGTCCCGAGCAGGCCAGCGGCAAGAAGATCGACGCGCGCAGCGATTTGTATTCCCTCGGCGTCGTGCTTTATGAAATGACAACGGGCAAGCTGCCCTTCAACGCGGACAGTCCGGTTTCCGTCGCTCTGATGCAGGTCAACGACGCCGCAGTTCCTCCGAGACAGCTGAATCCCGAAATACCGCCGGGTCTGGAGCAGCTCATCCTGTGCGCGATGCAGAAGGATCCGGAAAAGCGTTATCAGAGCGCCTCGCAGATGCTGACACACATACGACAACTCCGCGAAAATCCGGAGGCTGTGCTCCGTGTACCGCATATTACCACGGTTCCATCGGAAAGTGTAGTCGCAGGACTGGAAAAGGAAGGCGTCAAAACCGATAAAAGCGGCACCGTAAAACCTGCGAAAAAGCGGCGTGTCAGCCGCTCCATGTTTCCTGTAATTCTCGGCGTCATCTGCGCTTTTCTGATCTGCTTTCTCATAGCGGGATCCTATGTTTTCGCACAATTTCTGCAACAACAAAAGGCAGATACGCCACAGGCCATCGAGGTAGAAAATTTTGTGGGAGAAACCTACAGCGAAGCTTTTGTAAAATCACTCGAGGAAAAATATTACAGCGTCACCATTGAAGAGGTCTACAGTGCGGAAGATGAAATCGGTACAATATTGGAGCAGGATCCGGCAGCCGGAGAATCCCGAAACGTGATTCCCGGTAAGCAGCTTTGCGCGCTCACCCTGAAGGTTTCTATGGGTGCACAGACGTTCGAACTGCCGGATTTAACGATCCTTGAATATCGTCAGGTCAAGCTGATGCTCGACAAAATGGGCCTGAAGGTTGAGGTGGAACAGGAATACCACGACTCCATCCTCGAAGGCTTTGTCATTCAAACCTCACCCGAGGCGGGAAACACAGTGACCTCCGGCGACACCATAACGTTAACCGTATCCAGGGGACAAGAGATCACATACACTACCGTGCCCAATTTTATAGGCCTGACGCGCGAGGAGGCCATGGAGAGACTTGTGGAAAACAAGCTCTCGCTGGGCGAAATCACCTATGTACAGTCAGAGCAGAAGGCAGGCACTGTCCTGTCGCAGAGCAGACCGGAATACGCTTCCGTACCGGAGAACGCTACAAAAATCAATTTTACAATCAGTGGCGGTCCTAATTATGTACCGCCGGGTTCGGAGAATACAACGGATTCCACAGATACGACGGACGCGACGGATACTGAACCGTAAGGCAGCCCGCTGCATACGGCGGTTCTACGCGGGAAAGGCGGCGGCTCTTTATGACTGAAAAAGACGGCATCATCTGCAAGGGCGTAGGAGGCAGGTATGAAGTGCGCGACAGCGCGGGGACAGTCGTATGCTGTCAGGCAAAGGGAGTTTTCCGGCATGAGGGCATCAAGCCGCTTGTGGGGGACCATGTGCTTTTCCGGGAAGATGAAAGAAAATGCGGAGAGAGTCAGATACTGAAAATCCTGCCGCGGAAAAACGCGCTGCTGCGTCCGCCGCTCGCCAACCTCGACGTGATTTTCCTCGTTGTGTCTGTCAAATATCCGGCTCCGGCGCTATCGATCGTCGATAAGATGACGACAATAGCGGAATTTGAGCACATCGAGCCGGCTATCATCGTCAACAAGTGTGACCTGGATTCCGAGGCTGCGGAAACGCTGGCGGCATTGTATCGGCAATGCGGCTTTACAGCTCTTCTCTCCTCCGCGACGGAAAAAACAGGACTCTCCGACATCACGGCATATCTTTCAGCGCTGAAAAAACCGGTAACGGCGGCATTTTCCGGCGCTTCCGGCGCAGGAAAGTCAACGCTCATGAACGCACTGTTCCCCTCATTTTCTTTAGAGACCAATTCGCTCAGCAAAAAAACGGCGCGCGGCCGTCATACAACGCGTCATGTAGAGCTGTATCCAATTGCGTCCGCCGCAGGAGAGGAACTCGGCTTTCTCGCTGATACGCCCGGTTTCAGCATGCTGGACTTTGAGCGCTTTGATTTTTACGGAAAGGACGAGCTGCCAGAGACGTTCCGGGAATTCAGGCCTTATCTCGGTCAATGCCTGTACCGCAGCTGCACGCATACCAAGGAGGATGGCTGTGCGGTGCTCGAAGCTGTGCGGCGCGGACAAATCCCCCAAAGCCGCCATGACAGCTTTCTCGAAATATATGATTCCCTGAAAGGCAAAAATACTTGGGATAAAGCATCGTCCGGCAGAACCTGATGGAACCTGCCTGCACCGGATGATTTCATCTCCAAAAGCATCCGGCATTTTTGCCGTATCTGTTATACACCTTCCATTTCTGGAAATTTCTGCATAACATAACGAATTCTTAAAAATCCAGGAATGGCGTTTTTTTGAGACAACAGAGCTTTGACGCTATATCATTTCGGCGTATAAAACCATTCGGTCCCGGCCATCTGGAATATACCTCTGCCAGCCGCAGGATATGGTTTTCCATATTGGCTTATGGCGAACGTGATCTGCATCGTCCGCATGAAATATACTGAAAGGTCATATGGAAATGAGAAATAAAAGAAACATATATCTGTTCGTAATCCTGCTGGTATTACTGTTTGTGCTGGTTTGGATTCCCCTACCAGCGCGTATTCATAGTATATTTCTTGCCGCTCTGTCTGTTTTGCCTTTCCTTCTTATTATATTTATGATTTTTATGCCGGAATACCAGAGAAAAAAAACGCTTGCGCACGCGCCGGAATTGAGGGCGCAGGCACGGGCGCTCTCTAAGACGACCGAGGTCGTAGGCCGGCATACCGTCACAAAATACTACATATCCTTTGAATTAGAGGACGGAAAACGAATCAATGTTTCTGCAAATGTTGACCAGTACAATATAATCACCGAAAACGACACCGGCCTTCTCGTGTATAAAGAGGCGGACGGAAAATATTTTTTATCTGATTTTCAGCGTTAATTATTTCGGCAGTTTTTGTCGTTTGCTTTCTGTAAACAGATGCCCTGACCAATTAGAGAAGCAGCCTCATACGCCGCCGTATAGTCTTTTCTTTTACCATGGTGTTACCTGCATAACCCTTTATAGAAAGTTCTCGTTTCAATAAAAAAACGCAAAAAGACTATTGCATTTTTTTATATGTTATGATATAATTTAGAAAATGTTTTTCATTTGAACCTATGCGGTTTTCATGGGGAGTGTGTTTTATGCTACGTGCTGCAATTTACGGGTATGGTAATATCGGACGTTTTGTGTTTGAAGCCTTGCTTGCAAGCCCGGATTTTGAGATTGCAGGAATCGTAAGCCGCCATTTAAGCGAAAAGGAACTAAACGGTGTCAAGGTGACAAAGTCCATTGATGAATTAGAAAACATCGATGTGGCGATAATTTGCGCGCCGAGCCGGTCCGTTCCGGAATTGGCCGCATCTCTTCTCAAAAAAGGTATCTGCACGGTAGACAGCTTTGATATACATGGATCGGTATGTGAGGTGCGCAGTCGTCTGAATACAGTTGCAAAGGAAAGTGGGACCTCAGCAATCATGGCCGCAGGTTGGGATCCGGGTTCGGATTCTGTAATACGCACGCTCATGGAAGCTATGGCGCCGAAAGGTATCACTTATACCAATTTCGGCCCCGGTATGAGCATGGGACATACCGTCGCAGTGAAAGCCATAAAAGGCGTCAAAAACGCTTTATCCATGACGATTCCGGTGGGAACAGGCATACACCGCCGTATGGTTTACATTGAACTCGAGGAGGGTTTCGAACTTTCGGAGGTTGCGGCCGCTATAAAAGCGGATGAATATTTTTGTCACGATGAAACGCATGTTTTTGCGGTTGAAAGCGTAGATGCGCTAAAAGACATGGGACACGGAGTGGAGCTTTCCCGCAAGGGTGTCTCAGGTACGACGGACAGTCAGCGTATGTGTTTTACTATGCAGATCAACAATCCTGCTTTGACCGCTCAGATTCTGGTTGCAGCCGCGAGGGCCGTTAAACGTCAAGCTCCCGGGTGTTATACGCTGATAGAAATTCCGCCCGTTGATCTTCTCTCCGACAGTCGCGAAAACGCTGTAAAGAGACTTGTATAAAAGGAAATAGTTGAGAAAACCCGTGCTCACCACTCGGGTTTTATACGGAGAAGTACTCAAGCTGGTGAAGAGGCGCCCCTGCTAAGGGTGTAGGTCGCGAAAGCGGCGCGAGAGTTCGAATCTCTCCTTCTCCGCCATAATAGGAACATAAAAAAGATATGTTCCGCATAAACCCCGA
>DXYE01000120.1 GCA_019415985.1 Clostridiales bacterium
GTCTGTATACCTCGGACATCCGGCATAAATATGGAAATATAGCTCGGATGGCCCGCGGGGCGGAAAAATATGCATCTTCTACAACGGTTTGTACTGAATTTTTTCTTTATAATAATATCGTCACGCTTTCCCATTACTATTATGCTCATACTGTCGCATAACATCTGCAACCGCGTCCGCGAGTTCTCCTCCAAGAAAAGCCCGCATACCATACCGTTTCGCCGCAGCATCGCCTGCCAGGCCGTGTATATATGCACCGAGAGCAGCCGCTTCAAAAAGCTGCATTCCCTGAGCCAGCAAGCCAGCGACGATACCGGTCAGAACATCGCCGGAACCGCCTTTCGCCATACCGCTGTTTCCGCTACAATTGATACAGGTCCGCATACCATCCGTAATAATGCTGCGGGCGCTTTTCAGAATACATATCAATCGATTCTCAGCGGCAAAATTCTTTGCTGTGGTCAATAGATTGGCCGTGATATCTCCGATACTTCGTCCGGTCAGTCTCGACATCTCTCCCGGATGGGGGGTTACAATGAGAGGCATCCTCCTCCTGAGCAGATTTTTTCCTTCTCCGGCAGATCTTGCGGCTAAATTCAGTGCATCCGCGTCTGCAACAACCGGGACCTCCGCAGTCTCCAAAACACAGCGAAGTATGCGCAAGGCTTCCTCTCGTTGCCCAAGTCCCGGTCCTATTGCAATTACATCCGCCTGCTTCACCAAAGCCGTCAAGCCCTCTATGATGTCCGGCCCCTCATATGACGATAGAACCGCTTCCGGCAGCAGGGTTTGTAAAATCATCCGGTTTTCCTCTGGTGTATAGATTCTGACCAGACCCGCTCCCGTGCGGTATGCCGCCTTTGCGCTGAGGTAGGCCGCGCCGGCCATGCCTTTTGACCCTGCCACGATCAGTACCTTACCGAACGTCCCCTTGTTAGCGTTCGCAGGTCGTACCGGCAGTCTGTTCAGATCCTGTTTTTCATAAACAAAAGCTGCAGTTGAGGTCAGGTACTCAGAGGTGAGACCTATATCTTTTACAACCACTTCTCCTGCACACGCGGCGCCGGGATACAACAGCAGTCCGGGCTTTATATGGGAAAAGGTCACCGTTTTGAATGCGCGAATCGCATTTCCCATGATCTGCCCGTCGTCCGCCCGAACGCCCGATGGAATATCCAACGCTAGAATCGGCAGACCGGATTCATTCATCTCCTCTGTCAGAGCGAGCAACGTACCAGTAAGCGCCCTTGAAAGTCCAATACCGAAAAGGGCGTCCACCAAAACGGTAAAGTGCGACAGCGGCGTTTCATGGTCAAAGCAGACACCCTCTGCTTTTGCTGCCTCGAACTGCCGCTGCGCCTCCTCACTCATGCTCTTATTTTCATCTGCCTCAGCCAGCCTTACAGTACATGAAAATCCGCGGCTGTGCAATATCCGCGCCATAGCGAGCCCGTCGCCTCCATTATTGCCGTTTCCGCATACGATGAGAATCCTCGATGTATCAAAGCTACCGGCTAAAAGCTCCTCTGCTGCAGCGCCCGCCGCGCGCATCATGAGCTCTGAGGCAGGTATATTTTTCGAATAAATCTGAATTCCCTCACACGCTCGTATCTGCTCTGCCGTCAAGACCTGCAGCATTCTATTCCCTCCTTCGCGCATCTCCAAGCTATAAAACCAAGCTACAAATACAGATGCTCATGGTTTTGATACTTTCGTCATCGCTTTTGAAAATTTGAGTTCCATCCATGGCCACGAAGCCTACGGCTCATATTCTTATCACCTGCCGCATAAAATGAAAACGGCATTTGTATAATGATCCTTCCTTTTCATGATAATACACGAGTGCCTTTCTGTCAAGGCCCTAGCATGCCAATAGGAAGAGCAATTGTCTGAAAAACGGTTTAAATAAGGGGTATAGCCGGCCATTCAACAGTTCGGGGTATGATAACCTGTTTTCCGTCCTTCCACAGAGGGGGCTTAAATAACCCCATTTATCAGAAAACACACAAGATTTTTTACGTTGGCTTTGATTTATGAATTGGATAAGCTGCCTTTATAAACAGTGTCCTGCGAAAATATCGGTAAAAAATAGAAGAGTGCAAAAGGTTCTTATCATCGGGGGAACGCAAATAAAAGTCCGCCATGCGTTTTTTTCGGCAAGCCGCAGCCAATGGTCATATTTTAAAAAGCAAACAGATATATATTGACAATTTGTCCAGACTATGATAAAATTTTGACGAGAATTGTTGAAACGTTCGCTTCTCCGCAGAAAACTGGCTGTTGGAGCCGCGGCGCGACACTCTACATAATATTTTTTCAGGAAGGATTGGTATACATTTATGAAAACTCGTCTGGGTATCTCTGTGGGCATGCTCGGAGCGGCTCTCTACTTTGCCGGGCTCTTCGGCGGATTTGTGGCTCTCATCATCCTGGCCGGTTACACGCTTCTTGTCGAGGAAAACGAGTGGGTCAAAAAGACTGCGGTAAAGGCTTTCCTGCTGTTGGTTGTTTTCTCCCTGCTTAAAGCGCTTATCGGTCTCATTCCCGATGCCATTGGCGTCTTTGACAACTTTGTTTACATTTTCAGTACGGAGTTCTCACTTGCATCCTCGCTCTCTGTGATCATCAAGATCGTCAACTTCCTTACAGAAGGACTGGAATTTATCAAGACGGTTCTGTTTATCATCCTCGGTCTCAAGGCCCTGAACCAAAGCACGATTAAAATCGGTGCGGTTGACGGCACCGTTACCAAACATACAAACTAATTTCTATTATTTATCTATATTATCACACCTCAGCGATCTTCTCCTGTCGGGTAGTATTTTCATCAACGTTTTCACAAGTAGATTGGTCTGATTTTGAGAACACTGCCCTGCGGGAAAAGACCGGCTGTACAGAGAAAGGATTCACCGAGCTATGAAATGTGAATTTTGTGGTCAGGAAAACGCTGAAGAGTCGCGTTTCTGTGAAAAATGCGGAGCAGAATTGAAGAAACCGGAGGGGCCGGACGCCGGGGGAACCGTACAGGCGGCAGGTGCCGCTGTAACGAAAGCAGCGGACGAAGCGAAAAAAATCATATCCAAGATTCCTAAAAAAGCTTTGATTATCGGCGCTGCGGCCGTAGTGGTGCTGATTCTCATTATCATTCTTGTCTGTGCGCTCCAGCCGGCCAAATATCCGTCCAGAAAAGCCGACATCTCATTCCTCTACTATGAAGACGACGAACAGACAGAGGTCCTTGTAAACGGCAGCGCTCTCAAAACTAAGATTGACGGTTCCGTTAGCAGCAGACAAATTGCCATGGATGGTGCATCCGCCATGGCTTTGGGAGAAGACGGTACGCTCTATTATGTCGATACCAAGGAAATGACGGTCGTCAAGGAAGATGTGGAAGGATTCATACTGGCGGCTACCGGAAAGGGTGCGCTTTACATCGATGTGGATGGCGCGATCTGGCTCTATAACTGCAAGAATGAAAAGGCTGAAAAAATTGTTGAGGATGCGGAAGTCGAAGCTGCTGTAATAGCACCGGATGGCGCATCTGCAGCTTATGCAACCGTTGAGGAAAACGACGATGGCGAACAAGAAACAGAGGCATTCCTGTATTTGAAGGGGGAGAGTTCGTCTATCGGAAAAAATATCATGCCAGTGGCGATGTCCAATAGCGGTAAATACGTTTATGCACTCAATAATGAAAACGAACTATATGTTGTTCCGAATGGTAAAGAAAAGGAAAAGCTCGCTACAGACCTCTCAAGCGGTTACATCATTCTGAATGCCGATCATACTCAAATAGGATTCGCGACACAAGATGAGAGAATATATATTTCCGACAAAGGCGGCGAAAAAGTGAAGCTTTTGAACAGTCGTTCATGTTCCCCTGTCGCTCCGAGAAATATGGCCGTTTTCTACAGTTATAATACAATCACCTATGATATAAAAACCTTTGGCGGTAATGTTGTATCCATGAGCGATGCAGTATACTATGTGGATAACAAATTTGAAACTGAAAAGATTTCCAATATAGATGGCAGTGTCATGATTACGGATGACGGCAAAACCGTTGTATATCAGAAAAACCAAGATCTCTACCGTGCTGCAGTTTCCAAGCCGGAGGATGCAGTAAAGCTTGCTGATGATATTGTATCTTTTAATATGACATCCGACGGCAAAAGGGTATATTATATCAATGAGGATGAAGAGTTGTGGTGCAAAAGCGGCAACAGTGATGCTGTAAAAATTGCTGATGATGTTTACAACATTGTCATCACCGGTAAGGATGTCGCCCTGTTCCTGGTGGATTACAGCGAGACTTCGAGGCGCGGCACACTTTATTCCTGCAAGAATGGTAAAGACAGGGAAAAGATTGCAGACGATATTGGCTCCGTGATTTCCGGAGTCAAGACAGCCTATTATACCGTAAAAGATGGAGACTCGACAACTGTTTATGTAAGCCAGGGCGATACGAAATTCACTCAAATTGCTGAAGATGCAACGCTCTCTTACATAGGGTAAATAAGGACTGAATACTTATCAAATGATATCCCTCAGAGATCTGCAAATGATTTTGCAGATCTCTTTATTTATGGTTTCCTCTTATTCCACGTCCGCTCGGATGTGCAGACGCCGTCGGACCCCTGTATAAGATCAAAGCGAAAGCATCTTGACAAATACTATATTTTGTAGTATAATAGATATGGGATTTCACATTCGACATTGTTATACATATACTGGAAGAGGGATGAAAATGCTGGAATTTATTCTTCAATATTGGATGCAGATACTGTTCGGCCTTATCGTTTCCGTATTGGGGGCCGGATATGCCGGCTTAAAACGTCAAATAAGCAAGTATAAAAATCTGGAGCTTGGTCTGCAATGTCTGCTGCGCTCTGAGCTGATTCGTATGCATGACAAATATATGGAACGCGGTTACTGTCCCATTTATGCGAAGGATGCGCTGGAACGGGCATACAACAGTTACCATGCGCTGAACGGCAACGGTACAGTGACAGGACTTGTAGACGATATCCGAATGCTTCCAACGGAAAAGAAAAGGTCGGAGCAGATGACGGACCATTAAAATATCTAACCCAAAATGTTCAATCGATACGACGGCCGTTAAGGCCGCCCAAGAAAATCATTCAAAAAAGGAGGATGTCATGGCAAGCGTAATCACCAATGGCATCGACGTATCCAACTGGAATGGAAACATCGATTTTAAAGCTGTTAAAGATGCTGGTAAGCAGTTTGTAATCATCAAAGCCTCTCAAGGACATACGCTGTCCGGCAATGCGTATCTGTTTCGGGACAGTCTATTTGAGGCGCATATAGAAAATGCTATAACCGCCGGTATGCAGATTGGATGCTATCACTTTTTCACGGGAACAGACCGGCAGACATCCGAGCAGGAAGCGGACTTCTTCTGCGACGTTATGGAACCGTATAAGGAGCATATTACTCTACACGCCGCATGCGATGCCGAAAATTATAACAACGAATATCTGCTCGGTCAAAGCAGGCAAACATTATCGGAGAATATCTGTTATTTCTGCGACAGGGTCAAGGCCAGAAGCTTTTTACCCTCCTATTATACCAACCCGGATCATTTAATGTACTATCTCAATCCATCGTCTATTCCGTATCCGGTATGGCTGGCCAGTTACTCCTCCGGCTCGAAGCCGTCCTATGAGGGCGTCGATCTGATCGCGTGGCAGTATTCATCAACGGCGAAGGTCCCCGGTATTTCGGGTAACGTTGATGCTGATTTCGGATACTACCCATACCCCGGGTATTTTAGGGAGGAGGTTCAACGCCGCCTCCACTTGGCCGATGAGACTATCGCCTATATGGCTGCATACCGCTGGAACATTGATGAAGAGCTATTCAAGCGAATTTTTTACGCTATGCGGGAGGATGCCGACAGTCCCGCACCGGCTCCCGAAACCGAAGCGGATGAACGCGCCGTTGTAAAAGAACGCCTGCATTTTGCAGACGAGACAATGCAGTACCTGGATGCCTATCGCTACAACCAGGATGGGGAACTCTGGCGGCGCATCTATCATGCCCTTTAAAAAAAACGGCAGCCGCTGCCGCAGCGGTAAGCCGCAAGGAGGAAAATCGATGCGGTATCTCAAACGTCTCATTACCGGTATCTATATTTATCTCGGCGCTTTCAACGCCTCCTGTCTGCTGGTCTGGTATTTGACCGGCGATGCACCGCAGTCCCTAATCGTTGCAGTGAACGCTGCGGTAGGTCTGGAATCCCTGGTCGCCGCTCTGCTGAAGATGACTGAGACTAAAATGGAAGCGCTTACAGCAAAAACCAGCACAGAGCAGGTAAATAACATTTCTTGAGAAACCCCAAAAGGGGATTTACAAAAGAAGTGGAATCTGTTATAATGTGGAAAAGTCAAGGCTACGGAAAGGATATGAAGCGTTATGAACAGATTCCAAATCGGTATTATGGCGGATTCCCTGAAAGGGTCGTTCCGTGAAAACATTGAACAGGCAAGAGATCTCGGTGCACAGGGTGTACAGATCTATGCCACAAAGGGAGAAATGGCTCCGGAAAATCTTACACCGGAGAAAATATCTGAAAAAAAATCTATTTTGGATGCCAACGGCATGAAGGTTTCCGCTCTGTGCGGTGACCTAGAGGGCCACGGATTTCAAATTGCGGAAGACAACACGTGGAAAATTGAAAAATCGAAACGAATTGTCGATCTTGCGCTGGAACTCGGCGCCAAAGTTGTTACCACGCATATCGGTGTCATCCCGGACACGAAAAATGATACCTATAAAATAATGCAGCAGGCGTGCAACGACCTGGCGGAATACGCGGACAGCGTCGGCGCAAGCTTTGCCGTAGAAACCGGACCGGAGCCCGCCGAAATGCTCAGAGAGTTCCTCGATTCGCTTTCTGCCAGAGGGGTTAAGGTAAACCTGGATCCGGCAAATTTGGTCATGGTCACGCGTGACGATCCTGTTCAGGCTGTATATACCCTTAAGGACTATATCGTCCATACACATGCGAAGGATGGCGTGAATCTCAAACCCTGCGACCGGCATGAAATATATGGATTCTTTGCAGAAGGCGGAATCGGAGACCTGCGTATTTGGGAATATTTCAATGAAGTGCCCCTAGGTGAGGGAAATGTCGACTTTGACCGCTATCTCGCGGCGCTAGCAGACATCGGTTATGAGGGCTTCCTGACGATTGAACGCGAGGTGGGTGAAAATCCTGCGGCCGATATAAAAAAAGCTGTCGATTTTCTGCGTGACAAAACAGCTTCTTATACAAAGAATTGACTGTAAACGTTTTATGTGCAGAACAGCAGCCAAACTGCTGTTCTGCACTGTTTCTATTGCAGAAAAATTATCGGAAAATACTTACACGCATGATTCAAATGTTTTTGCAAAATCTAAGGACAGACATAAAATTCTGTCAGGCTGGAAGCGACACAGATATACTGTCCTTTCCATACCTTATTTTATCGGAGATGCATAATAGCAGCCAACCTTACCGGGTACAGAGTATTCATGTCCGATAAGACATGCCTTGCCCGTGGTTTAATATAACGCATATATCTATATATCTAAAGAAGCGGAGACAATGCATTACCTTGTCATTTACGCAAAAAGATATCGTACCGGATCGTTGCGTCTATGGCTTTGCTCTGCTTTAAGCAATTTCCAATGAAAGGTAGGAACATGGTTATGATGAAAAAAATTATAATATCTTTTCTTCTTATGTCAGGTTTAATCGTGCTGAACGCCTGCGGTTTTTTCGGTAAGGATC
>DXYE01000121.1:0-2485 GCA_019415985.1 Clostridiales bacterium
TCTCATTTCTTTAGTTTATCTTATTTGCCACTTTTGTTACAACTTTATTATAGCTCTTCAGGTTTTGGCGATAGTAAAGGCATCAGCAGATACGATTGAATACGAAGTAGATCTGGAACAAATGGGGGACTTGATTGACAGTTTGTGTGATATGAGCCGGGTTATCAATGCGGTTCCGAGCAACACCTAACTAAAAGGGTTGGGTGCGAAAAATGCTAAGTTATATTGAATATCTAAATGTCCCAGCCAAAGTAGCAATTACTATTATCGCTTTGTTTTTTTTATGCAGTTGATTGGGGAGATCCTGGAATTTAAGGGAAGGGCCGTACCAGAGTTTCTAAAGGTGCGAAAGTTTTTTACCCGCAGAAAGAGGGAACGGGAGGAAACTGCGAGCACCTTAAAGGAAGTGCAGAAACTTCTGGGTGAAGTTAATAACCATTATTCTGATGACAATATTACAAAACGAGATAGTTGGATGAAATGTATCCCTGTGTCAAGAGAAGAATACAATCGCATTTTTAAGATGTACGAGAAGTATGAAAAATTTCTTGAAGAGCACGATATGACCAATGGTGAAATTGATATTATGTATGGTGTCATTAAGGAGTCATATGAGGAGCGGATGAAAAACCGCCTGTTTACAGAGGATATGCATGGGCATGATAGCGGTATAATCTAAGATTGCACTGACACTTTAGGGCAGAGAGATTTTGTGCTCTTTGCCCTAATTGAAAAACGACGGGATACATCTATAATATGGTATCGTCTGTGTGAGAGTATAATTAGAAGCCTCAAGTTTACCACATATTCTACCACAAATCATTTGAATTAGATGAATATAGACGAAACAAGACGGGATGAAAAAGTTATGAATATTAGTAAAAACCATATAAGTTGTAACATGATAGCGTATGATGAAGGATAAATGTGGTTGTTCCCGACATGACAATATATGCTGCAGGCCGTTCATCTGCCTTTGGTCCCCTCCAGTCCTTGAGCAGGGCTGCCCAGGACAGCAGGGGAAAGATATCGTTTTTTTCCTGTTCGCATAGACAGTATCGGTATTTTAACGGCTGTGCATTTTTGGCGGAAGCAACCTTGCGTGCCTGGTCAATCAAAATCTTCGATAGCTCCGATTTTGTATCACGAAATTTTCCAATAATCTCATAATTTTTAAGCGATTCCTTTCCTGAAAAAATTCCGCCTTTAAAGAATATTCTTCGTTAGGTTCATATAGCATAATATGCCCCAGGGGGGCAAAGACAAAAGACTGGTGACGCTAAGCGTTGTCAGTTCAATTCCTGATGTTATTTTTAGTACTGTCCCAGCAGACAGCATAGTTGGTTAACAGCAGTTTTTTCAAAATACTGTGGTTTCTTCCTATCACTTTCATAGTATATCAGTACTGACGAAAGTTAGTGGATAGGTTCAGCAGACAGGCACAAGAAAGGGAATAACAATGCCAAGCGCCGCACCTGCAAATACCTGAACGGGTGTATGGCCAATTAATTCTTTCAGATCCTTTTGCATATACTTTGTTTCGCCGTCTTCTAAATCCTTTATAATTTTATTCAGAATAGCAGCCTGTTTACCTGCTTGCAGGCGGACACCGGCAGCGTCATACATAACAATGAAGGACACAACAAAGGCGAGAGCAAAATAGGTAGAAGCCAAGCCATGAATTCTGGCGATAGCAACGGTGACGGCAAGCATGGTCGCAGTGTGGGAGCTGGGCATGCCGCCGGAGGACAAGAACAGTGTGAAACTGAATTTTTTATGGTGAAACATACCAATGATGACCTTGCATATCTGTGCAGAAAGCCAACCTATTATACCGCAGATAAGTGGGTAATTTGAAAAGATCTCCATAAGGATCACCATGCCCTGTTCATGTAAAGGGACTCCCTTCATCAGAGTGCTGCCGTTCTTGGTTTACAGGATACAGACCGTATGATTTTCATCGCTTATTTATTCCGTTTGAGTAAAAAATAAGCAAGATCGATAAGAATTTGTGCATCCGGATAGGATTCAAGCGAGCGAACCGCTTCGTGTGTCAGTCTCTCCGCAAAATCAAAGGCTTCTTTTTCATCCATAAAACGCATAAAGGTTGTCTTGTGATGCGTTTGATCCGTACCGGTAGCCTTTCCGAGCGTTTCCGCGTTTCCAAGCACATCGAGCCGGTCATCAATGATCTGAAAAGCAAGCCCGATCTTTTCCGCATATTGGCTAATGTCAGAAATACGAGAATCAGCTGGATCCAGAATTCCGGCAGCATAACAACCGAGCACAGCAGCCGTGCGAATAAGTGCACCGGTCTTTTTTTTATGCATATGGAGCAAAATCTCAAAAGGCAAATCGTGGGTCTCTCCCGCCATATCAAGCATCTGACCTAAAATCATACCGTGAATACCGGCTCCTGTAGCCAATGCCGCCAAAGCTTTCAGAGAAATATCAGCCGGAATTTTTTCGTTTATTAGAACAGAAA
>DXYE01000121.1:2495-7781 GCA_019415985.1 Clostridiales bacterium
GAACAGAAAAGGCTTCCGTCAGCAATGCGTCCCCTGCCAACAGTGCCGTAGCCTCGCCAAACACCTTGTGATTGGTTGGCTTGCCCCGCCTGAGGTCGTCGTTATCCATACAGGGAAGGTCGTCGTGAATTAGGGAATAGGTGTGGATCATTTCCACCGCACAGCCTAAGCGCTGAGCAATTTCAGGATTTCCGCCGAACATGCGGCTGACCTCTATAGTAAGAAAGGGACGGATTCTTTTTCCTCCGGAAAGCAGACTGTAACGGACAGCATTCTGAATAGGGGTTTCCTTTATTTCATCTATTTCGTCATTGGAAATTTCTTTTAGTATCTCCTGAAGCGCCTGTTCGGTTTTCTTAGCAGCCTGGCTGAGCGATTGCTCGAGTGCAGTAAAATGATTCATATTTATCTACTTTTATCTACGGAAATGACCGTATTCTCCTGTAAAATATATTGCGGCATAAAGCCCGTTTAATTTTCTGAAGGGACGGAAAAATCGGTCTCTTCAATGGTACCATCCTCGCCGCGTTTCAGAATTTTGATCTGTTGTTCAGCGTGCTCCAGCTTATCGTTGCAGAGCTTTACTAAATGAATACCTTCCTCAAAATAAGCCAGAGATTCGTCGAGAGGAGCGGTTCCTTTTTCAAGGAACTCTACGATTTCGTTCAGCCTTGTCATGGCGGCCTCAAAGCTTACTTTCTCTTCCATTAAGCAACTTTCTCCTTTATAGATAAAAATTCAGACGGGTGATGTTCAGGGGGTGTCATTCGTACATTGTTCTTGCAGCAGTGCTGATGGCTCAAGCTTTGTAACAGAACCACTGATTTTTCCTTCCGCTGTTTGTACGTAAAAGCGGTCTCCTTCTGATAGCTGCTCCAGATGACGCAGCATGGTGGTACCGTCGGCGAGGTAAACGACACTGTATCCTCTTGATAGTACAGAAAGAGGATTCATGGCAGCCAACTGAGCACTGCGCTGCGACAGCAGTGCGCGCATTGCAGAGACCCTCCGCTCGGTACTGTGGGAGAAACGGGTTTCTGTGCTTGATAGGGTAGAACGCTTATTCAGCATAAAAAGATCGGATGTACGAAACAAGCGTTCGGTCAGTGAAACGATCTGCATATGTTTATCCGAAAGATAGACATCCGGTGACTTTAACACGCGCTTTTGTTTCAGTGTATTCAGCTTCTGCCAGGCTATATCCAGTTGATGACGCACGGACTGAGACAGAGCTGTATCTGCAGCCCAAAGCTGCTGCCGAAGTATCTGAGCGTCGGGAACCGATAGCTCAGCGGCAGCGGAAGGGGTCGGTGCACGCAGATCCGCTGCAAAGTCGCTTATGGTAAAATCTATTTCATGTCCCACAGCGGACACAACCGGAATAGTAGATGCGGCAATGGTACGGGCGAGGCTTTCATTGTTGAAAGCCCAAAGCTCTTCCATAGAACCGCCTCCACGCCCAATTATGATCAGATCAACGGAGGGATGTCGGTTGAAATATTGAATGCCGGAAATCAATTGCCTGGGAGCAGCCTCTCCCTGAACTTGTACAGGGAACAGGATGACCTTGGCAATTGGATAGCGCCGACCGAGTATTTGCAGTATATCACGAATCGCGGCGCCTGTCGGAGATGTAACAATACCAATTGCTTTCGGAAATTTTGGAAGCTTTTTTTTTTGACCGGGATCAAACAGACCTTCCGCTTCTAATTTCCGCTTTAATTGCTCAAACGAGACGGCTAACGCTCCTATACCGTCAGGCTCCATGGTATCGGCGTATAGCTGATATTGCCCATCCCGCACATAAGAGGATATGCGCCCGTGAATTAAAACTTTCATACCGTTTTCCGGCAGGAATTTTAAATGTGCAGCCGCCGATTTAAACATAACAGTACGAAGCACAGATGCCTCGTCCTTGACTGAGAAATACAGATGTCCCGTTCTATAGTGATTGGTAAAGTTAGAAATTTCGCCGTGTATATAGATATCAGACAGCACCGGAGAGGCATCCAGTGTGTATTTTATAAATTGGTTAATCTGCGACACGGTGAAGTGACGGTCCTGTGAGATTTGCTGCATAAAAGCACACAGTCCTTTCTATTAAAGAACTTCATATAAATCGATGAAAGCCCGATCTGCCTTTAAGCGGTTTCTGCAATGATCCGATTGCAATTTTCAAGAACTCCATAATGAAAATTCCAAAAAGCATATAAAGGTCAGAAATCCCATAAGAATGCAACCCGTTAAATAGAGGATACGTACAGGCGGTTTTCTAATGGTGCGCGAAAGACGAACGGACAAGATTACAGTAAGAGTCAGAAGACACACGGCAGTGATAAGGGTAAAATGATTTGCGCTGAAATACCGGTCCACTAACTTCCCTGAGATATCGGTATAGGGGGCGCCGCTTCCAAAAGTGGGAAGGACAATATTTTTATTCAGGGGATAGTATATGAGAGTGGCAAAAGGTGTTATTAGCAGATGTGCAAACAGTCGGTTCAGCCGATTGAGCACGGGTTTCTCCTGTTTCATGTGGCAGCTCCGTATTTTAATTTGGCCAGTAGCGCAATGCCAGCAGCATTATCAGAAGCAAAGACGGGATCAGCAAAAAAGGCGCAGTCAGAGCAGCAAGCGGAAAGGGCAGGACGCATCAAACGATTTCCGGTAACCCCGCCGGCAAACAGAACCGGCATTTTACGGTATTGTTTGAATGCATGCTGAAGCATTTCACTGAAGGTTTTTTGGAGAAATACAAAAACAAAGGCCGCAATGATTTCTGGAGTATCGCCGGCGTTGAACATCCCCTGGGTTAAATTTTCCAGACCGGATAGATTACAAAAACTACCTTTTACGCAGGTTTTCGGCTTGGGAGCAGGAGTATTGCACGCAGCAGCCAGAGCTTCCAGCGCAGGACCGGCGGGAAAAGAGAGGCCGAGCATTACGCCGACTCTGTCGATGATTTGACCTGCATGTAAGTCTAGCGATCCGCCTATCTTTTTAGATATGAACTGACCGTCCTTGTATTCGACATATAACAGATCCGTCGTACCTCCGGAAATGTGAAAAGCCAGAAATGGATTTTGATCCAGCGTCATATTGGCAGAATACATTGCAGCCATGATGTGTCCGCTCTGATGAGAGAAGGAAAACGCAGGAATGGACAGTGCGGCGGAACAAGATCTCGCAGCCGCTTCACCAGCAAGAAAGCAAGGCATATAAGATCCCTCTGTATCGCGCGGCGTTCGTGAATACCCTATTGCCATAATATGATAACCCTCTGAATCTCCAAACAACTGTTCCATAACTCTGGGCAGATTTACCGTATGCTGAAAAACCGCGTCACTCTGACGCAGTCCCTTCTGTCCGCAGGCGACGGCAAGCGGTATTTTTTGCTGTGTGACGATAGATCCTTCAAAATCGCACAGCGCTGCCGATGTGGTATAATTACTGGTATCGATCCCTAAAAATACTTCCATTTTATTGCTCATTTCATTGTCCTGACTTACTAAAAACAGTATTTGTTTTATGCTCAGAATTCAAAGAAACCTTAACATTATACAGAATCCGAATCATCTGCTGTGTGCTGATTTGATTTTCCAGCGTCACAGGAAAGATTCCTCGACCGGTTTTGAATATAGAAAAATATAGAAAAAATATAGAAATATGATAGCTCCGCTCTATATAAATAAGTCTAAACTTTAAATCAATATAATATTATATTCATTCGACAGCGCAAAAGAAAGGGAGATTTGTCACAGCAGGGCGTTCTTCTTTGCGACTGCGTTCATTACACCGTTGATAAAAGACGGCGCGGCATCATGATCAAAGGCCTTGGCGAGCTCCACGGCTTCGTTTATAGCTACGGACGCTGGAACATCATTGACAAAAAACATTTCGTAGACGCACACTCGCATAATGGCAAGGGAAACCTTTGCCATTCGGTCAAGCCTCCAGCCGACTGCGTTCGTCTCTATTGTTTGATCGATAAAATCCCTTTTTTCTAGCAAACCGAAAAAAGAATCTCGGATATAGGGATCCTCTGGTATATCGCGGGTATTTTTCGCTGTTTCAAAAATTTCAGCGGGAGCGATATCATTTCGGGAACCTGATTCGAAAATCAATTCCAGAAGAATGATACGTGCATCATGTCGCTTCATGGGACTCCTTTCATCAGCTTTAATTTGCTGAATCTAACAGACAGGTGAAACGGGTTCCGCAGCACCGCATGCGGTGCTGCGGAACCGTTAACACCGGGGCTATGAGAAGTTTTGTTTTCAGACTCAATGAATGTCGATGACATCTGAGGCACCACATTCAACCAGGAGAAAAGGACCATCCATTTGAAAATCTGCCGCAGATCCGTTTACTTTTACCTCATGCGGCTTTACTTTTGTGAACAATCGTATTTGATAGGATCGATCGCTGCACATTCCGTTAAACGCGCCTTTTCGGCTGCCTACGGTGATGGTGCAGCCGTGCCTGTCTGCCTGACAAATAATTTGGGTTTCCGTACGTTTTCCGTCCTGATATTCCAGAGAGAGACCGTCATCCTCAAACAGGGTATAAGAACTTTCCCCGTAGGGATAAATTTCCAGAATCAGTTTGGGCTCGTCCTCGCAGGAGGTAAACATCCGGGGGGGCTGTGTCGGAATGATAGCTCCACCGCGCACGAAAAGTGCGCCGCCGCGATTTTCTGGAATCTGCAGAGCAAGCTCCCGGCCGCCCTCGTATGTCTCCCCAGTCCAATAGTCGATCCAAATCGATCCGCCCGGCAGGAAAATGCTGTCTGAGAATGCAGAAACAAGGAATTGCTCTCCGAACATAAACTGCGTAACGGTGTTTGAAACCTCTGCATCGTCATACATGAGCGGCATGGCGCGAACAATAGGCATCCCATACAAATTCGCCTCGATTGCTGCGGAATAGATATACGGCATCAGCCGGTAACGCAGGCGGTCGTAAAAAGCAAAGAATGCTTCCATCTCGTCGCCTGCCCACCAGGGGTGATCAAAGCCCGCCCAACTGTTGAGCTGACACCAGGCCGTAAAGAAACAGTAATGTATTGTATTTTTTGTATGTATATTCATGTCGCAGGTAATATTGGATATACCGGATAGGCCGCAGTTGAGAATCCACGCAAGTGTCTTGAGCTCGCCGCCCGAGTCACCGGTTGTTGCGGCAGTGAAAGCGCCTGTACCTGTATAACCGCCGCAGAAATGATGCATTGGACGCATACCGGTTGTTTCGGCAGCACCATCATACATTTCCTTTGCACAGAGGGTTTGC
>DXYE01000122.1 GCA_019415985.1 Clostridiales bacterium
GCACCGCACTCTGGACAGAATTTAGAGGTAATGCAGTTTCTGCCGCAGGAACAGTTCCAAGCTGCGACCTTGTTCGTCGATGGCGGGGGGGCTTGTCCATTGTCGATATCGCCTGCATTTTTGATATTGCTCATGATGGGAGATATCATACCTTTTGTCATGCTGGCAACTTCGCCCATGGCGCCCAGCCCCACGCCAAGACCAATCATGTCACCCATAGCACTTCCAATACCACCAGCGGCGGAGCCTGCACCTTCGCCAGTACCGGGCAAGCCATTTTGCATAGCCTCCAGGCCAATCTGCCGTGCGGTTTCCTGCCCGTAGGTATAGCCTTTTGCGCGCATTTCCTCGGCCTCCGCCATGGCTTGTGCAGAATAGCTTTCCGCGCTCGCCTGACCGGTGAGCCGAACAGCTTCCGCCTCGCCCTGCGCGCCAAGTTTGACAGCTTCGGATTCTGCCGCCGCTGTGATCTTGGTTTCCTCTCCGGCTCCCTGTGTACGCAGGATCTTGCGCTGCGCCTCGGTTTGTTCTTCCACAAGAATCCTCCCCCGCGCTGCTTCCGCTTCTGCTTGCAGGACTTCCTGCTCACGCACTTTCGTCACACGCTCGGCTTCCTGCCTAATCCACTGTTCGACCTCCGGAGTCCTTTGCATGCGAATCGCTGTAACATTAAAAAGCATCGGCGGGATTTCCAGGCCATATTCGGAAAAGACCTTATTTAGATCGTTGCGGAAAAATTCCGATATCGTGGTTTTCTGCGATTCAATGTCCAGAATGTTTATATTGTTTACCTGTATAAAATTCGTCATCATGGTTGACAGGCGGGTAGTAATAACATCTCTGAATTTTTCCGATAAATATTGCGAGGTATATTTCTCTTCGCCGCCCACGGCCACAGGTTCCGTGTTTTCTCCAGCAGACGATTGGCGTATCATATAAACCAGCTTGCGAACGCTTTCGTTATCATCGAGCAACTGAACCTCACAGGAACCGCTGAAACCGATTTTTACATAAAAATTCATGCCGGGATTGCGCAAAGGCAGTTCCGGTATTCCCCATTTGACACGCAGTCGGTTGGTACGGACGAAATACACCTTGGAATCAAAGGTCAAGTCTGCGTCTGTCGGGAATTTCAAGATATCTTCCAGCAGCGGCAGCTTCTGTGTTTCTAAGATGTGTCGGCCCGGACCGAAAACATCCAATCCTTTTCCGTTTCGGAAAAAGAGAGCCTTTTGACCTTCTGACACGATCAGCTGAGAACCTATGTTAAAATTTTCAACCGGATGCCGATATACAAAAATATCGTTCATCCCCATATCCCATTTGATGACGCTTGTTTTCCCGCTACTGTTTGCTTTAGCGATTGTAGCCTGCACGTCGATCAAGCTTTTACACTGAGGACAAGTATATGTTTTGGCGTTTTTATCCGCCATTAATTCGGTTTGGCAGGAGGGACATTTGAGTTTTATTTTTTCCGTACCAGCGTAAATTTTCGTATGACATACAGGACAGGTTGCAGAATCCTTTTTTGTTCTGTCGTAGATTACATCATTCCCACAATGTGGACATGTATCTTTGGTTATTCTTTCAGAGTTTACATTGATCACATATCCGCATGCACACCTCAGCTGTTTTTTTGAGAACAGCCCTGTCCCTGCCTGAACAGGTTTACCGCATACCGGACATTCGATAACGAAATTTGCCATAAATGTATCATCCTTTCCCCATATTTATGAATCACTAAGTATAATATTTTCCGTAAGGAGCTCAGCAGGACTGTTTTGCCTGTAAAATTCTACTTTCACAATGTCGCCTGGAGCTTTATTCAGTAAAATAGATGTTATGTCGTCCATACTCATTACTAATGTGCCATCCAGAGAAACCAGTACATCACCAGCTTGCAGTTTATCTGCCGCATCAGTTCCGGGAGTTGTTTCAATAACAAGAATAGCCGAATGATCCATGTATAAATTGCTGCCGTCTGAAAAGTAGTTAGCATTAACAGGAGAAATTTCCCTGCCGGTTATACCCAATACGGCATGCGGCGATATTAGCTCGTTGCTCAGATCATCCGATGTGGCATTTCCAGTTGACGGTGCATTGCTTGCGGAGGACGCCGCAATGTAACTTTCCTCGGCAAGTTGTAAGCTGTCTTTATAATTTATAGTAGAAAGCATGGTGAAGAAAAAGTAAGCTTTTTCATACTCATTGTTTGCGTAATAGTCCTTTGCATGTTCATACATTTCATTGCTGAGTTCAGGAGAACGAGCGATATCGTTCCAGATTTCGTCCAGCTTTTCAGAAGCTGAAAGAAGCTGCTGCTGATAGTCATTTGCAGACAAATCCACAGCGTCAAAGGTGCTGAGTGCTTCTTCAAACAATTTCTTTACTTCGTCCTTGCGCGAACTTTCTTTAGCTTCTTTTAACACGCGTTCCTTTCCTTCGCCGAAAGAATCGGATGTATAGTCCCAATAACTTATTTCCGTAATAGTAATCGTCACTTTTAACTCATCAAACGAATAGTAATAAAGTGCTTCCTGACTCTTGTCGTCCAAGTTAACAGCAGAGGTGCCGGTTGTTCCCGCCTCTAAACGTTCAAAATCAACATTTACAGAGCATAATTCTGTATTTTCAGAATCATAAAAACGAATAATCGTGCTTAAAGTGGATATCTCGACCTTGCAGCCGTTATCAAATTGTAGTTCAAGCTCGATGATCGGTTCCTGCGCAGGTTCAACGAGCTCGATTATTATGTTATTAATAGAATACTTCTGATAATCGGATATCTGCCTGCCAATAAATACAATAAGCAAAATAACAGCGACGACAGCGGCAGCGATCAGTAAAATTTTCTTTCCTTTCTGCATGTTTTTTTGTTTGCTTATCAATGCTTCTAATTCTTTCACCCTTGCATGATTGTTGCTGCTTTTATATAAAGCCAGACTTTTTGCAAATTCGGGACATCCAGATATTGATTCTTTCTTATTGATAATATCCGCTTTGTTTTTAGCTTGCAGTCTTGCAAGGCACAATCCGAAATATGCATCTGCATTTTTAGACTCTATCGTAAGAATGTAATGATAGTAATCTCTTGCCCTGTTCCACAAAGATGAAGCAAGCAAAAGCGAAGCATAACGCATAATTTGTCCTTTTAAAGCTTCAGGTGCATCAGAATGATACCCCATTAATTTCCAAAATGCATCACTTTTGTTTTCCGTCGTTATGGTTTCTCCGCAAAGAAAATTCAAAACAGAAATGACCTCTGTGTCGATATCCTGCGCATATTGCGCCATCGCTTCAAAATCAGCAATTATCTTTTCAGGCTTGGCATCTGAGCCGAGATCCGCAAATAATAATTTCCTGTGAACGTCCAAATTACCGGGATTGACGTCAAGAACCATCGAATAATATTTCTGTGCCTGCAATGGCTGACACCGATCAGCAAATTTCGTAACATAATCAATATATCTATCCACATCATCGGCAGGTAAAGCGTTTTGGATCAGAAAGTCGAAGGTATTGCAGAATACTCGGTTGATTACTTTATCAAATGTAACCGCAATCCTATTTTCGAACTCGCTATTATTAAAAATGGCCTCATTACGGGCATACGGTAATATCACCGATAATATATTGAAAGACATAGAATCGTTCAGATATGCGCCGTCCATAAAAAGACAAATAAGTTTTTTGGCAAAAGCGGGCGAAGCATACGCTAATATTTCATCGAGCAAAACACCATTTGCCGGTGAAAAATCAGAAAGCTTAGACAGTAAATCTTCATCGCTTACAGCATATTTTGCACACATAAGACTGAACCATTTTGCTTCAGAAGAATTTGCGTCTTCCAGCAACAGCTTATTTATTTGTGTCTGCGCTGCATCCCATTCGCCGGTTTTTAAAAAGCTTTCAATTACATTTATCGATTCATGCCGGCTGAGATTAACTGCTTCTTTTGCAATATCAGTTTCTATATTTGCACCTAAATTGATTTCCCGTACTGTGATCAGCTTGGAAGGTATGTGTTCCGCTTTTTTTGCAATTTTGCCGCTTTCAATTTGCTTTTTTTCGATTTGCTGATATGTAAAAGGTTCACCTTGGTCATCCATACCGATCAAATAAGAGGTTCCGCAATTTTCGCATATTAATTTACCATTTTTTCCATCTGTTAATTTTCCGCCGCACTTGCAAATCATTTCCTTCATACATGCACCACCGCCTTATTTAAACTACAACATAATGCAGTTTATGTTGTAAAACAGGTGTAGGAACAATACATAACCAGAATCAACATGCTAAAAATAAACGCAACAAGCTAAGCCTTCCTCCGTTTCCTCAAAAAAGGAAATAGCAAGGCTTATTTGTGCTGTAAATTTTTTGACAAATTCGTGACAAATCATACTTTTCTTCGCAAATCAGCTTGTAATTTCCCGCAATCCATGATATAATAGCGTCAATAAAATGGGGTTGGTGTATCAATTTACAACATAAACTGCATTATGTACTCAGCCGCCGATCAGGGCGGCTTTTTTCATAAAATCAGCCGCATATTTTCCATGCGTTTGCGGTGTTCGATGCCGGTGGAAATGATGTAAATACGGGTAGTGTTGATACTGCTGTGACCGAGGATGTCTGCCAGCTTGGCAATATCTTTTTCGATACTGTAAAACACTCTTGCAAACAGATGGCGTAGATTGTGAGGAAAAACTTTCTGCGGATTGACACCCGCACTTTCGCAAAGGCTTTTCATTTCCCGCCAGATATTCGTACGACTTAATGGCTTGCCTGTGCGGGTAATAAAAATTAAACCTGACTTTATCCCTTGCTCTGCTGCATAGCGGAGCAATTTTTTTTGCAGTTCTTTGACAAGAAAGACAGACCGTGTTTTACCTTTGAGGGAAACAACTGCCTCGCCGCGTTTTACCGCTTCCATCGTTATGTATTGCAGTTCGCTGACACGAATGCCTGTGCCGCAGATAGTCTGCAAGATCAGGTTTAGCCGCTCGTTACCTTTCTGCTTTGCGGTATTTACAAGCCGCATATATTCCGCTTTGGTTAGTTCTTTTTTTTCGGGACAGTAAATCTGTCGCTGGAGCTTGATTGACTTCACTCGGCAATCCATCCAGCCTAAAAACACAAACAGGCTGTTCAGACTTGCCAGCATGGAATTTATGCTCCGCACCGCATAGTTTTCAGAGATCAGGTTGCTTTTATAAGCGATAACCGATTCTTTTGTGATCTCCGCACCATTCATATATGTAGTAAATACCCATACATCTCGCATATACTTCTCGATTGTATTTTCGCTTTTTTCCTCCTCTCTCAGATATTTTTTGAAGTTTTGTATTGCTTCACTTGTTAAAATTCGTCCTTTCATCTCTTTTTACCTCCGGATATATTTTACCCGAAAAGTATGATTCAAGAATTGTCTTCTCTATTTTAGGAAAAGACAATCGCTTAATCGAATGTGCGGATTTTGAGTGTCAAGCAAAAGTGAAAATGTCTCAAAAATATTAAAACATCAGCCCCGATAAGGGGCTTAAAAAATAAAAAGAGCTGATAATTCCACGACAATGCTGACAATAAGTCTCTGAAGTGTGTTCCTATGGCTTTGGACAGTGAAGGAAATGCCATTATCGTCATAGCAAGACAGCCTGTCACACCTCTGTTCCTTGTCAAAAACCTTTTGTGACAGCAATAGTTCTTTCCGATTTGATTCGTTCTGCTAACAGGCCCAGAATTCTTCGCGCCCCTCCATCATGCGTACATACTTCATGAAATTATCTTTCCTCCATGGATGATTCATAGGGGGGATATATTGTTTCTTCGGCTTCTTTGATTCTGCAAACTCGGCATCTGTACTGAAATTACGGGAAACCTCCTCGTGTTTTGGGACTTCAACCAGGGCATAAATTCTGTCATATACCGAAGCAAACAGGGACCCGTTGAAGGTTTTTGCAACGAGAACATCGGTTCCCTTTACAAAGGGAGAGTGTATGCCGTTTTCATCTAAAAGTTTGTAGAGTTTGTTTTCAAAGTGAATGCAATGGCCGTGATCCACTTTCCTCCCGGTAAGAACAGAAAGAAACAGATTAATTTTTTCATCTTCCGGTTGCTTATCGAAGACGGATTTAGTAAAATCTATGGGAAGAGCAAATTGTGCATTGAATTCTTTTAGGTAGGAGTTTAAGAATTCGTTTGCCTGCTCGATTGTGGTAATGCCTTCCAGTCGCATTTCGACTGGAAGGCGTGATTGTAAGGTGCCAAACAGTCTTTCTACGCGGCCTTTTGCCTGAGCAACACTGGTGGTTTTCAGGGCAACGCCGAGCTGTTTGCAGGCATAAGCAAACTGTGTGAAAGTATTCTCTTCCAAATGGGGGGAGTTTTTCTTTTTGTATTCAAAGACAGTACGACGATCGGTGTAAAACATATAGGGAATGCCGTAGTTCGTCAGGATCTGATGGAAAAGATTGTAATAGCCGTTCAAAGTTTCCTGTTTATCAAAATAGGCGGCGACAACCGTACCGGTGGCGTCATCAATGGCAGCATGCAGGTAAGTCTTTTCCTCGCCGAACCAGAGGTGGAAGGAGGCGTCCATTTGAATCATTTCACCGAAGTATTTGCTGCGAGGGCGGCGGGGATGGGCATCTTGTAAAGCGAGAATGGCATGGGAGAGAGAGTCTTTCTCTTTTTTAGAGCAGGCAGCCTGCTTCTTTTCCTGCAATCGCTTTACGAAGGCTTTTTTCGTGCGTTTGTGAGCTTTGGGAGAAAGGATATCAGCGGCAAGGAGAATGGAACGGGCAGTTGTTTGAGAGATATGGATATTTTCATCTCTGGCTAAAAGCTCAGTAAAATGGGAAATATTACAGTCGAAGTATTTGTTGACATAGAGTAAAACGATAGCCTTTTTCTGGGCATGGGAGAGAGCAAAAGAAGGAGATCTGCCTTTATTGCCATGAGAGAAAGCGGCTTTGCCATTAAGACGGTAGGAGTTGATCAGGCGATCGATGGTGCGCCTGGAGCAGCCGAGCAGAAAAGCGGCTCTGTTTTTATTGCCGTCGGAGTCAAGGAGATTTTTGATAACTTCATACTTTTTTTGTTCATTCATAGTGAGATCAACCTTTCTAATGATGACCACCTCCAAAGGAGATGATACATGGCGAGATAATGTCGTGCAACTAGTTGAGACATTTTCACTTTTGATTACTTAAGACATTATCACTTTTGATTCATATCGCTTAATCGAATGTGCGGATTTTGAGTATAGCAAAGCCCCGATGTGTTCAGAATTTCCTGATCGCATCGGGGCTTTTTTCGTTTCTATTCTCAGTAGATTTCTTGTTTTATTAGTTCCAGCTTCATTTTCTGTAATGCTTTGCGGTAGGTTTTGTCTGCGGTATCGGGCGATGCCAAGCCGTGATCTATCGCAATATCAATAAACGCTTCTTTCGAGCGTGGTTTCTTTTGTGGCTTGCCGTCCTCGTCCAAATCATTCTCATCGTAATAATAAATGGAATAGCATTCCATACAAAAGCCGAGATGTGCGGATACCATTGCCCGTTCACGGTAATTCAGATGTTCAAACGCCTCCA
>DXYE01000123.1 GCA_019415985.1 Clostridiales bacterium
TATGGAATTTTTCAATCAGGCAATCGACATTCTTAAAATTCTGGTCATGGCTCTTGGCGCCGGTCTGGCGGTGTGGGGTGTCATCAACCTTCTGGAAGGTTACGGGTCGGACAACCCTGCGGCAAAATCACAGGGCATTAAGCAGCTTATGGCTAATTAGATGTAAATAAAAGCGGAAAGGAAAAGCACAATCCAGACGGAACCGGCGAGCCGTCAAGAAATATTGCGAGTTAGCAAGAAAACTGCTATAATGGGAAGCACGAACCCCAGCACTGGGAGAAAGGCAGGACGATAAATGCACATAAGCTATCAACCGCTTTGGAATACATTGAAAGAGCGGAACATGAGAAAAGAGGACTTGCGGCTTGCCGCAGGACTCACCACAAACCAGATTGCCAATATGGGAAAGGGATTGCATATCAGCATGGAAACCCTGCTTCGTATCTGCGGGGCGTTGGATTGTGATATTTCAGATGTGATTGAACTGGAACGAGAAAAATCTTCTTCTGGTGAAGCAGAAGATAGAATCAAAAAGTCGAAAATTCCTTGCTGAAGAATAGCAATATTCCAACATTGAAAATATAACAAAGTTAGGACGTGGAGGATAAATGTACAAAGTATTTTCATTTACAAAAACCGATGAAGCTGCTCCTTATATGGATAAAAAGATTCTTCGGTATATTGATGAACAGATTACGGACAGTTTTGAGTGTTTTAAGGACTGCGATATCCTTGCATTTGACTGGTACGATGTTCAGAGTGAAAAAAAAGAGGATTTTAAGATGCTCTTATATCTGGACGGAAAGGATTTGCTGGTATTTTGTGAAACCTCTGAGGCAGAAGAAAAAGCAAATATGATTCTGCGTACGATGACAGGGGAAGAAGGAGCAACAAATGAGCGGCTTTTCTACCATTTTTTTTCGTTACTGCTGAAAGGAGACATGGATTTTTTGAATAATCTTGAGGAAGAAATCAGCAATAATGAAGACAAGGTGCTGTCCGGCGACAAGGCATCCTATTTGAAATACATTACTGCATGGAGGCAGGAACTGTTGCGCCTGAAACGCTACTATGAGCAGCTTAATTTCATTTTTGATGAAATGACCGTGAATGACAACCAACTATTTAGCGAAGACGGAGTCCGCAGATTGATGACTTTGAGGAATAGAACGGACCGTTACCTGAGTGCCGTTAAGAATTTGCAGGAAATGGTGTCCCAGCTCCGGGAAGCATATCAATCCCAGCTGGCGATTGAGCAGAATGATCTGATGAAAATTTTTACAGTGGTGACAGTAATATTTCTCCCGCTTTCGCTTCTGGCAGGGTGGTACGGGATGAATTTTTCACATATACCGGAACTCAAATGGAAATATGGATATCCATTGGTAATTCTGGTGAGCATTGTGACAGTCGCAGCGTTAATTTGGAAATTCAAAAAGAAAAAATGGTTATGATTCGCTTTTTAAGAGGACACAAAAAGTTCACAAAAAAATTAGCACTCACCATTGACAAATGCTAACAAGCGTGCTCTAACACAGATAGAACAAAGGAAAGGGAAACGGAACAGATGAGAGGTTCCGATTTCTTCCCAAGTATTCTTGGTTCTGATTGACAATTCGGTTTTAACATTAAAAAAGGAGCGATGACTTATGATGTTACCTAGTGTTTTTGGTGAAAACTTATTTGATGATGTTTTTGATGATTTTTGGGGGTTCCCGTCATTTGATGATAAAGCAATGCGTAAAGCAGAGTGGAAGTTATACGGGCACCATGCAGCAAAAATGATGAAGACGGATGTGCAGGAGCACGATGACCATTATGAGGTGGATATTGACCTGCCTGGTTTCAAGAAGGATGAGATTACTCTGGAACTGAAGGACGGCTATCTGGTAATCAGCGCCGCAAAGGGCCTTGACAAGGATGAGAAGGAAAAAGAAACAGGCAAATTTGTACGTCAGGAACGTTATGCAGGCAGTATGAGCCGTTCTTTCTACATCGGCGAGAATGTGAAAGAGGACGATATCCATGCAAAATATGAAAGCGGGGTATTGAAGATTAACATTCCAAAAGAAGAAGCGAAAGAACCGGAAGCTGAAAAAAAGAAATACATTGCCATCGAGGGATAACGGCACCTCTTAACATAGAATAAAAGGATATTGCCCGGAGCGGGAAGCTGTGAAGTTGCCCGTTCTGGGCTTTTCTATATCATTTAAACAAAAAACAATTCAGCCAGCCGGAACCGGCTGGCTGTCCTACTGTTCATTATGCTCCAACACCGCTTTTATCATAGCAACGGCAAGCTCCTGTTTGCTGGGCGACACGTCTTTCCAGAGTGCTTCCAGCTCCTTGATTTTGCTGATTTCGTTTTCTTCCAATTCATCTTGAAGCAGATAATCAGGGGAAATCCGCAGGGAGTTACAAATATCTATGAATACCGGCAGACTGGGCATTTTCACACCGCCCTCAATCTGGCGAAGATACGTTGCGTTGATATTGCATAATTCCGAGAGCTTGTCTGCGGTAAAGCCCCGGTCTTTTCGTACCTCATTGATACGCTTTCCTAATCCTTTTCTCTCCATTGCCACCACCCGTTTGTTAGCTGTCAGTTATTATTTTGTACACCATAAGCCTATAATATGATTGTCATTTATCATAGATTCTGTTAGACTATGTTATATTAGCTAATAGCTAAACGGAGGGCATGAGATGAAAAGAATGTGGGAAAAAGTAAAGGAAACATGGCGGGAATTTTGGTTCGTTTATGAGGAGGAGGAAGATTCCACACAACACCTAAGCCGGTCAGATAAGCAAAGTATCTGGTGCGGCTCATTTCTTATGTGTGCGTTCACGGCGGTTCTATGTATGGCTGGAATTGCAATCGGGAATATCCGTAACAACCGCCAGTATGAGCAGGACGTGGAAGAAACACTAAATATGATAGCAACCTACTTTGCCACCGCCACCGAGGACGAGTATGACGAGATAGCCCAGACTATCCGCCATGATTTGGTATTCAGTGAATACGGCAGGGATATGGAGAATTTGATACAGTACATTCCGAACACGTCCGAGAGCTGCCCCACCTGCCAGGAAAGCTATCCGGCACAGGCATTTCTTGTTTGTGTCAATACAGGAGAAACCTATTCCCTTGACGTGTATCACACAGACGAAAGCCCGGATGATGAATACGGCGGTATGCGCCTGTCCTTTGGTTATGATGAAATCAGCGAAGCGAGTATTCATGTAACATCATATCCGGGAGAACAAGACGGCTATGCAGAGATTTTCCGGGGGCGGCGGATTGTCAGCGCCCACAAGATGAAGTCTGTTTTTTGTGACGATTGTATCAGGGAGATTCTAAACACGATTGACGGGCAGCTATTGGAGGAAGTTGTTCTTTTTGACGCAGAACAAAAAGCCTTTTATCCGGTCAAGGACGAGGAAACGCTTCAAATCGGAAGCTATGGGCTGGCTGTCAGCTATGACAGCGGGGATTTCAGGATTGATATAGAATATGTCAGCGAATAAAGGCGCTGCCGTTGCAGGAACCGCAATTCCAACAACGGCAGTTTTTATTTTCTCCTGCGCCGGAAATTCAAAGGATTGTTTTTAATGACCGGCGATTTTGCCAGCACTTTTTTCAAGACTTTCTGCTCATCAGGGGGCAGCTTGTCAAAGTCGATACCCAGCATATTTAAAATGACTTTCCAGATTTTTGTCAGGTGGTCGCCGGGAAATTTCAGGGCGTTTTGAATATCTTGCGCCATTTTCTTTGCGAGGGAGAAATCCGGCGTGCTGTCAATGTCGTGTTCATGGGCTTTCCGTATATCGTGGAGAATGGAATCCCATGTTTTATGCGTTATATGGCAGAAAAAATCTTCTTCCTCTAATTGGGCGGCAAGAAGCGTTTCCGAATATAAATCCCCGTCCACATAGCGGTGCTTCTGAATGAGGGCAAGCCGCTGTTCTTCCAGCCCTTCGTTCATATCCCGGAAGCGGGCGGTCGCATGACCGTCTATGTAAATTTCCGTATCGGTCATCAGCCGCTCAAACTTTCCGTGGGTGATAATCTCACAGAGCAGACGGTTATTGATTTTGCCGCTTTTCAAAAGCTCCACTGTTTCATCATTCAGGTGCAGCTCCATTAAGGGCGTGTTTACCTGCTCCCTGTTTTCTGTCCGGCACAGCAGGTAATCAAGGGACACCCCGTAGAAGTCCGCCAGAATAACGAGGTTGCCATGATTGATTTCTTTGTAATCGTCCGCTTCATAGCTGCCAAGGGCAGACTTTGAAATGCCGGTCAGGTTTGATAGTTCTTCCAGCTTCAGCTTTCTCTCTGTGCGTAAATCCTTTAGCCGTTCCTGTATGCTAAGGCGTGATTTCATAGGCGAATGGCTCCTTTCCGGCGGCTCCCCCGCTGCTCTCTAAAGATTATACCACACCATTTCCGAGAACGTGGAAATTTTCGATTTTCAGCTGGATTTCCTACTTTATGGATATACGGAGCAGGGTACAAAAATGTTCTATCATACAAGTAGTTCATCGGTGAATCAATTCAACCGAATGACCGGCTTGTGTGGGATATGCGCCCCGGAGATGTAGCGCCGTGACCTGCGGCAGGGAAATGGAGGAACCCTGACCGCAGCGAGCGTACCAAGGGGAGCGAAACGCCGCCGTGAGAATCGGGGGCAGGAACGACACCGGGGAGAACCGGCAAAATGGACACCAAAACGATACCAAAAACCAACAATCGGGCAAGGTATAGCCTACCCTGCCCGTAATACCACGGGGGATTTTCGGGCGGCTCTATGGCTTGAATTTCCCTGAAAATCGCCCGAAATGCAACACAAAAATCTGCTATCCGTCCACCGGCGGCTGTTACCGCCAGCATGGGCGGATTTTTCATTAAGGAGGCACTATGCCGAGAATGTCAAAGAAGTTGAAGAAAGAGCTTGCTTTCTTCTTAAACGAGCGTGGACGCAGGAGCTACAACGAGCTTTGCCGGAAATGCCAGCATGATTGCAAGCAGAGCTTCCGGGCGGTCATTGTGGCTTGCCCCCGCTATCTTTCCAAACGCTCAAAACAGAAAAAGGAGGACACCAACTGAATGGAATATGAATTTATGACGATTGACACACCCCTGCCGCCCAGTATGCCTCTGCCGAGAGCCATGCTGCGGCTCCCGATCAGCAGCACCGCAAAAATCATGTACGCCCGTATGCTGGACGATGTTCTGGCAAATGGCATAGAGGACATAAACGGGATTTTATTTATCTGTTTCCCGATTGTGGAATTGTCGGCGGCGCTCTCCCGCAGCACCATGACCGTGAAGCGTTCCTTAAACGAGCTGGAAGCTGCCGGACTGATTGTGCGGGTGCGTCAAGGCTTTGGGGAGCCGAACAAGATATATGTACTCATTCCCAGAACGGAGGGCTGACGCTATGAGTGAAAAGCTGGAAAAACTCAATCAGGAAATAGAGAAAACCGAAGCAAAGTTGCGGAGGGCGCAGCATGAGGAAAAGATTCTGGAACACCAGATAAAGACGCTGACCCGAAAAGAGCGGACGCACCGGCTCTGTACCAGAGGGGCGGAGTTGGAAAGATACCTGCCCCACCCGGAGCTTTTGCCGGAGGAACAGGTCAAACTGTTCTTGAAGCTGCTCTTTCATCGGGACAGCACCCGGCAGCTCATAGAACAGATATTTGCCGGAACCGGCACAGAAAAGGAGGACACGGAATGAATGTGAAATTTTCAAAGGACGAGCTGGCTATGGTTTACCAGTACGCCGCCGCCACGAAACAGGAAACTCTTGCCGGACTTCGGGAAATCGTGCCGGTCATTCGTGACAGGCAGGCGAGGGAGATTGTGGAAAGCACAATTCGAAAGCTGGACGCTATCCCGGAGCCGGAGTGCCGCCGCTTTATCGCTGACACCAGACAGCGGTTTATCCAGAAGCGGGACAATTCAATCCGGCGCAGGCTGGCGGAAGCAAAGGCGCAGACGAGGGAGAAAACGCCCCATTCCAAGAGAAAAGAGCCAGACCGGGAACGGTCATAATAGCTTCCAGAGCGGTAAGCGTGGCTTCCCCCTCTGAAAGAGGGCGCAATTATACACCACTTCGGGAAGTGGTGCATTGCGCCCTGCCGGGGGCGTCCTGCGGACAGCAGATGATTTTCGTTTCGCTCCTATCATCACAGGGGACGTTACACTTCATCACAGGGGACGTTACACTTCCCCTGCGCTGGCCCCGCCAGCTACCCCTTTGTGAACTTGCCACCCGGAAACACCTTGCGATGCAAGTTGTTCCCGGGCAGCAAGTTTTACAATAGGCCGCTATACTTTTCTGAAACGATGAAGTATAATGAAGTCAATGACAAATTGGAATCTGGGAGGCTGTTATGGAGGAGCTGCTGACTTATATGATTTTACTTTCAGAGGAATTAGTACCAGAAAGTGAATACTATAAACGGCTTGACGAATTATTTCTCAACCATCCCGAAAATGATGATTTGCTCTATTTAGAATGGGAAACAGACATAAAAAAAGCCGTGGTCTATGTGAGGACGCATATTGACTATAATAATTTTGATTTCAATCGGTTTGGCAAAATTTTAATGAGCAAATTAGAGGTCATTTATACAAATTGTAAGGATATAAAATTCTTTGCGAATCGAATGTATAGCTTATGGGAAAAATTGCCAGAGCATATTCAAGACATAGAGCCATTTAAAGTGTTATGCTACGCTGACGATTCTTTATCATGGGGCGATGAAAATCAAGCAAAAAATATTTATGAGTATATGCTGAACTACTATGAGAGTTTTCGTTTGTCAGGAAGTTAAATAAAATGACAAATCCTAATTTATCGGGCCAACCTGACCCGAACTTTCAAAACTGAATACCAGCCGCCCACCGGCGGCACACCCAAGCAGGAAATCTGAAAAGGTATCCTGCTATTTTTTTGCCCGGAATCCGGGAGAAAGGAGGGCGCACACTTGCCATGCCCGCACTGTAAAATCACCATCATCAAACGGAGTAATAACGAATCCGCTGTTTCTGCCGCCGCCTACCAGAGCGGCCAGAAGCTGTTCTCTGAATACGACCAAGAGCAGAAATATTATCCCTACAAGAACGAAGTCACCCACAAAGAAATCATGCTCCCGCCCCATGCGCCGCCAGAGTTTGCAGACCGCAATATTCTATGGAACTCCGCCGAAGCGCAGGAAAAACAATGGAACTCCCAGCTTGCCCGGAGGTTCGTGCTTGCCATCCCAAGGGAAATCCCATCGGAACAACACGCTGACCTTATCCGTGACTACTGCCGGGAGTTTTTGTTTCCAAAGGCATGATTGCCGACTTTGCCATCCACGACAAAGGGGACGGCAACCCCCACGCCCATATCATGCTTACCATGCGGGCAGTGGACGAAAATGGGAAATGGCTCCCCAAGAGCCGAAAAGTTTATTGTAGGTTTGTCAAACATATTGGACAGTGAACTCTGCAGGAGAAAGCCAGCGGA
>DXYE01000124.1 GCA_019415985.1 Clostridiales bacterium
AACATATCCATGGCAAAAACACCTTTCGTTCATAATATATAGTATTTAAAATTACGCACAATGCGGAAACATATTCCGCCACAAGGAATCTGAGACAAGTATACTGAATTGTATTGTTGTTGTCAAGAAAATAAATTCAAGCAGAATTACTAAAAAAATGACAAATTATTTAGACAATCTTAACCCTATGTATCTTCTTGACAAAATAAATACAGACGTGTATGCTTTAAACGTGGAATGCAATTCCGCGCTAAGGAATCAAAAAATAACAACAACGGAGGAAAGACAATGAAAAAAATTGCATGCTTACTTTGCTTGGCGATGCTGCTCAGCCTGTTTACAGCGTGTGCTGCAAATGACAAGCAGCCAGACAACACGGACAAAACAAGTACGACAACGGAGACTGCTGCGACCGATGGCGAAATTTTAAAGTTTGCGCTTGTGGGCCCTTTAACCGGAGCAGGTGCACAGTACGGCTTAGCTTATCAAATGGCATGCGAGTACCTTGTCGAAAAAACAAACGCCAATGGCGGTATTAATGGGGCGATGGTAGAACTTGAAGTCTACGATGATAAGCAGGATCCTACAGAAACGTTGAATATTGCGAATTTGCTGGTCGAAGATAAAGACTTGCTTGGCGTTGTTGGAAGCCAGACTTCCGGTTGTTCCATGGCGGCTGCGCCTGTCTATGAAGAAGCTGGGATTCCGATGATTTCTCCGAATGGCTCCCATAAGGATCTTCCGCTAATGGGCGATTATATTTTCTCGATGACGCTTCCCGTAACGTATGAGCCGCTGCGTATTGTTGATGAATATGTACAGTATCTTGGTTACAACAAGATTGGTATGCTGTATTCCAACGATGACTGGGGACTGAGTCAGTATGATGCGACGGTTCAGCGCTGTGATGAACTTGGCGCGACATTAACCGCAGCAGAAACATATATTTCTGGAACAACAAAAGACTTTACCCCGATGCTTTCGAAAATCATGCAGTCCAATCCGGAATGCATCTATCTGTGCTGCCAGTACTCGGATGCAATTCTTGCGGTACAGCAGCTGGATACCCTTGGCAACACCATTCCGATCGTCAGCTGCAGTACGATTATGAAGCAGGAGTTCCTGGATGCGGTAGGCGATCTGGCAAATGGAATCTATTTGGAAAACGCATTCAATTTGAAATCTGAAAACCCTGAGTATCTGGAATTGGCGGAATACTGCCGTGAGAAGAATGGTACAGAACCTGATGTCTATGTTACGCAGGCTTACGATTCATTGAAGGTTATGCTGGAAGCAGTTGAGAAGTTTGGACCGGACCGTGCCGCAATTAAGGACTACATCTACACGCTGAAGGATTGGCAGGGCGTTTCCGGTACAATTACGATGAGCGATGTCGGCACGCCGATGCGTGACATTTATATCGTGAAAGTTGAAGATGGAAAATTTGTGCAAGTGGATGGCGTAATTCTGAAATCCACTGGTGTTGTGTACGAATAAATCAGAATAATCCAAGAAGTTACGTTGCATTTGACAAGGAGATCGTTATGAAAATTGATTTGAACGAAATACCGCTGATTGATAATCATTGTCACCCATTTCCCGCATCCAGAAATCCATCCTATTTTGAGAGACTTGTTACACTGAGTCTGCTGCCCCAGAAAACAGAAAGTGTTCGTTCTACTATTGTATTTCAGATGTTCTGCAACGCTCTGCGTGGTTATTTTGGACTCGACATGAACACGCCAACGGAGGAATTGATCGCATATCGTGAAAAGCGAGTAGCAGAAGACCGCATTCAGTATTTCAAAGATATGTTTACGGATGCGAACCTGATTGGTTTCCTTGTAGATTTTGGTTTCCCTGTAAATCATGCCAATGCATTGCGTCCGGAAGAAATTGCAGCCAGCAAAGAGGACATGAAAGATTACATAGTCAAGTCCTTGGATCGAATCGAATGGGTTGCAAATGACATTCTGGAGCAGAAAGAACTGCTTGATTTTGACGAATTTGCCAGAAGGTATGAGGCAAATGTGCGCGCAATGATAAAAGAGAAGGATCTTATTGCGCTCAAGTCAATCATTGCATATACAACAGGGCTTGAAGTCAAGGTCCTGCCGGAAAAAGAAGTCCGTGAGGGGTATTATCGGTATTTGTGCGATCGGACAAGCAGAGCAGACGAAAAAATTATCCGCGACTATTGCTTCTGCAAAGCCTGTGAGATCTGCCAGGAGCTTGATATTCCAATGCAGGTACATACGGCGTTTGGCGACAGTCCACTTTGTGATTTAGGCAAGTGCAATCCGCTCAATATGTATGAAGTCATCAATGCCTATAAAGACACAAAACTCATTTTGATTCATGCGGGCTATCCGTTCTGCGAAGAACTCGGATTCTTGATGAACCATTACGAAAATGTCTACGGCGATGTTTCATCAATGGTTCCGTATGCCGGATATGCCGGAGAAACGAAAATCAAAGAACTGCTGGAACTGGCACCGACAACAAAGTTGATGTATGGCACGGATGGAGGACTGGTTCCGGACGGAATCTGGTGGGGCGCAAAGATGTTCCGCAGCTACTTCGCCAATATTTTGCAAGAGCTCATGGACAAAAACTACATTTCTGCAACATTTGCCAGAGAAATGGCTGAAAACATCATGTATAAAAACGTGCGGAGAATTTATAAGTTCTAACAATTTGGCGGCGCAGAGGCAGGATGTCCCTGCGCCGCCTGTTTAAAAGGGGTGAAAACTATGTTCCTGCAGCAAGTTATCAATGGCATTGCCATCGGAAGTACATACGCGCTGGTTGCCATTGGATATTCGCTTGTTTTTGGCGTATTAAAGATCATCAACTTCGCAAATGGCTCGTTATATATGGCTGGCGCGTATATTACGCTTCTGGTTTATGGTGCGCTGAAGCGCAATATTATTATCAGTATTGTTGCCAGTTTACTGCTTGTGGGCATTATGGCATACTCCGTTGACGTGATTGGTCTACGGAAACTAAGAAAAGATAACGCACCGAAGATGTCTGGACTTATTACAACGTTGGGCATTGCAACTGTCATTGACAACGTGATTCAGATTTTCATCGGAACGGAGACAAAGGCATTTCCAAACTTCTTGAATTTTGGAAAACTTAAGGTTGGAAGTTTAGTTATCAATTCAACACAGGTTTTGATTTTTGCGATTTGCGTAGTTATCATGCTTGCATTTTCGCTGTTGGTTTATAAAACGAAATTTGGTAAAGCAATGCAGGCGGTATCTCAAAATATTGTAGCAGCAAAGCTGATGGGCATTGATACGAAATTTGTCATTTCTGCGACATTTATTATGAGCGGTGTCTTGGCTTCTCTTGCGGGTTCGTTAGTTGGCACATACTACGGTGCAATTGATACAACGCTTGGTGCAAGCGTTGGCATGAAAACTTTTTCTGCGGCAGTGCTTGGCGGTGTGGGCTCGTTGCCCGGTGCAATGATCGGAGGTTTGATTGTTGGTCTGGCGGAAGCCCTCGGTGCCTCTTATATCAGCTCCGGTTATCGTGATGCTATTGCGTTTGTGATACTGATTATGGTATTGCTGATTAAGCCAACAGGTATTCTTGGAAAAACAACAATTGAGAAAATGTAGGGGGCATTGCGATGATTCGAAAAATCTTTACAAAAATTGCATTGCACCAGAAGGTAATTCTCTTGGTGCTGCTGGCGGCTGCTGTTGTATTTCCTCTGCTTCAGCCCACTCAGTACGTAATCAGGATGGCGACACTCTCGCTGGTCTATGTTGTGTTGGCACTGGGCATGAATCTGATAATGGGCTATATGGGTCAAATGTCGTTTGGACATGCTGCGTTTTTTGGTATTGGTGCATATACCTCGGCTATTTTGTCTACACGCTTTGGCATGGACTGCACAGTTACATTTTTGGCGGCTATTTTGCTTTCCGGTCTATTCGGCTTTTTGTTGGGTACGCCTGTCTTGAAATTAAAGGGGTACTATTTGACGATTGTTACGCTTGGCTTTTGCGAAATTGTACGTATGGTCATGCTCAACTGGGTTTCTTTGACGGGCGGACCTATGGGTATCAAAGCAATCCCTAAGTTTATGTTTTTCGGCATAAAGTTTGCAACGACGCGTTCCTATTACTACATAATTCTGACCATCTGTGTTTTGGTTACATTATTGATTTACCGCTTGGTGAATTCCAGATACGGTCTGGCTATTTTGGCAATTCGTGATGATGACTCTGCCGCGGAGGCGATGGGTGTCAATATTGTCCGATATAAGATTGTTACCTTTGTAATCTCGTCAATGATTGCAGGATTGGCTGGAGCATTTTTTGCGCACTATATTTCCTATATTGACTCGACCTATTTTACCAGTACGGCATCTCAGAATATTTGCGTAATGGTTATTTTAGGCGGTTTAGGAAGCCTTCCGGGAACATTCCTTGGTGCAATTGTACTCACGTTGCTGCCTGAACTGCTGCGCGGACTATCTGAGTATCGCATGCTGATCTACGGCGTGATTATGGTGGTTGTTGTACTGTTTATGCCAAGTGGATTGATGGGAAAATACAACTTCAGACAGTTAAAAGAAAGCTGGCTGCTAAAAAAGCACGAGCAGACAGAACGGAGGGAGAAAAATGGCTGAGGCAGTATTACGTGTGCAACAGGTTATGCAGAGATTTGGCGGACTTGTGGCGCTCCAGAATATTAATATCGATGTCTATTCGGGAGAAATCGTCGGCATCATTGGACCAAATGGCGCAGGAAAAACTACGTTATTCAATGTAATTACCGGAATTTATAAGCCAACCCAGGGAAGTGTTTTTCTCTCCAGCGAAGATATCACTGGATACAAACCATATTTGATTGCAGAGCATGGTTTTGCGCGCACGTTCCAGAATATTCGTTTGTTTAAGCGGATGACGATTCTTGAAAATGTAATGCTCGGCATGCACGTGCGGACGAAGTCTTCGCTGGTGCAAATCCTATTCAACACGGCGTCAAAAAAGAAAGAAGATGCTGCGTGCGAAAAACGGGCGGTTGAGCTGCTTGAAATGATGGGACTGGCTGAAATGCGGTATGAATACCCAGACAGTCTCCCTTATGGTGCTCAACGTAGATTGGAGATTGCTCGGGCACTGGCAACAGAACCAAAAGTATTGCTGCTTGATGAGCCGGCTGCTGGTATGAATGAAAATGAAACCGCCGAATTGCTGGAGATTGTAGCAAAATTAAAACAAGCGGGATATACCATCATGCTGATTGAGCATGATATGAAATTTGTTATGAAAATTTGCGACCGGATTTATGTGCTGAACCATGGAGAGCAAATTGCAGATGGCACACCGGAAGTCGTAAGTAACGACCCGGTGGTCATTGAAGCCTACTTGGGAAAGGATGTGGATGACGATGAATGAATTCTTGCTCAGCATCAAAGACCTTGTTGTAAACTATGGCAGCATTCAGGCATTGAAAGGTGTAAATCTGGATGTAAAGAAAGGTGAAATTATTACTCTCGTTGGCTCAAATGGTGCGGGAAAATCCACCTTGATGAACGCAATTATGGGAATTGTACCAATCAAAAGCGGAAATATTTTTTATCATGGGAGTGATATCGCCAAAACAGACACGAAAAAAATCGTGAAAGAGAAGATCGTACTTGTACCGGAAGGACGTTTGATTTTTCCTGCCCTCAATGTATATGATAATCTGATGATGGGGGGATATTTAAACAGTGACAAGGAAAATCAGGAAGAAATTGAACGCGTTTTTGACATGTTTCCTGTTTTGAAATCTCGCCGGAATCAGTTCGGCTCTACACTTTCCGGTGGAGAGCAGCAGATGCTCGCCGTTGGTCGTGCGATGATGGCAAAGCCGCAGCTGCTGCTTTTGGACGAACCATCCTTGGGTTTGGCACCTTTGATCATTGCTGATATTTTCAACATGATTCAAAGAATCAGAGATTTGGGAGTTACCGTCTTGCTGGTTGAGCAAAATGCGAGAATGGCGTTGAGAATCTCAGACCGTGGGTACGTGCTCGAAACGGGCACCATTGTGATGAGCGACGATGCAAAGGCGCTACTTAAATCGGATGTTGTCCGCAATGCATATCTTGGAAAAGAAGCCTGACAAGGCTGTTGTAATGCAACCAACAGACATTAAATAATTTGGCTTTACTATTGAACGATTGCGAAGGAGAGCGGATATGGAATTCTTAAATCAGAATACACCGATTCATCTTGTAAATGGAGTTAACATTCCATGTATCGGATATGGCACGTGGCAAACACCTGCTGGTGAAGTTGCAGCGGTGTCTGTCCGTGCCGCGCTGGAGGCTGGTTATCGCCATATCGATGCAGCTTCAGCCTATGGAAATGAGGAAGGGGTCGGAGAAGGTATTCAAACGAGTGGTGTACATCGCGATGAAATATTCTTAACCAGCAAACTGAATAATCCGGATCATGGCTATGAACAGACGAAACGCGCATTTGCAGAATCACTGAAGGCGCTAAAGACGGACTATCTTGATTTATATCTGATCCATTGGCCAAATCCAATTTCCTGCCGAAATAACTGGGAAGAGATGAATGCTGCTACATGGAAGGCGATGGAGGAACTTTACGAATCGGGTCAGATTAAAGCAATTGGCGTTAGCAACTTCCGCCAACATCATTTTGAAGCACTTGCAAAAACTGCAAATGTTGCTCCAATGGTGAATCAAATTAGCCTTTCACCTGGATTGACGCAGACAAGTATTTGCTCTTATTGCCAAGAACACGGCATGGTAATGGAGGCATATAGTCCGCTGGGAACAGGACGAATTCTGCAGTTGGAGGAAATGCGATATTTTGCTGAAAAGTATAATCACAGTATTGCACAGATCTGTATTCGTTGGAGCTTGCAAATGGGGTTCATTCCACTTCCTAAATCTATTAACGCTTCAAGAATTCGCGAAAATATCAATGTTTTTGATTTTAAGCTCTCTGATGAGGATGTTTCGACAATTGCTTCGATTCAGGCAGGTAGTGTTGCGCGAGATCCGGATACAATTAACTTTTAGTGTAATTGCTTTCTAAGTTTATGAAATATCTTGGAAGAAAGGCAAAATCATGAATCAAATTATTAAAAAGCTTCAATCTGCGGCAATCGTGCCAGTTGTCGTATTGGACGACGCAAAAGATGCGGTCGCGACGGCAAAGGCTCTGCTTGCCGGAGGCGTGGACGTGATGGAGATCACGTTCCGCACGGCAGCTGCGGCAGACTCGATCAAGGCGGTCGCGGAAAGCTGCCCCGATATGCTCGTCGGTGCGGGAACGGTCATCACGCTCGAGCAGTGCAAAAAGGCTGTCGAGTGCGGCGCCAAATTTATCGTCTCGCCGGGCTTTGACGAGGAGGTCGTCCGCTGGTGCGTGGAGAACGGCGTTGCCGTGACGCCCGGCTGCGTGACGCCGACGGAAATCATGGCGGCGATGAAGCTGGGACTCAAGGTCGTAAAGTTCTTCCCGGCTGGCG
>DXYE01000125.1 GCA_019415985.1 Clostridiales bacterium
AAGAAATCCCTATATTGTTTATGACGGCACGGGACGATTTCGCATCTAAACAGCGCGGTTTTAAAATGGGCATTGACGACTACATGGTGAAGCCCATTGACTTGGACGAGCTGTTGCTGCGTATCGAGGCGCTGCTGCGAAGGGCGAAAATCGCTACCAGCAAAAAACTGACGGTGGGCAGCCTGACGCTAGATGCGGAGGAGCATACCGCCTATTTGCATGAGGAAGAAATTCCCTTGACGGTACGGGAATTCAACCTGCTCTATAAGCTGCTTTCCTACCCGAAAAAGACTTTTACCCGTTCCCAGCTTATGGACGAATTTTGGGACAGCGCTTCTTCCTCCGGTCCCCGGACGGTGGATGTGTACATGACAAAGCTGCGGGATAAGTTTTCAGACTGCGACGACTTTGAGATCGTAACGGTTCATGGACTTGGCTATAAGGCGGTACTGAAATGATTAAGAAGGATGCAACGAGGAGAAGTGTTCGGTTTTTATTTTCAATCCGGCGGTATCTTATTTTTTTCCTGCTGATGGCGTTTGTGATAACTTGCTGTATGATCTTGTTTCTCAACATGATGACCAGAACTACAGAGCTGGAATTTACACAGGAACATATAGAGAACGCGGCTAAAGTCACTTTTTTGAATGTGATTTTGCTGAGTCTGGTGTGTACGGTTATTGACAGCATTCGGCGGAGATTTATGGTGAAGCGCCCGGTGAAGAAAATTGTAAATGCGGCGGAGCAGATTATGAAGGGAGACTTTTCTGTCAGAATTCCACCGCTTCGCAGCGTGGACATTATGAGTGGATTTGATGTAATTGCCGATTACTTTAATCAAATGGCAGAGGAATTGTCCGGCACCGAGACGCTGCGGACGGATTTTATCTCTAATGTCTCCCACGAACTGAAAACACCGCTGGCCGTCATTCAAAACTACGGCACTATGCTTCAACAGCCGAACTTATCGGAAGAAAAGCGACTGGAATATGCCAAAGCCATCACCAATACCTCCCGCCGGCTCGCAAATTTGATCACGAATATTTTGAAAATGAACAAGCTGGAGAACCAGCAGATTTATCCGAAGGTAGAAACTTACGATTTAGGCGAACAGCTTTGTGAATGTTTGCTCTCTTTTGAGGGGGCATGGGAAGATAAGGAATTGGAGATTGAAACCGACGTGGAAGAGGAAGTGCAGGTGGACACGGATGCGGAGCTGCTCTCTTTGGTATGGAACAATCTGTTTTCCAACGCCTTCAAATTTACAGAACCGCATGGCAGGATTTCCCTTTCCTTGAAATCCGAGGGTGAGTTTGCGGTTGTACAGGTATCGGACACCGGCTGTGGTATTCCGCCGGAGGTCGGCAAGCACATGTTCGAAAAGTTTTATCAAGGAGACACCTCTCACGCTACACAGGGCAACGGTCTTGGGCTTGCGCTGGTAAAGCGTGTGATCGACATTGTGGGCGGAGACATTTCGGTCAGCAGCGAGGTAGGAAAAGGCAGTACTTTTACAGTAAAGCTCAGGAGGGAGTCGGATGGATCGTCTTAAAGCAGTTTTAAAAAAAATCTTTTTTCTTCCCCCGTTGCCGACGGTTTTGATTGCCGTTCCCTCTTTTATTTTTGTCTTTGTTATGCTTGGCATAGGAGATCATTCTATCCTCTCTTATCTGGCTTACCTTTTCTCAGCCTACGCGATGGTCATTACTGTGACGGGATTACCCAAAATCATTGAATCGGTACGCAACGGAATTAAGGAAATGCCTCTTGTAAAAAAGGTCCGCTGTACCCCTTTGGGAAAGCGATTGCTTGAGGATATTGTTTTCCGCTCTGAAATTGCCCTTTACAGCGGACTTTTTGTCAACCTTTTGTATGCTGCGCTGAACCTTTTTTCCGGTATCCGGTATCGTTCCGCGTGGTTTGTAGCCCTTGCGTTTTACTATGCCCTGCTTTCCGCTATGCGTGCGGTGCTTGTTCGGTATGTCCACCGCAAACCGGTAGGGGAGGACATTCCGGCCGAGTTCCGGCGCTACCGGGCCTGCGGCATCATCCTGCTTTTGATGAACCAGGCGCTGGTCGGCATTATCGTCTATATGGTGACGCAGGACCGGGGCTTTTCCTATCCCGGCCTTATGATTTATGCAATGGCAATGTATACCTTTTATATTACGATTTCAGCGATTATCAATGTAATCAAGTACCGGAGCCATGGCAGCCCTGTAATGTCGGCGGCTAAGGTCATCAGCCTGACTGCTGCACTGGTTTCCATGCTTTCGCTGGAGACGGCTATGCTCGCCCAGTTTGGCAGCGATGAGACGGAGTTTCGCCGTATTATGCTCGGCGTTTCTGGCGGGGTGGTGTGCGCCTTTGTCCTGGCAATGGCGATTTATATGATTGTACTTTCGACCAAACAGCTAAAAAAACTGCGAAATAACAATTCGGAAACATAATTTTATCGTTTCACAAACAATCGCCTGTTATGATAGAAATAACCTGTTCAATAGAAAGGAAGCTTGATTATGCAAGACAGGAAAGATACCTTCAATTATACCTATTCGGCCAAACAGCAGGAAGAGATCCGCAATATCCGAAAAAGGTATTTGCCTCCGGAAGAGAACGAAGACAAAATGGAACAGCTGCGGCGGCTGGACCAGAGTGCGACAAAGAAGGGTACGGTCGTCTCCCTTGTTGTGGGTATCATAGGCTGCCTGCTATTGGGGGTTGGCATGTGCTGTACCATGGTTTGGATGGAACAGCTTTTCATCCCTGGTATCATTATCGGCGTCATCGGGATTGTCGCCGTAGCCGTTTCCTATCCGCTGTATACCCGTATTACCAAAAAGGAGCGGGAAAAGATAGCACCGCAGATTTTAAAACTAACCGAAGAACTATCAAAGTCCGAGTGACAAGGAAACAGGCTGAACGGCAGATTTCCTCTGCTGTCCGGCCTGATTTGCATTGCAGCGGTTTTTTCAACACCCTGTGTATATTAAATGAATTATGCTTTTAATCTTTCACAAACATATCACAAAATATTTTCATAACGCGTCCCGTATGTTGGCACGATCAGAAAATGAATGGTTAGGAGAAGGGCAGGAGCGGGCGAGAGAATATTATAATAAGCATTATACACACGTATATATCAACGATAAACGCCCGTTAAATACGGTAGGTGACGGCAAAAAAATCCGCATGATTTCCGTGTGAGATAATGGCATCTTTATCCGCTCGCGAACGATGCAGCATACGGCATAAATTGTTCATCAAAAGCTAAAGTAACCGGAATTCAATTTTCATTCCCCGAGGCACACCCATGCCACAATGCCGGCCGAGAACGAGGCGCCGCCATAATTCTTAAAGGAACGGCCGGGTCATAAAATTTGCAGTGACTATTATACTTATCTGCATCTGACTGACAGAATAAACGAGGAGGGGCTGAGAATCCTGAAGCAACTTTATCAGACGACAGACAAAGCGGAATCAGTTTAAAAACATCTCAATCTGTAGTTGGCAAAATGTTGTCAAAACAGCATTCGGAACAGAAAAAGCAGGGCATTTGGTTTTTCTCACACCAAATGCCCTGTCTGCTAAAAACTCAGTATATATGTAGTTCTACGCCTTAATTGTTTGCCTCTTCCACGGCTTCCGCACACGCAACCGTCATACCGATCATAGGATTGCCCCTCGATAAGATAACCATTCCCTACCCCGCATTTTACTTAACGTTCCTTGTTTTTCTTGAGTTCAAACGTCTTCCCAAGGTTTTCCCGATGGCTTTTTCCGCGTTTTTATTCATATTAACGTTTTTCACAGCTTTTTATCTCTGAGTCAAAAAATGGTCAATTTTTGACCTGTCATCACCCAACAAAATTAAGGGTATAGCCTAAGAGGAAAAATCAATATCGTGCGATATATGTGTATGAAAGTTTATCAAGAACCATATCTGCTTGCATTAACAAACCCCTTATTAGCAGCAATGTCCTTTCAATCTGCTGAAACGGGTTGTCAATATATTGTGTGTTGCCATCCAGATCAATACTGGCTGTTCCCGATATCTGTAGTTCCTCTAAGCCAGCTTGTACCTATAGAGCCCTGGGGTGGGCTATATTGATAAGAGGTGCTGTCCACTTCTTTTTGATTGCTGCTATATACGCGTATAATCCGGATATTATCCGACTTCTTTATATAATACAGATTCATGGTACTATAACCGGTTTTCCGGCATTTACCTTCAATGCAGGTACTGGCTGGAACACATTCCGGTTGTGTTACATAACCAATATTGGAGCGCTGAAAATAGGCTTTTCTCTCGTTATTAAAAGTAACGTAATGTTCATTGATAGGATGAATATAATGCCATGTGCGTACTAAATTTGATGGAGCAAATCCCGTTCTGGATAAAAGGCGATCGACCTTATCCTATTCTGCTGCAACTGTCTGTGAAAAACCAGACGCTATGAGCGGATCTTGAATGCCTTCCACTAACAGCCTTTCAACAGCACCAATTTTATATTGAGAGCTATAAACGGTTCCGTGATCTCGTATACTTAATCCTTGTATTTGAATCCACTGTATGGATGATGATGCCGGCTACCGGCAACCCTAGAATGCTTTGTCCATCGATATAAGATGTCGGATGCCTAGTCAAGAATGGTTTTTTCATCACTTCGTTTCTAACAGATGTTAACCGCCTCTGATAACGAAGTGTACCAAAAACGCGTTCAAAAAGGATAGATTCCTGTCTATCCTTAATTCCCATAAGGAGCTCTTTATACTGCTCAATAGCTTCAGCGAACACACCCATAAAAGATAAAACATAAAAATGTTGTATGTCACTATCTGTCTGAATCGTCTTTCCCTTACAAGTATTGAGCTACCCCACCTCCATTACGATATGGGATAGCTATGAATTTCATCTGTATATGCATAGATTTTGCCACGTAGCTTTTAACTAACGATTACTTATCTCAATTAATAGCCTTAAGAAATCTCTCCAATTCATGCAGATTCAGTTGCTGCTGGTCACTCAACGCATTCTCCGGATCGGGAGGGACTTCCAGTATGATTCCGTCAATACCATGACCAATACTGCTTTAGCCACCGTAAGCAAGATATCTTTTCTGCCTGGTGAATGGCTTAAATCAACAATAATAGGCAGGGAGGTTTCTTTTTGTATTAACGCTATACCGGAAATATTCAATAAGTCTCTTGTAGAATTATTGTCAAAAGAACGGATGCCCCCTCTTTCGTGCAGGATCAGGTCGGTATTTCCTACTGCGGCTATATAACTCCGCCGACAGCAAATATTCAGATACCGTTGACATATACCCGCGTTTGGGATGAACCGGATCAGGCTCTTTTCCACCTCCCTTAAGCAATGCATAATTGCCCATATTTCTTGACCCTATTTGAATTATATTTAGAGACTCGATTCCGGGCCTACCAACTCTCGGGTCGAGTATCTCCGATATTGTCGGTCATCCGTATTGCCGGCCAACTTCCGACAGCATCCTCAAGCCTTCTGCTCCTAATCCCCTGGTAACTATATGGCGATGTGCACGGTTTAAATGCTCCGCATCGGATAAACGGCACATGATGACGAACGAGAATATTGGCTACTTGTTCAAGCTGCTTCCTGCTCTCGATCGAACATGGCCGACAATTAAAGCGGGGGACCGAGCGAGTAAAAGCATCGTTTGAATCGTACTGAATTTATTTTGCTGCATCCTATCATTTGAACCTTTAGTCTGCATGATATCCCTCTATTAATTCATTAGCTCTCTGTTTTGATCAAACTCGAATGGTTCCATCCCATGAATGGCAGGTGCATATAGATATCAGAGATCGGTAAACTGCACAGTATGATTATCTCTATGAATCACCGCTTCTTTAATATTATGATTTCTAAGTCAGTTTACAGTTAAACTAAAATTTAACAATAACCGAAGGTCGACATTTAACGGTGCCATCGCGCTAAAACAAATCTTATTATGTTCTCTTTTCTTTTGTCTTTCGTTGCTTTTAAAGTGAAGTTGTTACCCAATATATTGGAGAATATTTCGTATGATTCAATTTCATCTAAAACGCTCAAAAATTCTTTGCTTTCAGAGCTTTACATTCGCATTCTATCCCTCCACCGACCGTGCCGGTGGTTGCCTAGCTAATGCAAACAACGAGGTTGGATACCCCTTTCGGGGTCAAACCTCGTTGTTTTTTAGCTCACTTTTGGCAACACGCCCTTAAAATTATATAGAGAACACTCATATAAATTTACCATATGTACAAAACACAGTTAATCCATACTAGAAACAATTTCAGAAATAATCACACGTACTTGTTTCTCTAATTCTTTATTTTCCTTTAATGCTTTTACCAAATCACGGCGTTCTTTTTCATCCCATACCGGATTTGCATAAGTGATATTAACATTAAATACTCTGGTTGTTTTTTCATATGGAATTGCTTCGGTTAAATTATCAAACATCTTTTTATAAATTTCTGCAGCTTTTTCAAGCCTTGCTTTGTTTTCGCCTTCTAGCAGGTTTGCACTTGAGCTTAGGTATATATACGCCGCCCGGCGCGCATCCTGCATAGAACCTATATGGAACTGATCGCATTTACACTTCGCTTTATACTCATTTTCATCAAGTTCAAAGCCCTGAATTAATACATCATATGCATCATAACCGAATTTATGAATGTCATTTGAAGTTTGCACAAACATTTTAATGCACGTTTCCAGCGATATTTTTAACGCTTGTTTTTTAGAAATGGGCTCACATTTCTTATCATAAAATCTTGTTAATGATTCAGGATACCAGCCCGGAAAAGCGTTGAAATAAAAATACTGATTGTCCGTATAAATTTCGTTTTCCGGCACATTTGTTGATTGATTCTCCAGAATTTTTTCTTCAAAATATTTTTGACTGTCAAAATATGTACGTCCGAAAAATTTGCATTCGCCATTCTCTTCTTCATATCCGCAGGCTATCGTCCATTCCGGAGCCCATCTGCCCGCCACCAGCAAAACAGGAATTCCGTTGTCTATGCTTTCTTTCGCCTGTTTCCATATCTCTTGATTTTCGTTAAGCGAATAAACCGATATACCCACAGCATCTCCTACATTTTTTTCACACACCAAGCCATTCTGCGGCATTTGACTGCTGGGATCCCAGTCATCGCGCATGATTGCCTGATAACAAACGCCCGATAAGCCCATTACTTCTTCATATGCGATAGATATCCCCGTGGCATTCAAAAGTTCCGTAACACATCCGCAGTATGAGCTATCTTTGAATTTTCCCCATGCAAGTCGAGGAACTGGATTCTTTACTTCACGAACAGTTTTCATAACGAACGCTCTTATTCTAATATTTTTCGATATTATTATAACTGATTTAGCATAAATCTGTCTCTTATAC
>DXYE01000126.1 GCA_019415985.1 Clostridiales bacterium
ATATAAAACAGCCGACTGCCGTCAGATGTAACCACTGCTTTCTCCACCTGAAAGGCAATCCCCTCTTCAGTAAAGTTTTCCTCGTTCAGCGTATGGAGCTTTTGATTAGAGTCCATCAGTACGGCCCCGCCGAATGTATCCATTTGATAGATCACCGTACTGGTTTTTTCATATCTGTACATCATTCCGGTCGCTTGGGGCGTTACGGGCAGAGCATATAACGCATTGTCCGCAAGTTTCTGACCTTCGCCGCCGTTGCTCGACAAATAAATACCGCCGGATGCATTATATATAATCTGTGAAAGGTCGTAATTAAATACAAAGTGATGCTGTATGGATGTCTCAACCTTTTCTCCCAATATTTTTTTCTCACCATCTGCCAGTACATACAGCGTCCCCTCCGCATCGTAAGCATATATATAGGAAGCTTTGTCAGATACAGCAAGGGTAAACAGATTTTCCTCGACGAGAGAGGTGCTGCCGCCATGATACATATATAATTCATAATATCCATCGTCGTGAAATACATCATATAAAACGGTTTCACCGTCCGGCGATATTGCAAGGTAGCCCTCCGCGTTTTCGGCAAGCTTCTCTGTCTCACCCGTGGCGGCACGATATAGATTCAGGTTATTGTCTGCATCCACATAGGCAACGGCTTTTCCTGAAGCCGCAATATGATACAGCGTCACGTTCTCCGCAATCAGCTTCACTTCATCTGCTGTCACGTAATACAGCGACCTGCCGGTTGTAATGGCAGCGGCTGCTGTTTCGTCAAGGGCCTGTACAGACGAATACACGGTGCCTTCAATGCTGTGCTCCAAGCATTTTGTATCCAGTAGGATTCTCGTCTGACCGTTCTCCCGGTCGCTGACAAAAAGCAGTTTTTCCTTTTGAAGGGTATACCCCTCCGGTATATCTGATCTGCAGCTGGTCAGCCCTATAACGGACAGAACAGCGCAAAGACCAACGACGCATATCTTTTTAAGCCTAATTTTGATGCTTCCAATCCTGTTCATATTCCATGCAATTCCGCTGAAAGCAGTCACCCTCTGCGCGGCGGACTTCCTTTCCTTAGGTTTTGTGTTTGTATAACTTCGTTTCGATTCAATATACACTGTTCAGATATCTGATATCATCGTTTTGCCGTTCCCGCCTGCCGCCAGGTATGTTATCATCATCGCAAGCCATCGGCCGGTGTCTATGTTCTGTGCGACGGCAATATACCATTGGCAGGCGAACAGCTGACCCATGCCCATATTGACGCAGGATATTGTGTAACAGATCCATTAGATCTCTATATCAATTTTCCTGTCCTTGTAATAGTATTCCCGGTCGTGATCGTTTACCTCACGTAAAACCCGGCAGGGATTGCCCACTGCAACGACATTTGCCGGAATATCTTTTGTGACAACACTGCCGGCGCCGATCACCGTGTTATCGCCTATGGTCACGCCCGGCAGAACACATGCCCCGGCGCCGATCCACACGTTGCTGCCGATATGAACGGAAACGTTATATTGATAGGCCTGACGTCTTAATTCTGATTCGATAGGATGGCCTGCGGTTGCGATGATAACATTTGGCGCAAACATGCAGTTGTCACCGATATATATATCGCCGTCGTCCACCAGCGTTAAGTTGAAGTTACAATATACATTGCTGCCCATATGCACATGCTTTCCCCCCCAATTGGAATGCAGAGGCGGCTCAATGTAACAGTTTTCTCCGATCTCACCAAACATTTCCTTCAGTAGGGCTCTGCGTTTCTCCGCTTCGCCAGGCCTCGTAGTATTGTAATCGTGTAATTTTTCAAGGCAGAGCTGCTGTATGCGATGTATCTCAGGATCTCCAGGTAAATACAGCCGCTCGCTGTACATTCTCTCTATTGCTTCTTTGCTGTCCATTTGTGTTTGCCCTTTCTTTATGTTTATTTCTTACCCTACCGCTACTTTACAAAGATAAAAATCCATATGCATACGTGTTCGGTAGACAGCCTGTTTGATAATAAAATCGGTTATGCCTATAGGAATCAAGTCCTACGCAACAACAGATTGTGCAAAGCATGCGCTCCAAAGGAATTCCAGCCGTGTTGGCATTGTCACATCAAAGGTGCAAAAAGACGGAAAATGTTCTGCAGACATCGGGTCGGTAAGTGGCCGCGTAAATCCTTCATGCTGATCGACTGACACTCCTCAAGCGTTTGCACAAAATCATCGTACACCTCTTTTACCGCTTTGCTTCCGTACAACCATACGCCGCACTCAAAATGCAGATACAGACTCCGAAAATCCATATTTGTGGTTCCAACGGTCGCGGCTCTGTCGTCTGACACAAATGTCTTTGCGTGCATAAACCCCTGCGAATATTCATAAATTTTGACGCCGGCGGCTATCAGTTCCCTGTAATAAGACCGAGTTGTCATGTGGACAACCCATTTGTCCGGCTGGTGCGGTGTTACAATTCGCACATCGACACCGCTTTTGGCCGCCAGCGTCAATGCGGAAAGCATGTTGTCGTCAATAATCAAATACGGCGTATTGATATATACATACCGCTTTGCGTTGTTGATCATTTGAAGATAAACATGTTCACCCACATTCTCTTGGTCGATCGGACTGTCCGCATAAGGCTGTACAAAACCGTCCGTTTCCTGAAGCCACTGCGTCGCCGTTTCATACGGATAGTATTTCTGATAGTCCTCCTTTGCGTTGTTGCAGACTTCCCACATCTGCAGAAACATCAGTGTAAAGCTCCAGGCCGCCTTTCCCTCCAGCATTATGGAGGCATCCTTCCAGTGACCGTGCTTTTCATAGGTGTTGATATACTCATCGGCAAGATTAATACCGCCGGTAAAAGCAACCGTGCCGTCAATGACCGCGATCTTTCTATGATCCCGATTGTTTTGAAGACTTGACAGGCGTGGACGGAAGGAGTTGAATACCGTACATTGTATACCCATGCTTCTAAGCTGCTTCGGGTAGTCGTTCGGCAGAAGCAGAAAGCAGCCCATGTCGTCGTACATCACCCGTACATCTACGCCCTCCTTTGCCTTGGCCCTTAAAATTTTCAGGACAGCGTTCCACATGATGCCTTCGCGGATGATAAAATACTCAAGAAAGATATACTTCTTTGCAGCCCGCAGTTTTTCAAGCAAATATCTGAATTTTTCTTCTCCCGGCGAGAGGTATTTCGTTTTGGTATTCTGATAGACTGGAAAGCCTGCAAATTGTTGCAGATAATGAATCTGCGGCACACAATCCTGCGCCGTCCCGCAGGCCGCTTCATATTCATCTCCCGGCAGCAGAAACAACGGTTTGCTCTTTTGCTCAATTTCCGAAAGCCTTTTGCGAAACTTTCTAGGAGAGCTCTGCACACGATAAAGCAGATAGAAGAGACCGCCAAATACAGGAAACAGCAGGATAAGGAAGACCCATATCAGTTTGTACGCCGCATTATCTTTCCGGTTAATCGCATGCAGAGCGGCCAGCAGACTGAGAGCATTCAGGCTCCAGGAGACATAAATAGAAGTCTTTGTCCCGCTAATAACCAGATACAGAATAACCGCAAGCTGCAGAGCGATCAGCAGAATTACAAACATCCTCCGGCGAAAAAGCTTCTTTAACCACTTCTGCTTCATAAAAACTATCCCCTGTTTTCTTTATCCTTTTTATACACCGTTTCTTTTGATCTCCCGTGCGTACTTGCTTCAATTGCTGTGTTTGATCAGTCCAAATGCCTTTGAAAGCTCCATAACAACGAGAGGAACAAGGATGAGTCCTACACCGATCAGGTACGTTACGGCGGGAAGTGTTACCAGTCCGAAAGCGACAGAAACCGGTGTAAACAGGACCAGCGCCACCAGCGCTGTAGAGATCAGCGCTGCAATATTCAATCTTCTATTGGAAAATACGCCGATAGAAAACAACGAATGGTGAGACCGCATGTTAAACGCCTGCACGACCTGCGTCATGGACAAAACGAAAAACGCCATTGTTTGACCCCCCTCCAGTGTTCCCGTTGCGTTTTCACCAACAAGGAAACCAATCAGCGTCAGTATGGCAAACATCATTCCCTGTAAAACGACGCGTAAGCCCAGACCGTGAGCAAAGATCCCTTCATTTTTAGGCTTGGGTTTCTGTTCCATGATATCTTTCTCAACAGGCTCCATTCCAAGCGCTATTGCGGGCATGCTGTCCGTGACCAGGTTGATCCACAAAAGCTGCATGGAAAGCAGTGGTGATTTGTGCCACAAAATCATTGCAAAGAAGACCGTCAGCACTTCCCCGATGTTCGTTCCGAGCAGAAAACCGACCACTTTTCGAATGTTTGCATAGATTCCGCGTCCTTCCCTGACCGCGTCAACAATCGTCGCAAAATTGTCGTCCGTCAGAGTCATATCTGCCGCTCCCTTGGCAACATCCGTTCCTGTAATACCCATAGCACAGCCTATATCTGCAGCTTTCAGCGCAGGTGCGTCGTTGACACCGTCGCCGGTCATGGAAACAACCTCACCCCGTCTCTGCCATGCCTGCACAATCCGAATCTTGTTTTCCGGGGAAACGCGCGCATAAACGGATATTTTGGAAACCTGATCATCCAGTGCGGCATCATCCATGGCGTCAAGCTGTGCGCCCGTAACTGCTGCGTCCCCTTCGCTCAAAATGCCGAGCTCGCGGGCAATAGCCGATGCCGTTACCACATGGTCACCCGTAATCATAACAGGACGGATACCGGCTTTTCTGCATACGGCAACAGCTTCTTTGGCTTCGGGACGCGGCGGATCGATCATGCCGACAAGGCCCATGAGGGTAAGACCGTTTTCCAAGCAATCCGGCGTTATGCTTTCCGGCATGCTTTCGATTTCTTTGTATGCAACAGCCAACACACGCAACGCATCTCCGCTCATCTGCTCATTGATCTGCGAGGCTCTTTCAATGTCGCCTGCAACACAGCGTGATGCAAGGACATCAAATGCACCCTTGACAATAACGGTAAGCTTATCACCCATGCGATTGACCGTTGTCATAAGCTTACGGTCAGAGTCGAACGGTATTTCTGCCAATCTTGGATTTTCCTGATTTAAGCCATCTTTGGTCATTCCGTTGCGCATGGCTGCCAGGACGATAGCGGTCTCTGTAGGATCACCGACATGGCGCTCCTGTTCGTTTTCGAGCACAACCGTTCCGTTGGAACATAGTGTTGCATACGACAGCAGTTTTTTCACCGCCTCTGAATTCTCTCCTGAGATACGTTCCTCACCAACGCTGTCCGCATATGCTTTGACCAGGGTCATTCTGTTTTGTGTCAGCGTCCCTGTTTTATCCGAACAAATGACGGATGCGCTTCCAAGCGTTTCAACTGCCGGAAGCCGCCGGATAATTGCATTTTTCTTTACCATCCGCTGTACGCCTATGGAGAGCACAATCGTTACAATAGCCGGAAGTCCTTCCGGAATAGCCGAAACCGCCAGGGAAACCGAAGTCATAAAGATCTGCATGATCTCAATACCGTTGAGCAGCCCGATCACAAAAATGACTGCACATGCAGCGAGTGCAACGATTCCCAAATATTTTCCGAGCGAAGCAAGCTTTTTCTGCAGCGGCGTCTGGACCTCCCCGCTTTCCTCAAGAAGATTGGCAATTTTGCCCATCTCCGTCTGCATACCGGTCCCTGTGACTATGGCAGTCGCCGTGCCATATGTGATGCTGCACCCGGAAAATACCATATTTGTTCTGTCTCCGAGCGGAGCCTGCTCCGCCACCTCTGCCTCCGCGCTTTTTTCCGACGGTACGGATTCTCCCGTTAACGCAGATTCCTCAGATTTCAGAGATGAGGACTGCAGCAGCCGCGCGTCAGCAGGCACAAAATCTCCCGCCTCCAGTTTAATAAGATCTCCCGGAACAAGTGCCGCAGCGTCAATAATTTTTTCCGTTCCGTCCCGAATGACACGGGCATGCGGAGCAGACATATTTTTAAGAGCATCCAAAGCCTTTTCCGCCTTACTTTCCTGCATAACACCCATGACGGCATTGAGAATGACAATGAGTAAAATCAGAGCAGGCTCAAAGAACTCCTTCGGTTCCCCCTCATAACAAGCGATTCCAAACGATACGGCGGCTGCCGCAATCAGAATGAGAATCATTACATCTTTAAATTGGTCGATAAAACGGGAAAAATTTGATTTTTTCTTTTTCTCTTGCAGTTTATTTTCTCCGTATTTTTCTGCCCGGTTGGCAGCCTCAGCCTCTGTCAAACCATTCAACGGATCCGAATTCAGCTTCTTTATGAGCGCTTCCTTTTGTAAATGATGAAATTCCATTTGAATCTGGTTCATTCCTTTCCGAAATTCGATAATTTTTGCATGTGGTTAAGTATACCACAGTTTTCCCCAAAATGCAAATTTTTCCTTAATGGCATGGAGATCTTTTCTTTACATTATACAGCAATTTTTCTATTTATAATCAATCTAACATTCCAAATTTATAACGCTTGCCGTCAGAAGCACTTATCATAGCTGTTGGTCTGCCCTTGCAGCAATACCAGCGTCATACTCTGCGTTTTCCTCGGGAAACAGAACAATAATCTCTGTCCCCTGACCTGGCGTACTGCTTAACGTCACCGTTGCCTTATGATAGGCTGCGCCATGCTTTACAATAGAAAGCCCCAATCCTGTACCGTCCACCTCTTTAGCGTGACTTTTATCAACCCGATAAAACCGTTCAAAAACTCTTTTCTGCTCACCCTGAGGAATGCCGATACCTGTATCTGATACCGTCAGCTTCACACCGTTTTGATCCCGTGCTGTACAAATGTCGACGCGTCCTCCCGGACGGTTATATTTTATTGCATTGTCGCAGAGGTTGTATATGATTTCTTCTAAAATCTGCCGAACACCGTATATGAAAACGGGTTCGCCCTTGACATCAAGCTCCACCTGTCCAGCGGCGGCCGTTTTGGACAGCCTGGAGGTAACATCTTGTGCCAATTCCAACAAATTTACCGATTCACGCTGCTGAGGCAGGGTTTCTTCGTCGAGTTGAGACAGCCGAATGATATCCCCGACGAGGGATATCAGCTTGCCGGCTTCCTTGTAAATCAAATCCGCAAAATGTGCCGTGTCTTCAGGTTTTGCCAGCCCATCTCTGATAATTTCTGCAAATCCGGATATGGATGTCAGTGGGGTTTTCAATTCATGCGATACATTTGCCGTAAATTCCCTTCTGAGATACTCTCGTTGTTCTTTCTCTGTAATATCCAGAATGAAAAGCACAGCGCCGGCGAGGCTGCTGTCCCGATAAACCGGGTTGCCTATAACCTGATAGACACGATTCTCCACTTCCATTTTTTGTTCGCTGTGATGTCCACTGAGTGACTC
>DXYE01000127.1 GCA_019415985.1 Clostridiales bacterium
CCCTTTGGCCTGAAATTGTCTAATTTATACAAATTTCCGTCCTTTTTGCGATTCCGTTTTTATTATATCATTTCTCCTCTCTGTTTTCAAGAGATTTAGGGAAAATTCACAGAAAAGCTCTATTGATTTAAAATAGATGGAAATACGCACTATTGTTATTATGACAATTTATATCGGTTTTAAGCATCTTAAAGGGAGCTATTCTGTATTGAGAAATGCATTTTACAAATCGTTCTGGCAATCAATGTGGAATCAAATGAAAAACACCCTAGCCTTCATTTTAATACATAAAAGCAGAGAAAGCAGACAGAGCACATTTTGCAAATAGGCGTTCCTGCAGAAAAGCTTTTTTTGAATTGGTATATATCGGTTATCGCTGCATCCACTCAATAAAAAGGACCTGCAGGTCGAATTTCTGAATCCGACACACCGGCCCTTCATTTACATAAGTTCACGAAAATCCGCCGCTTCGCCGGAAAGGTACAGGTTAGGCCATTTGACAGCTTCGTTTACATATTGTTGAATGTATAAACAAGTGAAGCATCGATTAACTGAAGCTCACCGGTCTCGATATACTGACCGAGTTTCATTCGGACATAGGTTTGCGTCAGTCCGATACTTTCTGCGTTTGTCAAGGCCGGAGGCAGTTCGCCAAACACGGAACGGTAGATCATATGAGCACCGACATATCCAGCCAACGGCTTGCTGTGCTGATGCATATCGTCAATACAAAAATCACTGTAGGCAATGCCCTTGTCTATCAGTGAGTCGATCTCATCCTTCCAATATAGAAACTTCGTATTGGGATACTGTTTATGCGCCGACTCTGCGAGCCAAGCGGATTCGTTATGCGCCGGAAAAATGACGAGCGTTGTATTAGAGGCGTCGCAAGCTTTTTTAATCACCTCTAATTTGTTCACATCGTCCGACGAATAGGCTCCGCACATAAATACGATGCCGTATCGGCCGGATCTTATCCTGCTGAGTAAGGAGGTGTCCTCCGCATAGGTCGCCATGCTGGCATACCCGCGTGAAATAGCGTCAACATTGCAGTTTTTTCCGCCGCTTGTACACAAATTATCCAAAATCGTACCGATATTTGAGGTACCGACGAAACTGTTTCCGAGAATCAGGATGGCATTTTTTCCTTGCAGCATCGGTATGCTGCCCAGATTTGCCAGCGATTTGATAGTCTCCAGCTTCAATGCATTTTTGATTCTGGTGAGTGTGGTACGGCTGACCTCGGCATAATCTGATTCCATGACAAACACTTTACCGCTGCCGTCCAGAAACTCAAACACATGCTGATATTTGAAAGCGACCTTTCCGTTTATAAAGTATTTTAGAAGATTTTCCTTCAACAACAGATCGTCCGTCTTCTTTTCGTCGGTGGACACAACCGTCGCCGGCGGTCCTGCGTACGTCGGCACGGAAGAACTTAGAGTCCCTATTCTTTTGCCATCTCTCATGATATCGTAACCCGTGCCGCCGTTCTTTGTAAGGGTCCAATCCTCCGGAATTTGCAGAGACAGTGCAAGATTGCTGCCCTCAAAGGCAGGGTAAACCTTTATGTACTTGTCGACCTCTCTGCATGCAACATCGACATAATTGTCGTCTTGTCCCTCCATGAGATTCATCATGATAGTCGCCGCCTGCGACCGGGTCGCAGTACCGAGCGGCCCAAAATTTCCGTCTTCGATCCCCAAAACCAGTTTATGCTTTTGACATCTGTAAACAGCTTCTTCGGCAAAGCCGCTAATTTCAGAATCGTCGGCAAAGCGCGTCTCCTCCTCGTATTCCGCAAATTCGATTCCTGCAAAATCCGCAAACCGCACGATGAGCGTACACATCTGCTCTCGTGTAATTTCAGCATCCGGAGAAAAATCCGTTTCGCTGACGCCATTCACCAGACCGTTTTCCTCAGCCCAAGCGACCGCTGTCCCATACCAGCTTTCGATGTTCACTTCGCTGAATGGCATCGACCGGTATTGAGTCAGGTCGGCACCGCTGAAATTTGCGAGCATTCTGATAAACATGGCACGCGTCATATTGGTTTCGGGTTCAAAGGTATTTTCGGAGGTTCCTGAAAAGACTCTCATGTTGACCACGTAGTCAACCGCATCGTAATACCAACAGTCTTTCGGGACATCGACAAACGCATCCGCACCGGATGCCGTTTTTTCCTCCGCCTCGCTTTCGAGTGCATTTACAGCAAGGAGACCGGAAGAACCTGTAAGGCTCGGAAAGACAAAGGCTGCAACCATAAAAAGCGCCAGGACTGAACCGATAAATTTTTTCATTTTAAAATTCCTTTTTATATTTCCGCAAATAAACATAAAACATTTAAGGAGGACCCCACGCATCCTTACAGGATATTATTTAAAAACCAAACGAGGGAAGCGCTTATCCGCTCTAAAGCTAATTGTACGGCACTTTGCGGCAGCTGTCAAGAAAAATAGAAAACATTCGTCTACAAAATACACAGAAATACACATAATCTTTTGAAAAGCCGCAGACAGTTACATCTGCGGCTCTTAATCATCCATTTTTATTGGGAAAACGTTTTTATAAGCCGAGCAAATGCGCCCGTTTATCCCATGCTGTCATCCATTTATGTACCCTGATCTGCCGTAATTTTTGCCGCTTTCCTATTCGTATTATTCAATATATAATTTGCATGGATGCTCTGGAAATTGCATAAGCTTCGTGTTTCTGGTTCGGCAATATGTTGGTTTTATCTGTAAAGATATTATAAAATTATAATCTCCAATACTATTACGCCTAATATTACACCGTGAAATAGCCGTGGTTTAACAATAGCTGTATATTTACAAAATTTTATTTGTTATAATAATTATTTATTAATACCGATTCCTAAAAAACAAGCGATTACAGTTAAAAAAACTGAAATCGCTTCAAAATTGGTCGAAGTATTCCAAACGCAAGTGAGAAAATACTGATAATTACCGGTTTTTGGTACACATTCAACTCTCTTTTCTCACACATTCGCGGATCTGTTTTTTTGATACAATGTTGGCGTAAGGTGATGCAGATTACCAATGCGGACGCGGGTTGCGGCCTTATCAAGTATGGCAGCGCCCTTGTCCCCTTTATCAACCGGTTCCCCAAGAACACGAAATTATATCAGCTTATGACGACCAAGCCCGGCGAGGGTGTATTTGGAGGTGCTGTAAATGGAAACGCAAGCAATTAGTTTGAACGTCCACCCGCAGATTATAGATTTGTACGAGGTGTTGGAGAAAAACGGGCTGCACAAGCAGAAAGAGGACGTGCAATCCCTTGTGAGATATATCGAAAGCATGGAATACAACCTATCTGTAATGATGAACGAGATTCAGGAAATGCACGCGGAGGTAAATCTTCTGCATGACAAGGGAATCCGTGCCAAGTGCGCCAAAATCGTCACCAAAGCGGAGGATAAAATCCTACAGGTCGGGACGATGGTTTCCGTTGCCAAGGGCAAGGTGGTGGAATCCGCTGGGGAGGCGGTGAAAGCCTTTAAGGAAAAAGGCAAATCGGCGCTGGTACAGGCTGTGGAGAGTATGCGGATTCCCGCCGCCCTTTCCAAAATCAAAAGCGGCTTTTCCCATGCGGCGCAGTCTATGCGCCAGTACGCCGGGCAGATTGACGTGATCCGCGGGGAACTTCACGAAGTGGGCGGACACATGAAAAACGCCGGACGCGCCTTTTTGGGCAGACCGGCAAAGCAAAACGGGATTCTGGAAGCGAATAAGGGCGTGCTTGCCAAGCTGCGGGGCGTTCTGGAATCCTGCGGCGCTGCGTTTTCCAAAATGGCGCGCGGTGCGGATAAGCTGATGGGAAAAGTGCAGCGTGGCAAGGAGTCGGAGGAACAGAAACAATCGGTCAAATCCGAACTGCGTCAGCTTAAAACCGAACATTCAGAAAAAGCCAAAGCGCCCGTTTCCAAGGAACAGGCGCGGTAAAGCAGGAGGGATATATCCATGAAAAGAAAATTGATGATTGCGGGGGCGGCGTTCTGCGCCGCCCTTTTCCTTTTCTCCGGCATTATGCTGTTCCGGGAATACCACGACCAGAAGCAGAGCGCCGAAGCCTTTGAACAGGTGGCCGCGCTGGTTGTCGGGGAATCTACACCGGAGGAACCGGAAAGCGAGGAAGCTGCCGAGCCGGAAATGACCGCCTTTGAAAAGTATGCGGAGGTGTTCGCGCAGAACGACGACCTGATCGGCTGGATTTCCATTCCCGGCACACGGATTGATTATCCTGTCATGCAGACCAAGGACGACCCCGATTTCTACCTGAAACACGCTTTTGATAAGTCGTACAGCAACTATGGCGTTCCCTATGCGGCGGAAAACTGCGACGCGGATATTTCCGACAATATGGTGCTCTATGGACACCACATGAACAATGGCAGTATGTTTTCCGATCTGTGCAAATATACGGACGAGGATTTCTACCGGGAGCATAAGACGATTTATTTTGACACGCTGGGCGGCTATGGCGAATACGAAGTAATCGCAGCCTTTAAGACGGTGGCCTACTCGGAATCCGGCTTTCAGTATTACCATTTCGTCAATGCGGAGAGTGAAGCCGCCTTTGACGAGTATGTTGCCAAGTGCAAGGAGCTTTCGCTATACGATACCGGCGTTTCCGCCGCGTATGGCGACAAGCTGATTACCCTTTCCACTTGTGAATATTCGCAGACCAACGGGCGGATGGTCGTCGTGGCAAAAAAGGTTGCTTCCCCACAGGCGGAGGTGGCCGGGAATGAAACCTGAAACGCCGCAGCTTTTACAGTATGCCGGAGGGAGGTGAGATAAATGCCGGATATTAAGGTGAAGGACGTTGCCAAAGGGACGGTAAAGGCCATTGACAAATCGGCTACTGCCGCACAGCGAATGAAAAACGCCTATATCCGCACCAAGGAAAAAGCGGAACACAGCGCCGCACCGCAGGAGGATTCGCCGGAAGAATATGCGACTGGCCGCGTTTCCGGCGGTTTGGATTCAGCGCAGAAGGCTGTGCGTGAATTTGACCGACAAGGCCGCAAAGGTGTAAAGACCACCAAAGAGAATATTTCCAAAGCAAAGGATTACTTTGAAAAGCGGGCGGTCAACCAGCCCAAAAAACAGGCGCGGCGCAAGGCGGCTGAAAGTATCCGGCGCACCACCGGCAACGCCAAGAAAACCATTAAAACCGTAGACCGGGGCGGCAAAACCATCAAGCAGACTGCAAAATCCACCGCTAAAGGGACGGTAAAGACTGCACGGAAAACGGTAAAAACCGCAGAGCGTACAGCCAAAACCACGATCAAGACCACCCAACAGGCGGCAAAGGCGGCGCAGAAAACAGCGCAGGCCACCGCACGGGCGGCAAGGGCTGCGGCTCATGCTGCCCGTGCTGCCGCTAAAGCTGCGGCGGTTACAGCAAAGGCTGTTGCCAAGGCAATCGCGCTGGCGGTAAAAGCGATCATTGCCGGGACAAAGGCGCTGATTGCCGCCATTGCAGCCGGGGGCTGGATCGCTGTTTTGGTGATTATCATTATCTGCCTGATCGCCATGATTATCGGCTCCTGCTTTGGGATTTTCTTTTCCAGTGAGGACAGCGGAAGCGGAATGACCATGCAGGGCGTTGTGCAGGAAATCAATACCGAGTACCAAGACAAACTGGACGAAACCAAGGCTTCCCACACCTATGATGTGCTGGAGATGTCCGGCTCCCGCGCAGTCTGGAAAGAGGTGCTTGCGGTTTATGCGGTGAAAACCACCAATGACCCGGACAACGCGCAGGAAGTCGCCACAATGGACGACGGGAAAAAGCAGATTCTCAAAGATATATTTTGGGAGATGAACGCCATATCCTCCAGCACCGACACCAAGACGGAAACGGTGATTCAGGAAAGCGACGACGGGAATGGGAATATCGTGGAAACGGAAGTGACCGTTACCCAAACCTATCTGTATATTACCGTCAGCCACAAGACTGCCGATGAGATGGCGGCGCAGTATGGCTTCAGCGAGGATCAGAAAGAGCAGCTTGCCGAATTGCTGGCCGACGAAAACAATTCCCTGTGGACGAGCGTGTTGTATGGGATTACCGGCGGCGATGGGGAAATCGTTTCGGTGGCGCTTTCGCAGATCGGGAATATCGGCGGAGAGCCTTATTGGTCGTGGTATGGTTTTTCCGGGCGTGTGGAATGGTGTGCGTGTTTCGTATCGTGGTGCGCAAATGAATGCGGGTATATCGAAAACGGTATTATCCCGAAGTTCGCGGGCTGTATTCAAGGCTCTGATTGGTTCAAGGAACGCGGGCTTTGGCAGGACAACAGCTACGAACCGCGCCCCGGTGACATTATCTTTTTTGACTGGGATGATGAAAGCGGACAGGACGGACTACCCGACCATGTGGGTATCGTTCAAAAGGTCGAGGATGGCCACGTCTACACGGTAGAGGGCAATTCCGGCGACGAGTGCCGCCAGAACAGCTATCCCGTAGGATATTATGAGGTGTACGGGTACGGAGTGCCAGCTTTTTAACCGGCCAAAAAAGAAAACAGCCGCTTGTGTTTGCAGGCGGCTGAGTACATAGCGTTATTTTTGAGCCATTTTTCGGAATTCACCCGGTAATAGTCCGGTACTTTTGCGGAATAATTCTGCAAATCTACTTGAAGTGGAATAACCTACGGTTTGAGCAACCTGTCCTATTGTCAATTCCGTATATGCCAGTAGATACTCTGCCTGACTCATTCGCCGTTGTTGAACATACTCTGTGATAGTGCAGTCATAGTATTTTTTAAAGCAACTTTTCAATTTTGTTGTTCCCATACACGCGATTTGCGCCAACCTTTCCAGAGGAATATCAGAAGCATAATGGTCGCTTAGATATGAGGCAACAGTCTGGATACTTTCTATATCTTGTTGAGAGAGTTTATGAGCCGGTTTATCAGGATGTTTCTTCTGATATTCCACAACCATTGAAACAGCTTCTGCGACTTTCCCCTCATAAAAAAGTTTTGCGGCAATACCTTCCCCTCGATAGTCTTTGATTTCTGTGAGTAGCCGCGACATTTCTGGAAAGTCGGAAGTCTGGTCGATCTTCCGAAAGGCATCTACAGGATTGATCTGTGCCTCCGGGTACAGTTTTTTCAGGTAATCCTCATAATATGCCGGTGCAATCTCAATCCCAATCGAACGGATCGGAATATTCTTGTGGATCAATGCTTTATAGGGTGTATAGCCTCCAATAAAGGTCTTGATACAACCAGCAGACAATCTGCGGTATCAGAATTGTTTTTCCTTGTTGCTTCAAAATGCGAAGATAGTTTTTCAAATCT
>DXYE01000128.1:0-438 GCA_019415985.1 Clostridiales bacterium
ATCATATATTTATTTATAATACGAACATATTTTCACCTCATTTTTATTGGATGATTCGCATTCGGTCCACCGCTTCACGGTCCGGTGTGACATAGGCGGTCCAATTGGTATGGTAAATGACCATGCCGGGCTTAGCTCCCGCGGGCTTCTTCAAATTTCGGACTTGAGTATAATCGATCGGAACGTGTTTTGCCTCGGAAGTCTTGGAATAAACCGCAGCAATCATTGCCGCCTCCGTAAAGTCAATTTCGGGTGGTTCTGTCTCTGAATCTCCGCAAAACATGACAACATGGGAACCGGGTGAATTTTTAATGTGGAACCACATATCATTCTTTGACGCCAGTTTATGTGTAATATATTCATTCTGCAAATTATTTTTTCCACACAGAACCTTGAAACCATTCGTTGTCCGAAAAGCTAATGGCTGTGACCTGTCTC
>DXYE01000128.1:448-7306 GCA_019415985.1 Clostridiales bacterium
CTTTGATATAGCTCTGAACGAATTTCGGCCAGATCCGTTTCAGATTCCGCTTTGTCTATTGCATCGTTTACGGAGCTTAAATAGGTTAACTCGTGTTTCGCAAGCTCAATTTGACGGGAAAGCTCAGACTCTGCAGTCTTTGCCTTGTTGTAACGCTTGTAATATCGCTGTGCATTTTGTGAGGGAGTTAGACGCGGGTCAAGAGGAACTTCAACCGGTGCACAGTCTTCCGCGGTATAATCCGGCAGCAACGCGCAGTTTGCTCCCCGCCTGAGCTGGTAAATATTTGCTGTAATAAGATCGCCGTACTTACGGAAAATGTCTTTTTCCGCACAGGCGGCAATTTCCTGCTGCTGATTGACAATTTTTTTGGTAAGTCTATTTTCCGCCGCTGTCAAAAGTTTCAGAAGATCTGCAGCCCTTTGGTGGATACGCTCTGCTCTGTCCCGTTCATAGAAATAACGATCTAAGAGCATGCCTATGCTTTCTAAACGTTCGCTGTTCCATATATTTTCATACTGCTTTATTTCCATAAAACTGTATTCGGCCGGCATACCATCCTGAGATATCAGCAGTGTAGGCACAAAAGAGCCCTTCCGAATGGTGTCTACAACAAGAGAAAAAGCGGCCCACAGCGCTGTCGGATCACAACTGTCTAACGCAACGTCGGCAGAGCCTGACGTACGCCAAGCGATTTCCCGGGAAATAAGCCTGGAGATACCTCCATATGTTTCGGCAATCCATTTTTCCGCTTGAACGTCACCGCGGGCCTCTTTAATACTGCTGAAGAACATCTCTGCTGTTTCGGTAAGCGGATTGCGTTTGTTTTGGGCCGGAGGCATTTCATACATCATACCGGGCAGCACCTGACGTTTTTGACTAGTCGTGAAGTCCACAGTTTTTATTGCGCTGATAATTCGTCCTTCACCGTCTGTCAATATAATATTGCTGTACTTTCCCATAATTTCGGCAATTATTCTGCGTTTACAGGAGAACCCCATTTCATCCCGTCCCTCGCATTCTATAACAACAATGCGCTCGAAGCCGGGCTGATGTACGGCTGTAATACGTGCACCGGACAAATGCTTTCTTAAAAGCATACAGAAGAGCGGAGCACTTTGCGGATTTTCCTTGCTGTGATATGAGATTTGAATTCTCGGATGACGGTTTCCTGCCGAAATCAGCAGCCTGAGGTTTTCGTGTGCACCCCTGATCATAAGGGTTATCTCATCTTTTTCTGGCTGATAAATTTTATCAATCCGTCCGCCGCAGATGAGATGATTTAATTCGTAGACGACAGCGGAAACCATGCCTGCATCAAAAGCCATTTGTTACTCCTTATCATTTCGATCGTATATTTTAGAAGCATTGTCACCATAAGAACGGTTTGAGGGAAATCAGAGAAGAAAGCTTTATACATACTGACTCATTGGGCAATTAAATTAAAGGTAGATAATAGGTGAAGGCGCCTCTGATACCGTAACTTGAATATCGGGAAAATGGATCTGTACCTCTTTGCACATGTGAGCGGTGATGATACGTTCGGTAAAATCATGCCCGGCCTCGATAACGGCTATATCCTGAGCGGCTGCATCCAGCATTTTGTGATACCCCAAACTGCCGGTTAATAACACGTCCGATCCGTAGGAAATAGCCGGTGTGAGAAAATCACCGCCTTCGCCGCCTACAATGGCTATATTTTGAACGATTTTTTGAGGATTGACCAACCCAACATAATGGCATTTCAATGCTTGTTTCACCTGTGCGGCAAAGCATTTGGCGGACTGCGGAGTCGGCAGCACAGCAATACGCCCAATCTCTTCGCCAGCCGGACCGAAACATCCTGTTACTTTAGCATGAATCGACTTGGCTAGCTGATCGTTGACCCCATTCTCTACAGCATCCAACCGGGTGTGATACGAAAGGACAGAAATGCCCTTCGTCAAAAGAGCTATGACATACCGAGCGGGAAACTCCGTGGGAATCACGGAACGGATAGGCCGAAAGAGCAGGGGATGGTGCGTCAAAATGAGATTACAGCCAAGCCTCGACGCTTCATCTATAACAGCCTCCGTAATATCAAGTGCGCACAATACCCCTGTAACTTTTGCTGTTACATCAGGGCAGCACATCAAACCGTCATTATCCCACGCGCAGGAAAGCGATGCAGGAATTTTCTCATTAAAAAATTCAACAATATCCTGTATATTTGTCATACCGGTTTGAATCCTTTCTTAATTACCTTCTTTTTGCAGAAGAAGCAGATCCTCAAGCAAAAGTAATTCATCGCATGGCTGTTCTCCTGATTTCTTTTTTCCACAGATTATTTTTTTCAAGGTATTCGTCTGATTCGTCAGTAATGCAGGAAAGATATTTTTCAGCGCTTCGGTTTTTCTCTTTTTTATAATACACGGACCAAGCAGGTATTCCGCGTTGGAATAACTTCGAATTTCTCCATCATATTCAGCGAGAAGGACCGGATAAATTTTCCCTTTTGTCTGCGCAAGCGTTTCGTCAAGAATGTGAAATCCCTGAGCTGACAGCCATTTTCGTAAATATGCGGGCATGGTCATCGGCTGTAGGATGAGATGAATACCTGAGCTACGTATATAAGGGGATTTCTGTAAAATTTCAGTAATTGATTCTCCCCCCATGCCGCAGATTGAAATATCAGACGGCTTGAATTGTTCAACGCCGTGTAAACCATCGGTCTGGAATACCGTAATACGGTCGCTGAGCCTATATTTGGCGATATGATCGGATGCTGTCTTAAGAGGTCCCTGACGGATATCCGTTGCTACAGCGCCTGAAATACGATCGTTCTGCAGCAGATAGATCGGAAGATATGCGTGATCTGTGCCGATATCTGCAATATACACACCTGGACGAATCAATTGAGCCGCTGATTTCAGCCGCCCATCCAATCGGATGGCTTGCGGACAGTGAGAATTCATCAATTTAGAGGGAGACAGGCAATCTTTTTCTTTATGCATCAGATCATGAGCCTCCAATCTGCCGTTCCATCGAATACTCTAAAAGGGAAGTGCTGCAAAGCGAAAACGCCTCAGTCTGCGTGCTTTACTGTCGTACGTCGGAAATTTCAATTTATCATTTTAAATTTCAAATTGGACAAAATTATAATCCATATCAGACCGAAAACGTTGGCGTTATCGGATAGATTTGTGAAACAGAAGAAAACCGCCGGAGACCGCAATTTTCCTTTGCATTCATTGAACCAAAGAAAGACAAGCGGTTTTCCTACGGCGGTCTTCTCACACTTGCAGAATTACAATTATTTGTTTGACAAATACTCGTTAATCTTTTTTACGAGTTCATCCGCATCCGTGTTATGGACAGCACAAGCATCCTCGATACTCTCGCCACGGGCTGAAGGGCAGCCTAAACAATGCATACCGATTTCCAGAAAAAATTCGGAAGTTCCCATATCATAATCCAGAACATCACCGATAATACTATCTTTTGTAACAACCATTTCTTTCATCCTTTCAACCGATAACCGTCGGATAAAGCCGCCGGATATTCGGAATTCTTAAATTTTATTTATTTTATTTATAAAGACCATGGCCTTTATGGGCACAAATAGTACTGCCGAAAGCTTGATTTCAATGAAAAATATCAAGACTTTCGCGTTTAGTATTGACCGCTGCAACAGCATCCATGCGGTATGAGTTTCAATATTTTATCTTTGTGTTCTATATAACTGCTTGCTTTGATAAACCGGTTCGCATGTCAAGCGGATGCCCAACTTTTTAAGTGTTGTGTCATCGACGGGGGCCAGAACAACGGATGAATGCATTTCAGCCCCCTTGAGAGAGGAGAGCATTTCCATTGCCTGCTTTGCCAGAGGATTCGTTATCGCGCTGATGGACAGGGCCAAAAGCATCTCATCTACATGGAGCCGGGGATTTTTATTGCCTAGGTGCTGTGTTTTTAATTGCTGAATTGGGGTGATTACTTCTTTTGTAATCAAAAGCGTATCGTCCGGAATATCAGCAAGAACCTTTAGAGTATTTAAAATCAAAGCAGAAGCTGCACCGAGTAGATTAGATGATTTTCCAGTAACCAGACGCCCATCTACAAGCTCAAGCGCCGCAGCGGGTTCGCCGGTTGAATCCGCCTTTGTGAGAGCCGCATGGACCGCCTTACGGCGGTCTGGAGAAATGCCGGCCTGGTTCATTATGGTTTCCAATTTTGCAACAGCTTCGTCATCCACACGACCGATAAGTCTGTCGCAGCACGCTTTATAATACCGGCATATAATCTCGTCACAGGAGGCCTCACACACCGCCTTATCATTTACAATACAGTTTCCGGCCATGTTGACGCCCATATCTGTCGGAGATTTATAAGGACTTTTGCCCAAAATTTTTTCAAAAATGGCATTTAGTACAGGAAAGCATTCAACATCTCTGTTATAGTTGACCGTGGTCACACCATATGCCTCAAGGTGAAAAGGATCAATGATATTTAAATCATTGAGATCTGCCGTTGCCGCTTCATAGGCTAAATTGACCGGATGCTTAAGCGGCAAATTCCAAATCGGAAAGGTTTCAAATTTTGCGTAGCCCGCAGCCACACCGCGTTTATGCTCATGATAGAGCTGAGAGAGGCAGGTGGCCATTTTTCCGCTTCCAGGTCCGGGGGCTGTGACGATTACCAGCGGACGACTTGTCTCTATATATTCATTTCGTCCATAACCGTCATCGCTGACGATATGTGAAATGTTCCGAGGATAGTCCGCGATTGGATAATGCAGATAAACCTGAACGCCGAGCTTTTCTAAACGATTTTTGAAAATATCTGCCGCATATTGACCTGCATACTGACAGAGGACAACGCTCCCCACGTACATTCCAATACCCCTAAAAGCATCGATCAGTCTCAACACATCCAGATCATAGGTAATACCGAGATCTCCCCGAACCTTGTTCTTTTCAATGTCAATAGCACTTATAGCAATCACGATTTCCGCTTTATCTGCAAGATGCAGCAGCATTTTGACCTTGCTGTCCGGTTTAAAGCCCGGAAGTACTCTCGATGCATGATAGTCGTCGAAAAGCTTTCCCCCAAGCTCCAGATATAGTTTGTCGCCAAATTGCTTGATGCGTTCATTGATATGTTTAGATTGCATCGCAATATATTTTTCGTTGTCAAAACCGATTTGCTGTTTCATAGTACTGCCTTTCCGCTATAAAAATACATAGGAATATTATACACGGTTTTCCGCAAAAAGGCAATAGCATCATAAGTAATTTTCGGAAAAATGCTTTTATTCTGTTCGGGCAAGCGGTAAAAAACAAAATCAAATTTAGCACATAAAATATTAAGCTACTTGTTTCCTATATCACCGATCTAAAAAGACAAGTGGATATGGTGCCAACAGGATGACAGCATATCCACTTGCAGATTCAACTATTCTGCCTCAAACACATCTTTGCCGAGGCCACAGACCGGGCAGACAAAATCTTCAGGAATATCCTCCCATTTGGTTCCAGGGGCGATGCCGTTTTCAGGATCGCCGAGCGTTTCGTCATAAACATAGCCACATGGACATATGTATTTCAAGATTTATTCTCCTCCTTACTTTATGACTTTATGTCTATATCAATTATAAAGCTTATAAAGCCGAATTATATAATTATTTAAAATATCTGTTCAAAAGGCCCTCAAACGCCTTGCCGTGACGTGCTTCATCACGGGCCATTTCATGAACAGTATCATGAATTGCGTCAAGCCCCTCCTTTTTAGCCAAGGCAGCTATCTCGACCTTCCCCTGACATGCGCCGTGTTCAGCCTCGACTCTCATCTGCAAATTCTTTTTTGTATCAGCTGTTACTACTTCTCCCAGCATCTCAGCAAATTTGGCCGCGTGTTCAGCTTCTTCAAAGGCAATGCGCTTATATGCTTCCGCAATTTCAGGATAACCTTCACGGTCTGCCTGGCGACTCATAGCCAAATACATTCCAACCTCTGTGCATTCACCGGTAAAGTTAGCACGTAAACCCTCAATAATTTCTTTCATAACACCTTCTGTTATACCAACTGCATGTTCGCTAGCCCATGCCAATACTTCATCATCCATCATTACAAATTTTGATGCCGGCGCATTACATTGGGGACATTTGTCCGGAGCGGAATCTCCTTCATGCACGTATCCACATACAGTACATCTAAACTTCTTCATTTTTCATTCCTCCTTAATTTCAATACTAATTTATTTACAAGCTCCACTTTTATCAGAGCATTGTATCACTTCTTCAAAGGTGATAGAGCCAAGTTTTTCGACAATATATTGATTTATCTGATTAAAAATATTATGAAAAACGCACTCACCCTTTTCGGCGCCCCGATTGCATGGATTCTCGATATTAAGACATTTATTCATATACAAAGGACCGTCAATGCTTTCAATGACACGTAAAATAGATATATCTGAGAGGGGAGCAGCTATAAAATAACCGCCCGATACACCTTTGCGCGAGGCGATAAGATTATTAAGCATTAATTTTCGCAAGATCTTCAATGAAAATCTTTGCGGAACAGAAATCCGCTGTGCAATCGTTCCGGCATCGACTGTTTTATTCTGCTTTGCTAAAAAGTATATAATACGCAGCGCATAATCCGCCTCTTGTGTAATTCGCATCTATTTCACCTTCATTGTTGTATACTTTTTTAGTATACTTTTATTATAAGTTTTTTGAGAGAAGATGTCAAGTACTAAATGCATTTTTATTTAATATTTTTTTGAAGACAAAAAAAGCCCAGTATAATATCTGGGCAAGGGACGTTGTTGCCGTCCAGGGATGTGGAAGACGGAACTTTTGCATAAAACAGAGT
>DXYE01000129.1 GCA_019415985.1 Clostridiales bacterium
CAATTAATAGGAGTAAAAGAATCAGCAGCATATTTTCGGAGAAGGTTATATGAAACGATTGATGATCAATATAAAAAAAGAAGTAATATTTTTGAAAAAACCATATTGGCAGGAAACCTGTAAACACTGTGATATCCGTATATTTTACCCAAAGTATGATAGATGCAGTGTCAGAAGGAAAATCATAGTGGGATGTATACTAAATCATTATGATATTTTTACTCATACTTATTTCAATGATCATCATTCAAAATGTATTCGAACATTTATATAACGAACCAAAGCTTGTAAAGATAAACAGAAACATTAACAAAGATATCTATAACAAAATTTTACGAACGGATTATCAATATTTTGACGATCCGCAATTCTATAATAATTTCACTTGGGCTATCAATGAATACTGTACAAAAGCCAATGAAGCCCGTTGCTTATTTTTGAATATTTACAGATCCGTATCGACAATTATATCAATGATTGCGTTCATCGCCGCTGTGGGCCCCCTTTTGATTTTGTTCACTATGATACAAATGGGTTTAACCATCTATATTTGATATGAAGCGAAATAAATGTATAATTAGGGAGAGGATAATTATGGGAGATCGAGAAAAAACGCAGATAAAGTTATTCCAAACAAAGGGGGTTGATTCAATTGAAAAAATGAACAACTATTTAATCACCAATGGTATAAATCGTCATCAAGTAATAAAAATTGAGATCGGATATATATAAAACGCGATGAATGAATTGGAGACCGTGATAACGCTTGTATATAACGATGAGTGGAAAAAATAACATTAAAATTCATTAATTTTACGTACGGAATGATGAAATATGAGAGGCGAACTTAATGCAGCTGACCTTGCGTGGAAAACGAGAGGAACATTGAATTGCTATGAGAAAAACAAAAAAAAGCCATATAAATCAATTATAAGTAATATTTTTTGGAGCATTCGCGGTCAAATAAAGTATTCACCGTGGGCTCTCATAATACTGCTTGTCGGGATTTTCATCAATATCGGACTTTCTTATGCGGCAATCTATCTTCCGTCTCTCGTCGTCGCAGAGGTGACGCAGAGGCAGACGCTCGCGCATGCTGCGCTGCATGTCGGACTTGTGATGGCGGCTATTCTTGTGGGAAATCTTATAAAAGAGGCGTTTTCTTATGTGAAATCAGGTGCGCTCGGAATTTACCGTTGTAACATCACCTGCGATCTCAACCGCAAGTCGCTCAATTGTTTTTATCAGTTGTATAAAAGCAGTAAAATGCGAGATCTTTTGAGTAAGGCAGAGCGCGCTACGCAGCAGTGGAACGGCGTTCAGCCGATGACGGATTTGCCACGACAGGTTTGCAGCCTTGCGGAAAGCGTCGTTTGCTATTTCCTTTTCGGCACGGTTATTTCTTTTGTCAGCCCATGGCTTGTGCCGATACTTACTCTCGCGCCCGTCATCAACCTGGTTTGTGCGCGCGCATATCAAAAATGGGAATACCGCAATAGGGATAAATGGACTTCTGTTGACAGAAGATTGGATTATGTTCAAAGAAAGCCCGGTGATTTTGGTTGCGCAAAAGATATTCGCATCTATGGAATGGCAACGTGGTTTCGCAAAACTTACGGTATGCTATGCAAGGAACGAAGAAATTGGGATAAAAAGCTCACTCTTCGCAGCTTTCTTTCGCAGATAGCAAATCTCGCCGTCATTCTTATCCGTGACGGCATGGCATATGCGATACTAATCGCAATGTTTCTTCGGAACGAAATTACCGTCGATGAATTCGTGCTGTACTTCGCTGCAATATCATCGTTCGCAACATGGGTAGGAAACATCATAGGCAGTTGGAATTCACTTCATTCTACTAGCCTTTCGGTATGCGATCTGCGCGAATATCTCGATTTTCCGGAGCACGACGGCACGGGCGAGGCAGATATCAGGGATTATTTATCATCACCGCCGGAAATTGTATTTGACAATGTATGTTTTCGCTATGAGAACGCCGAGTCTGATACGCTTCACAATATCAATCTAACGATAAAAGCAGGCGAAAAAATCGCAATTGTCGGGCTTAACGGTGCTGGCAAGACAACGCTTGTTAAGCTCCTTTGTGGGCTTTATTTGCCAACCTCCGGTGAAATTCGCATAAATGGCACCCCCATCGGCAAATTTTTACGCAACGACTATTATAAACTGTTTTCTGCTGTGTTTCAGGATGTAAAAACGGCGTTTTTTTCACTAGCCGAGACAGTCTCATGCGTGTCGGAGGATAAAACGGATATGTCCCGTGCCGAAGAATGTATGCGACGAGCAGGACTCGGCGATAAAATTGATGCGCTTCCGAATGGTATTCACACAAAGCTCGACAAGCAAGTAAACCACGATGGTACAGAACTTTCGGGCGGCGAGACGCAAAAGCTGTTGCTTGCCCGCGCACTTTACAAGGACGCCCCGATGTTCGTACTTGACGAGCCGACAGCTGCCCTCGACCCGATTGCCGAAAATAAAATTTACATAAATTACAACGAAATGTCAAGTAATAAAACGGCCCTGTTTATTTCCCACCGTCTTGCCTCGACGCGCTTTTGTGACCGTGTGCTGTTTCTTGAAAACGGCGCGATTGTCGAGGAGGGAACGCACGATGAGCTTGTTCGCGCAGGAGGAAAATATGCTGAACTTTTCGCGCTGCAAAGTTCATGGTATAAGAAAGGAAGCGATTTAAAATGAATCTTCGGGAGCATATTCAAATATCGAAAAGAGCGCTTAAAATGATGCTCACAATGAGCAAGACGTATACCTATAGCCTTATTTTCGGCTCATTTCTCAGCGCTGTGGCGCCCTACATCCCAATTTATTTTTCGGCAAAGCTTATCGACGCGCTTTATGCCGGAGATAAAATCCAAACGCTTGTGCTTTACGCCGCTCTGGCTGTCGGGCTTACTTTCTTTCTTTCGCAGATGATAAGCTATCTTTCGTCCCTCCGTTCGCAAGCCGAAAATGAAATGTACCGCGCGGAAAGTTGGATGTTTTCCGACAAGGCCATGGATATGGCGTATGAATCAATAGAGGACCGAGACGTAAAGCTGTTGCTCGAGCGCATAAAAAAAGAGACGCAGACGGGCTTCAACCGTTTTTATCTCTATCAGTGCGTCGAAAGGATAATATCAAACACGACACAGATAACGGCTTCCGTGTCCTTAACGCTTTCGTTTTTCTTGCTTCCGTCTGTTCAGTTTTACCTTAAGCTTCTGCTTATTGGGGGTATTATTCTAACGATCGCTTGCAGTATTTTTTCTACGAAAAAAAGCAGTGACCTGCAAGGAGTGCTTATGGCGGACTGCGTTGACGCAAATATATATACGACGAGATATGACGAATATACGCATGATTACAGTGCCGGCAAGGATATAAGGCTCTACGGCATGGCTGACGTACTTGCATCGAATATGGAAAAATACGACAGGACGCTGTATGAAAAATTCTTAAGGACAAATATAAAACAAGCTTTGATTTCTCTGCCACACACTTTTTTCAGTGATGCCTTGAAGTTTGGAACATATCTTGTTCTAATTTCAGCCGCACTTGCTGGAACGGTGACAGTTGGTTCAATCGCGAAGTACGTTTCCTGCCTCATGCTGCTTTTGTCGGCTGTCACGGGGCTTGTGAAGAGCATTCAGCTTTCATTTGTCAATCACACCTATTTGAAACGCTATTTTTCGTATTTCGACATTCCAAACAAAATAGATAAAGGCTCACTCACAGTTGAAAAAATCAATGAAAATGAATATTTTGTGGAATTCTGCAATGTTAGCTTTAAATATCCGAATACCGAAGCGTACGCACTGCGCCACGTCAACATCAAACTGAAGGTCGGTGAAAAACTTGCGGTTGTCGGTATGAACGGAAGCGGAAAGACAACGTTTGTAAAGCTTCTCTGCCGCCTTTATGACCCTAACGAGGGCGAAATTCTCCTGAACGGCATTAATGTTAAAAGATACGATTATGACGAATATATGCGCATTTTTTCTGTAGTTTTTCAGGATTTTAAGCTGTTTCCGTTCCCACTCGGTCAAAATGTTGCAGCTTCCTTGAATTATGACAACGAAAAGGTTGTCGCCTGCCTTGAAAAAGCAAACTTTAGCGAGAGGCTAAAAGCGATGCCAGAAGGCACAGAAACATATCTCTACAAGGAACTCGACGAAAACGGCGTTGAGATTTCCGGCGGTGAGGCGCAAAGAATCGCCCTTGCCCGCGCACTTTACAAGGATGCGCCGTTTATCGTACTTGACGAGCCGACATCAGCCTTAGATCCCGTTGCAGAAGCGGAGGTTTACAAGAACTTCAACAATATCGTAGGCGATAAAACCGCAATTTACATTTCTCATCGCCTCTCCTCTTGCCGTTTTTGTGACAACATAATAGTCTTCGACGAAGGAAAAATCGTTCAGCGTGGCAGCCATGAGACCCTCGTCGCAGACGAAAGCGGCAAATATTTTGAACTGTGGCATGCGCAGGCTCAGTATTATGCAGATTAATAAACAGTGACTTTAGAATAAATTTCCGCAACGTACTTTTCTGACCGCAGATATACCTTTTATACTGCCCCCATTTCCGCCTCTGTGATCTCCTGAGCGACAACAATTACGCAGTTGGATTCTGGACTGTGGTTCCCTCTGGCCTCAGCGTCTGTCTCCCCGTAGGCCGCCCCGAGGCCATCAGGGTTCGCTTATGGCCTTGCCGCGGACACTTGGATGGATTGGAATTCGATGCTGTATACCGCTTCGATGTCTAAATAGTACGTGGAATTCCCCGCAAAGCTTTCAAGTCTTTCAGCTTGAAGGAACGGTAATTCTCTATGTATAAAATAGTGAAAGCGGCGCAATCTCTATTGATTGCGCCGCTCTGCCTTGTACCTTTGGTTTTTTCTTTAACACCGTTTTGGGGTCAGTGAGTTATTTGTTGCCCTTCATAGCGTTTTCAGCATTCTCGATCATTTTCTTAACCATCTGACCGCCAACAGAACCAGCCTGCTTGGAGGTAAGATCGCCATTGTAACCCTGCTTCAGGTTAACACCAACTTCGTTGGCAGCTTCCATTTTGAACTTGTTGAGAGCTTCCTTCGCTTCAGGAACCAAAGACTTGTTGCTTCTAGCCATAATATTCAATCTCCTCTTTGTCTGTTCCGTGATACGGAATACAGAAAACATTGTTTTTGAATCGTCAAAAGCGTTACATTATGTGAACGCTTTTCTCGATAACAGGAATCTTTTCTTTGAGATTCCGAACTTATTATGATGCATTTGCTCAGAAATATAACTGTAAATTTTTTCTAATCCATATCCGAGCGAGCCATAATATAAATACATTTCCGCATAGGAATATTGACGTAAATATAAGTATGTGTTAAACTATACACAAAAAATATTCTTACATCTGTCTTTTAATCTCTTTTAATCAAGGTTTAAACATTGGTGCAAAACATTTCGCATATAATAACCAGAAAACTGCCCGCGCCTGTGTTAAAAAAAGCCTATTTTAATATGATTCTTAAAATATGGTAAAGATTTAGCGTATCTTAGGTGAAATTCACCGTTTACAGCATAACAGTTTAATGATATCCGCAGCCACAGCGAAGCAAATAAGAGTCAAAATTAAAATGATCTGGAGGATCCCTTTTTGAATAGTGAAATCGTTATTGTCGGAGCAGGACCCGCCGGTATTTTTACCGCATACGAAGTATTACAGAAAGCAAATCCAAAAAAAATCATTATGGTTGAAAAAGGATTGCCGGTAGAAAAACGGAACTGTCCCAAACACAAGACAAAAATTTGTATGAACTGTCAGCCCTATTGTCACATCACTACAGGCTTTTCCGGCGCCGGCGCATTTTCCGACGGTAAGCTTTCGCTCAGCCCAGAGGTTGGCGGACTGCTACCGGAATTGCTCGGTGAAGAAAAAACATGTGAACTGATCTCCTATACAGATAAAATATATTTATCCTTCGGTGCGGATGAACATGTCGAGGGTCTCGGCAGCGACGATAAGGTAAAGGACATCCGCCGGCGAGCCATTCAAGCGGGATTGAAGCTGGTGGATTGTCCCATAAGACATTTGGGCACAGAACGTGCGCAGGATATCTATCAAAAAATTCAAACCTATCTTTTGAACAATGGAGTGGAAATTCTATTTGGCTATGAATGCACAAATTTGCTGCTGAGGGACGGATCGGCTTATGGTATATCCGTGCGTCAGACCGCATCTCCTCACGCCTCTTTTGATATCACCGCTGACCATATCGTAGTGGCAACCGGCAGACGCGGCGCCGAGTGGCTGGATAGACTGTGTGAAGCTCATCACATAGCTCACCAGCCCGGTACTGTGGATATCGGTGTGCGGGTAGAGGTCCGCAATGAGATTATGGAGCACGTGAACGACGTGTTGTATGAATCAAAACTAATTGGTTATCCCAAGCCCTTTAAGAACAAGGTCCGGACATTTTGCCAAAATCCCGGCGGATTTGTGAGCCAGGAAAATTATGACAACAATCTGGCTGTGGTCAATGGACACTCCTATAAAGAATTGAAATCAGGCAATACAAACCTCGCCATACTTTGCTCCCATAATTTCAAAATACCTTTTAATCAGCCGATCGCATATGCACAAAAAATCGGAGAATTGACCAACATGCTTGGCGCAGGACATATACTTGTACAAAGATACGGTGATATTCTGGACGGTAAGAGAACCTGGCAGCACGAGCTGAATGCGTCCAACGTCAAACCCACGCTTCCGGATGCGGTAGCAGGAGATATTACAGCGGCTATGCCATACCGGGCCATGCTGAACATCATCAATTTTATACAGGCTGTCGATCACGTTGTTCCAGGCTTTGCCAGCTATGAAACCTTATTATACTCTCCAGAACTTAAGTTCTATTCCAACCGCGTTCAAATGGATGAGAATCTGAACACCAGTATAAAACATTTGTATTGCCTTGGAGATTCAAGCGGATGGACACGCGGACTGATGATGGCTTCGTCCATGGGTGTGTATATGGGACGAAGGCTCGCTGAAATGCTGCTGAAACCATAGTTTTTGCTTTCCGGCAGATATGAAATAAACAAAAAACGATTGCGGCTTAGAGATACGGCTAAGTCCTATACACAGCCCCATATTTCCAAAAGTCCCGGAAGGGAGACACTTCGTAGGGAGGTTGTCTCATTTGGACTTTCGTAAAATAACAGCGGTAAAGAGATTTTATAT
>DXYE01000013.1:0-12736 GCA_019415985.1 Clostridiales bacterium
ATATAAAATACAACAAATATTGTCAAGTTTTTTTATTTTTCTCAGAAAAAATCAGAAGGGCGGAATGGAGATATATATGAAAGCTGCCGTTGATCTTACAAGCATCCGCGTCGGCGAAAGCTGCACATTTTATGAGTGCCGATGCAAAAGGAATACGCGCCTGTTTCTAGAAAGCCTCGGTTTTTTTCCCGGCATTCCCGTGAAGATAGCCGGCCGGAGCGGCGGAGATCTGATCGTTGAAATACTTGGCACCAGGCTCGCTATGAGCGGAGACCTCGCAAAGGATTTGCACGTGTTAAAAAGGCAAAGCGATGGCCGTTCTGAGGGGACACAGAGGAACAGAAGCGCATCTCAGAAGAAAATTCGCGTATATAACGAATGATTTTTGCGGCAGCAGCCGTTTCAGAAAGGAGCGCTTATGAAACAGAGAACCGCGGCGCTGGTCGGCAATCCAAACTGCGGGAAGACAACCCTGTTCAATGCGCTGACCGGTACGCGTCAGTATGTCGGCAACTGGCCCGGCGTCACCGTAGAACGGAAGTCAGGCAGGGTGAAATCCAATCTCCTCAAGTCCATGGCAGAGCCTTCCGAATGCCTTTTGGTCGATTTGCCCGGTGTTTATTCGCTTACACCGTATTCCGTAGAAGAGCAGGTCACACAGGATTTTTTACTGCATCAGCCGCCTGACCTCGTCGTCAATCTGATCGACGCCACCGCTCTTTCCCGCAGCCTTTATCTGAGCCTGCAGCTTTTGGATCTCGAAATTCCAACCGTTGTCGTGCTGAATATGATGGACGAAGTACAACGAGACGGCATTGACATCTCCGCCCCTCAGCTTTCTCATGCGCTTGGGTTACCGGTATTGCCCATCTCAGCCGCTAAAGAAACCGGGATCACGGCACTTTTACCCTATCTTGCCGGAGAGCGGCAAGCGCCGGTTCCACAGCCCGAACGCTTTTTCGACTTCAAAACTACAGCGGCGCTGAAAAGCATATCCTCATGCATCGACAGCCCCGCAGCATTCTGGTATGCGGTCAAGGCGCTGGAGGGCGATCCGTCAGGCGAAGCTGCGGCGCCGGCTATCGTGCGGCAGCTCCCGAATGTAAGGAGCAGACTGCAGGCGGGTGAGAATGGAGATATCCATACATACATCGCCTCACAGAGATACAGCGCAATGGAACGTATTACCGAACAATCCGTAAAAAAAAGACACGGAACCGCCCGCACCGTAACCGACGTACTGGACAGAATCCTGACAAATCGTCTTTTGGGTATCCCGATCTTCCTGCTGCTGATGTTCGGTGTTTTCCAGATTACAGTCGGCAGTGTCGGCACAGCCCTCAGCGATGCTTTCCGGAACGGATTCAACCACATCTTCGGCGGTGCTGCATCCTTTTTGCTCGAAAGAGTACATGCCTCTCCGCTGGTATGCAGCCTGATAGAGGATGGCATCCTTTCCGGCGTCGGCGGCGTGCTATCGTTCCTGCCGCAGATTGCGCTGCTCTTTTTCTTTCTCAGTTTTTTTGAGGGCAGCGGCTATATGGCTCGTGTCGCCTTCGTCATGGACCGTCTGATGCGCCGTGTCGGGCTCAACGGAAAAGCCTTTATCCCGCTGATGTTGGGTTTCGGCTGCTCCGTTCCCGCCATCATGGCCACCAAATCGCTTGAGACGGAGAGGGACCGCCGCCTGACCATGCTTCTGGTGCCGTTTATATCCTGCTCTGCCCGCACGCCGGTATATCTTCTGTTTTTGACCGCTTTTTTTCCGCATCACCGCGGTCTTCTGCTTTTTGGTTTGTATGTGCTCGGCCTGCTGGCCGCCCTTCTGCTTGGCTTTGTGCTGCGCAAAAGCCGTTACCGGGGTGAAGCGATGCCGTTTTTGATCGAGCTTCCGCCCTACCGTCTTCCCACTTTGAAGAATCTATTTTTGAACGTATGGGAAAAGGTCAGCAGCTTTCTTATAAAGGCCGGAACCGTGATCTTTGCCGCCTCGGTACTGCTCTGGTTCATGCAGCATTTTGATTTTCGCTTCAGAATTGCAGTCTTTCCTTCAGACAGCATGATCGGGACCATAGGTCGCTGGATTTCTCCGTTGCTTGAGCCTCTTGGCTTCGGAGACTGGCGGGCAGCCGCCGCGCTTCTCATCGGTATTTCGGCAAAGGAGGCCGTCGTCTCCTCCATGGAAATTCTGTACCACTCCAGCGGCGCAGCTCTTTCACTGACGCTCCAGCATAGCGGATTTTTCACGCCTGCCTCAGCCCTGTCCTTTCTCGTATTTGTGCTGCTGTATCTCCCCTGCATAGCCACCATAGTCACCATTCGCCGCGAGACCTCGTCTCTTCGTCATACTGCATTTACTCTTCTCTGCAGCTTCGTCACAGCCTATCTCTTTTCATTTCTTACATACCGTCTTGCCATGCTTTTACTTTGATCACCCGGTCTTCTCGGAACGAACAAGTGTCCTAAGGATACTGAGATCCCCTCCTTGTGCGGCCGCTTTTTCCGCTCATTTTTTAAAAGAAAAACCCAAGGTATGCAATAATAAATTGTTCCCGCTTCGACAATATTTTTCAGGCAAACGTGCTATACTAATATCAAATGAACGGCCGGCTCCGTCTCCCCCGCATATACTTTTGGAATACATAAAAAATGCATTCATGCCAAGCCTTTCCTACAGGGCCGGGCCGAAAGAAGTCAGAAAGGAATGATTCATTTACATGGAAGCTTCAGAAAGAACGGAAGCTGTATGCTGCGAATACCGAAACGATACGCTTACCATTACCATAAGCGGCGACATCGATCATCACAGTGCAGCCGTCCTGCGGCGGGAATCCGACAAAGCCATCTATTTATACCGTCCACGTCATGTGGTGCTGAACCTGGCGCATGTGGAATTCATGGACAGCTCGGGACTCGGTCTGATTCTCGGAAGATATACCACCGCACAGGAGCTCGGAGCGGATTTCTGCCTGCAAAATCCCACTCCGCGCATTGAAAAAATTCTTTCCCTTGCGGGCACAGACCGGATGATAAAAATTGAAAGGACCGGAAAACAGATAAATACAAAGGGATAATTGAATCGCCTTTTAGCGCGCTGATCCGCCGACAACGACTTTCCGTTTCCCGTCCCCTCTTTCTAACATGCCTGTCCAGGCGCGCGTGGCCTGACAGCAGGACGCATCTGAGAACGAAAGAACACAGCAGAAGCTCATCTAAAGGAAAGCGACATGTCAGGCCGGAGGAAATGCAGGTACCCAATCTATTCGGAAAGTGTACATGCTGCTATCAGACAAATTCTGAGATAAACACCGGGTCAGATGTCTAACTCCCGGGATTTTATGATAGTCCTTGCGGACATTGTGATGCCCGACGTCTGCAGCAGCGGACCATGAATCATCTATAAGAGAAATTCCTGTAATGCGTGTCCGCTTTGCTTTCGGATATCGTCTGACCCATACAGGAGAGGAGCCGCCGGACCAAAACAACGTGCAGACGAGGCCCGACACATTTAAATCAAACTGCAATTCAGATCTCAAAAACGGCTGGCCGCCGTTTTATCAGGGAAATCATATTGATCAGGAAGGAAGATGAATATGCCGAAAAACACGTATAAAAAGGCCGATTGCATCAATCGGCTGAAAACGCAGATTTCTGCCATTTCCGCGAACGAAGGGCTTGCGCGCTCATTGATCTGCGCCTTTGCCGCCCAGTTGAATCCTACAGTGGACGAGCTTGCGGATGTTCGCTGCGCTGTATCCGAGGCGGTCACCAACTGCATCGTACACGGGTATCAGAACCGCGGCAATCCAGAGGACTACGTCTACATAACAGCATCACTGTACAGCAGCCGCTCCATTAAGCTCACGATTACAGACAAGGGCTGCGGCATTCCAGACATCAAGCAAGCGATGGAACCGCTGTATACCACCGATACGACTGGGGAACGCAGCGGTATGGGATTTTCCATCATGTCCAGCTTCATGGACAGCATCCGCGTAAAAAGTACGCCGCAGAAAGGAACGACCATCGAGCTTCGCCGCCGCTTTGAGCCGGAGACACCGGACAGCCTCAAGCCGGTACAGCTATGACGGAAGCCGAAAGCAGACGCAGGGAAAAGCAGGAGCGCAACCAATCGCTGATACAGCGTGCCCAGGCGGGAGATGAGGCTGCCGCCGAAACACTGGTAGAAGAAAATATGGGATTGGTTCGCAGTATTGCTCAGCGGTTTGCCGACCGCGGGACGGAGATGGAGGATCTGATGCAGATCGGCGTCATGGGCATGCTCAAAGCGATAAAAAGCTTTGACTTTTCCTATCAAACCGCGTTTTCTACATACGCTGTACCCTTGATCATAGGTGAGATACGCCGATTTCTGCGGGATGACGGAATGATCAAGGTAGGACGGGAAATAAAAAAGAGAGGGGCAGCAATTCAACGCGCCAAAGAGGCATTTTTTGCAGCACACGGTCGGGAGGGGACCAGTGCCGAGCTCGCCGCTCTTCTCGGCATGAGCGCCGAGGATTTTATCTTTTCCCTGGACGCCACTGCTCCGGTGCATTCGCTCTCCGAACCCTTCGGCTCCGACAGCGAAGATTTCACACTGGAAAACAGCATCGCAGACAAGGAAAATTTTACCGAGAGACTGACAGACCGTCTCTCGCTTATGGAATCTATCAAAAAGCTGAGTACAGAGGAACAAAAGATTATTGCTCTCCGATATTTTAAGGATCTGTCTCAACAGCAGACCGCTGATATCCTCGGTCTGACTCAGGTAAAGGTCTCACGTTCCGAAAAAAAAATCTTTGCATTTCTCCGCCAGGAATTAAAAGCCTGTGATTGATATGCAGAGCTTGCAGGAAGCCGCGGGGCGTCGGTTCAAAGGGTGACCGATGCCCCGCGGCCGCCGTTATGGAGGATTCGGAACATTTGACTGTTGACATTTCCGTCAATTGTGGTATAATGTGCACAGCATAAATCCTCATCGTCATAAGACTGTAGCCTACTGTGCACCGCAGTTTCGCCTTTGTCAAAACTGGCTGTGTATATGAGAAGAGAGCGCGGAAAGTCTTTACCCTTCCTGCGAATAAAGTGAGGCGCTCCGCCCCACTTTATTCTCAAGAATAAGATTATATAAAGGAACTGGACGACTGTGTGCGTCCGCGGATAACAACATGGAAGCTTATAAAAGAAAATTTTTGCCGCACCCGCTGCCGCCTATGGGCTGGAACTCCTACTGTACGGTAAACTGTGAGCCGACACAAGAATTAATTTTGCAGACTGCCGACGCTATGGTAGAGCTCGGTCTCCGTGAAGCTGGGTATCTTTACGTCAATATCGACGACGGATGGTTGATGCCGGAGCGTGACGCCGACGGAAAATTGGTGGAATCCCGGGTGAAATTTCCGGATGGCATGCGTTATGTCACAGATTATATCCACGCAAGGGGCTTGAAAGCAGGTACCTATTTGGGCTGCGGCTTCAAAACGTGGAATGGCGATGCCGGCACGCTCGGACACGAATTTGAGGATGCGCGGCAAGTCGCTGAATGGGGATTTGATTATATCAAGTACGACCGGCATCCTATGAGCGACGATCCGCCGCGCGATACCATAGCTGAGTATATAAAAATGGGCGTCGCCATCCGCGACTGCGGACGCGATATCCTTTACAACATGTGCGAGCACGGTACGACCAAACCGTGGAACTGGGCGGCAGGGGTCGGTCAGACATGGAGAACCGGTCAGGATGTACGCGACGAATGGGAAGCGCCCGGCGGTGCGCACAGTATAACAGAAATTGCGGATTATCTTGCGGACGGTATTGTTCAACATACCCGGGCCGGTAACTTCAACGACCCTGACATGCTGGTCTGCGGCATGCACTGTCAGAACGACTGGATGGGTCCCGGCTGTACGGATACGGAATACCGTACACAGTTTGCCCTATGGTGCCTCATGGCCGCTCCGCTTATGATCGGCGCAGATATCCGTCATCTGAATGACGCGAATCTTCAAATTTTAAAGCACCAGGGTATGATTGCCATTGACCAGGATCCGCTGTGCGCACCAGTCTGCCGTGCAGTCCATATTCCGGGTGAATACGACGTGTGGGTCCGGCCCCTTTCTGGCATTCGTTGGGCCGTAGGACTGTTCAACCGCAGCACGGAAGTCAAAACAATCGGCTTTGCCTATGAGACGCTTGGCATTACCAACGCCATGCGCGCCAAAATCACGGACGTCTGGTCCGGCGATGAGATGGGCATACATATGGGTTCCTATGAAACACCAGTACAGCCGCACGAGACTAAGGTCCTGACCGTTCAGCCTGTTTTCAACTGACCGCAGCGGGAAAGAGGCGGATCATTTTCGGTCTTTGCTGATATAACGGCAAAATGGACTTTCTGTTAATACGGTATTCGCGCTCCATGACAGAAAACACTTTTTGAGGGACCCGTAAACGAAAAACCATTCAGAAGCCTTCCGTTTACAGTGAAGGCAGATGTTTTCAGGAATGAAAAACTTCAGGCTGACGATATGCCGGCAACGGATGTATCATTTTGATCTCAGTATGCCGGCTGACAGCAGCAAACGCCCCGCGGACGTCTCCATACGGCTGCGGAGGCGTTTTCCGTATCTGCTCCGGCATAACGCCGGAACATAAGCTTTATCTGCGCCGTACCGCAATGCGTATCGGCGGTGAACGAGATTCTTCCATATTCATAAGGAGGTCCCCATGCCAATCAAAATTCCGGAGGGACTGCCGGCCAACAGCATTCTCGAACAGGAAAATATATTTGTTATGAACGAATTCAGAGCGGTTCATCAGGACATCCGTCCGCTAAAAATTGCCGTCTTAAATTTGATGCCTACAAAGATATCCACTGAAACGCAGCTGATCCGGCTGTTGTCCAACAGCTCCCTGCAGGTGGAGCTGACGCTTCTGCAGACTGAAACACATGTGTCAAAGCATACGCCTCTTTCTCATATGTCCGCCTTTTATATGAGCTTTTCCGATATTCGGGAAGAAAAATACGACGGCTTGATCATCACAGGCGCGCCTGTGGAAAATTTGGATTTTTCGGAAATCGATTACTGGACGGAGCTCTGTCGGGTCATGGAATGGTCCAAAACACATGTGTTTTCTACCTTCCATATCTGCTGGGCTGCTCAAGCCGGACTGTACTACCACTACGGGATTCAAAAGCTAATGCTGCCAAAGAAGCTGTCCGGTATATACCGTCACACAGCTTTGAATCAGCATCATCCCATTCTGCGCGGCTTCGACGAATATTTTTATGCTCCGCATTCAAGACATACGGGCACCCTGCGGCAATCAATTCTTGAAAATCCCGCGCTTGAGCTTTTAGCCGAGTCAGAGGAGGCGGGGCCCTATATCATTGCTGCACGCGACAAACGCATGTTTTTTGTAACCGGACATCCGGAATATGATTTCGATACCTTGGCCAACGAGTACTTCCGCGATCTGGATAAGGGCCTGCAGCCGGATGTTCCGCAAAACTATTTTCCGGACGACAATCCAAACAGAAAGCCGTATAATGTCTGGCGTGGACATGCCCATCTCCTGTTTTCAAACTGGCTGAATTATTTTGTCTATCAACAGACCCCGTACCGGCTTGAGGATATTCATTGACCCGTATGGTTAAACCAGTGCGCGTATGGGCCGCTGTCAAGGAGTCGGAATGCAGATTATAGATATTTCTCAGGCTTATCCGGGTTGCTGCGTCTATCCGGGGGACCGTGCGCCGGAGCTGACAAGGAGATCGGCAATTACGAGAGATGTGCCTTCCTATAATATCTCGGACATATCGATGTGTCTTCATAACGGTACGCATATCGACGCGCCGTTCCATACGGATTCCTATGGGCTATCCGCGGCTGCTCTGCCTCTGTCCGTCTTTTTCGGCAGGGCCGCTGTCGTCCTGGCTGCGGGCGATATCGGCTCCGCCGAGGCTCGGCATCTCACAGCCAAAGCAAAAACTTCGAGACTGCTACTCAAGGGGAAGTGCCGCGTAACCGCAGCCGGCGCCCGCGAATTTGTTAAATCCAAAATTATTCTGTTAGGCACAGAGGGCGTTTCCATTTCATCCGGTGATGATGAATATGATGCGCACTGTGCGCTTCTCGGTGCGGGCATTTCCATACTTGAAGGTCTGGACCTTCGCCATGCAGAGCCGGATATCTATCTCCTTTCCGCTTTTCCTCTGAAAATAACGGATGCTGACGCCGCGCCCTGCCGTGCAGTTCTCATTCGTTAAGCCTGAATCCTTCTGCGTCTACGCCGCTTTCCTCACGGCCAACGTGGCGGGAGATCCGTCATGGGGCGGTTTTAATAGGAGGCCGCTGTAAAGCAGAAATAGAATTTGCCTCCCAAGTATGTGTCATCCTATCCTGCGGTATAAGGCCCGTAGGCTTCTGCCCCTAAAAGATAAGCAGGCTCTGCAAAATGTTCCATTTTGCAGAGCCTGCTTTAACATTGTGTTATCTATATATAAAAATGTGCAGTAAAACCATAGTGCTGAGACAGCACGATAAAGCTATCAGTCCTCTCGGCATACAATGTCGGAACGCGTGTTCTTTTAAATTTTCACAGCTTAAGTGAATTTCCAGACAAAACACGGCCTTTTTTCTTCAGTTTTTGCAAAAGCAGCAAGCGTGAAGCCTTTACGCGCGATGTTTTCTAACCCTATCGGCTGTATCCATACAGATTCTGTCCTTGTCAGCCTCCGCTGCCGTCCTCCAGCATAAGCACCTTATCTGCGGAAGAGATCAACACAGGATCGTGGGAGACATAGATAACAGTCTTGTCGCATTTCTTGATAAAATCACACAACCACCTCACCGTTTCACCGTCGAGGTTATTATCCGGTTCGTCAAGAAATAACACGGACGTGTTTTTCATGACTGCACGAGCAATAGAAATTTTTTGCTTTTCACCCCCGGAAAGCTCATTACCGTTCGCTCGAACTATACGCTCGGAAAGATAGCCAATGCCCATTTTCCTCATTAAGGCTTCTATATCGCCTTTTGATGTATCAAAATGATCAGTTTGAATATTTTCCAAAACCGTTCCCTCGAACAGATACGGCTCCTGCGGAGCATAGGCGACAAAGTCTAAGTACTGGTCAAAATTCAACTTAGAAAGTTCATGGCCATCCATTTGCAGCTTCCCGCGGTATCCCTTCGTCAATCCAAGCATAAGCCTTATAAGCGTGGACTTACCGCTGCCGTTTTTTCCGCAGACCGCCATTTTCTCGCCTGCGTTTACCATAAAGGAAACGCCGTTCACTGCCGTATGGTTATCATAAGCATAGGATAAATTTTCCGCGCGTATCCCCGTTATGCTTTCAACCATTTCTCCTTCGGAACTCTCGGAGTCCTCATAAAAGATTTCAAGCCTGTTCGCCAGATTCCTCAGAAGGGGAAAGCTGCGGATCAAATATTCTATATTTTTAATCAGAGTATTAAAAACGGCAAAATACCCGTACATGGCGGCCACCGTCCCAGGCAAAATCTGTTCTGCTGCAACCAGATAGGAGCCAATCAAAAGAATTGCAAGGGTGCAGAAGATGTCCGTAAACGATAAGAGGACCTCTGAAAGTTTACGGAGCCGAATACTTTTCACTTTGGTCCGAACAAAGAAAATCCGATACAACCGGTCAAGTCTTTCGATAAAGGCGCCCTTCAGGCCGTATATTTTTACGGTATACGGCCGATTTGTAATTTCCGTTTCATAGGCGCGCACATCGGATTCATATTCTCTTGTTTCTCTGTCATATCTGCCCTCTTTTTTTCGGACGGCAGCCGGCACCGTCAAATGAATTACGGATACCGAAAACACAATCAAGGTGTAGATCGGGCTTAATGGCAATGCGTTGCAAAGCAAACAGACGAGCGTCACAGGAACCATAAAACTCCGCCAAAAAAATTCAACAAGCGTGATACGAAAATCACAAAGGTCGGAATCCAAACGGTTCTGTATATCGCCTACTGCCAGCCGCTGAACCGAATCGTACCGTTTATCAAGAAATCGGCCGATCACCATACGATCATGTACAAGCGCATATTTGAGCATAAACATATTGGCTGTCAGCGAGATGACCGGCAGAACCACGAGCATGGCAAACAGCGAAAGGACCAGGCGGGAGATATTTTTCATACCGAAAGCAAAATTAAATTGAAATACCGAATCTGCAAACTCCCCGAAAATTGTTGCGGTGAATACAGTCAGCAAACCTTCCAGGCAAGATTCCGCCGTATGCATAAAAATCGGAATACGCATAGAGCGGAGTGCATCGCTGTAAATTTGTTTTTTCATAGTAATGACCGCCTTTCATGTAGCGTTAGAACCAATATTGTGGGAGAAAATCACTTTCCCTTGATCAGAAAAAGCCACCAAACACGCTCCCTCTGAAACCTGCCAAAGTTCCATGCAGCTATGTTCTGTGTTTGTGAGTACAGCAGCGCATTTAAAACAACATACCGTTTCCGGCCCTCTTCTAAAATAGGAAGGACCTGTTCCGAAAAACAGACTTTCACGGGTATCCTTCCCTGCTTCAATCTGAGCCACGCTGATGTGCTCATATAGATGCAGAAGCATTTGAGGAATTTCATCCAAACACAGCGCCTCCCTCTGTGATCGTATAAATACGCACTGCTATGGTATCAAATACCGTATCATGCGTAACGATTACCGTTCCCCCCGAGCGCTCCAAAAGCAGGGCGCAAAGGGTCTTCCGGCCCTTTTCATCCAGCGAATTCGTAGGTTCGTCGAGCAGCATCAGCGAAGGATTCAAAGCGAAAGCGAGTGAAAGAAAAACCTTTTTTCGTTCTCCTCCGGAAAGCGTATCCAGCGGCTGGGCGAGCAGCGTTTCGTCCAGATCAAATCGTTCTGCAAGTCTGAAGGCTTTGTCTGCATCCTCATTCAGAAACATTTCAAGCAGCTCTTTTCCCGCGAAGTGATAACCGGCGTCGTCCTGCGGAAGATAAAAGACCTCGCGCGGAAAGCAATGCTCCGAAAGCTGAACAGGAGAAATGCCGCCAATTTCTATATTTCCCGCGTCAGGAGCAAGCATACCGACAGCAAGCTTTAGGCATGTGGATTTTCCAATGCCGTTTGCACCTTTGATCAGCACCGTACCATCCGTTTGAACGGTTAAATCCATGCAGCGCAGAATTTCCTTTCCACCAAAAGAAAGGGATACCTTATGAAAAACAATCGGCGCTTTCTCAAGCAGAATTCTCTGCGCTTCCGTTTTTTCCGTATGATACAGCATCTCCATGCGTTTTTCGGCGGTCTTTGCGATACCGAAATGCGGTATTGTATCAAATATGGATTGAACGGCCGAATACAGACCTCCGGAAAGCGCAATCGCTTCAATGCAGACATCCAGCGCAGCATATCCGCGCAGCACGAACAGACCGAGAATACCGTAGGTACCATATGTTAAAATATTGCCGGTCAACCGCTGTAGCGCCCACTGCGCATGTACAGATGCCTCTGAACGATTCCCTGTTTTCAGGTAATCCTTATGCAATGCGGCAAGCCGGTCAAGGCACCATCTCTTCAGCTTGTAAACTTTTATTTCGGCAAAGCCCCTGACATATTCAAAGGTACAGTTTGTTAATTCTGCTTCGATTTTTCTGCATTCGTCATAATTCTTTTGCAGAAAGCGCTTTGAAACCAGAGGAGGAAGTATTTGCAGAACCGATATGGCGAGCAAGATCAGCGCAACGCCGGGATTTTGCAGAACTAAAAAAGCAAAGTAGGCAACGGTTGTAAGAATTCCTGTACCAAGCGCGGGATAGAGATTCAGAACCCTATCGGTTACCGTGTCGAAATCGTCGTTCAGCATTTCAACCGCCGAACCGTGTTCAGACTGATACAGCATAGTCAAAGGACAGGAAAGAAAGCGTTTGTACAGCAGCAGCTTACATCTGTGAAGCGCATCGGAGGATGCCTTTCCATACCAAATACCGCCTGCAAGCTCAAATCCTTTCATCAGTATAACAATACAGAGCAGCACGGCACTGTTTATGAGTACTTTGCTGCTGTCTCCGGCAATGGCAGCCGCCACAATATCCGATAAAATTTTCGCGGTAAGAATACCTTCGGGAATCGGCGCCAGCCTGAGTATCCATGCAGCAATACCTGCCTGCCGCAGCATAACCGAGAACTCGCGGAAAACAGGCGCATTCGTTTTATGTTTCATAAATTTGTTAATCCTTTCGTAAAAAAGGACAAGGCCATGTTTCTGCATGGCCTTGTCCTTTGATGGGGATTCTTCCCTTACAAATGAAAAGGCCACGGACGAAAATCCGTGGCCGCAACAGCATATCTCTCAGTCGAAAAGGCAAAACAAACCAAAGCATAGCCGTATACTATGCTTTCCCCTTACCGACGAATTCAGAAATCACAAAATGAAATCTGTATTCTGCTCCGCACGAAGTTTCGTCAAGCTTATGATACGGAGCAAATCCCAAAAAACACGCCCTTCATTTGGATACCCACCTATTTTTATATTTAAAATGCTTTTTTATTATAACATATTATAAAAAATTTGTCAAGTTTCTACAATTTTATATGCGCTTTTTTATCAGGACAGCGGTTCATGAACGGCACATCGCAAATTTTCACTCTGAAATCTGCGATGTATAGCTCGCTACGGATTTTCGTTGATGTAATGCCGTGCCGTACTTATTATACCATGAAAAATCCC
>DXYE01000013.1:12836-42276 GCA_019415985.1 Clostridiales bacterium
GACAGTATGGATGACTGAGCCTCGCTCAGTTGGCCAAATCTGCGGTGCACGGCTCGCTGCGGCTTTTCATTAATGTAATGCTATGCCGTACTTATTATACCATGAAAATCCCGACAGTATGGATGACTGAGCCTCGCTCAGTTGGCCAAATCTGCGGTGCACGGCTCACTGCGGCTTTTCGTTGAAGTAATGCTATGCCGTGCACATGATATCCGATTCATTTTACAGAAAAGGACCAAACATACCTCTCTCACGTAAGAAATCGATGAAAGGAATTCGCCGATTCCTCGGCGAAATGTATGGAAAAATCGGGCGGAAATACTTCAGAGGGCTGAGAAAACGTCTCCCTGTGAAAACGCCCGTTCCGGCGGATAAGCTCCGAGACGAGACCGGATGGATAATCCGGATGACAGTCATACCGACTAACCGGGCAGTGTTCCATCGCTTTCCACAGATCTTCGCTCCATGGCTGATGATGATAGAGCCAACTGCTGGTCAATCCGATCTCCCGCCGATAGTCACTGATCCAATTCTCTCCGGTATACTGTTCTTTATGGCGTCTCATGGGCGCTTCATCCCATAAAAGATCCAGATACAGATGAAAGACAATTCCCTTGAGATAGACATTGGAGAGATCGATACCGCGTGCATACGCATACAGCGCCTCGGACCGATCGGGTCTGTCTCTCAGATGAAGCCGGTCCTTTTTTTTCCATTCGTTTATACAATCCGGCGCCAGATTTCCAATATAAAATTCGACGGGCGCATTGGCATCATACGCCCTTGCTGCAGTTAAATGAATCATCGCGGAAGGCAAACAACGCATCTCCTTTTCATCTCAGTATTTATTTAAATCTGCTCATTCTCCGCATGCGATGCAGACGTGAAGGCTACGGTTCCGCTTCGTGAACACAACATCTCTCCGAAGTTCAGCACTGAAAACGCGCTGTTTTTCCCGCCGTAATGCTGATTTTCTGTTTTCAATTTTCATAAGCGGCCTTGCCCGGTCGGATAAATTTGCGGTGCACGGCTCACTGCGGCTTTACGGTGATGTAATTTTATGCCGTGTCTATTATACTATAAAGAATCCCGGCAGTTTGGATGACTGAGCCTCGCTCAGTCGGCCAAATCTGTGATGCACGGCTCACTCCGGCTTTACGGTGATGTAATTTTATGCCGTGCTTATTATACCATAAACACCCGCACATTTCAATCGGTTGAATCATATAAATGATATAGAACCATTTGGTCTGAAGCACCAGAACTTTACAATCAGGACTGTATATGTTATAATGAGCGCAGCGATTTCAAGCATCATTTTCCTGTGTAGCCCATTTAAATATGATAGATGACCGCTTGATAAAACGGAAAATAGGGGTGCAAAAAAGCGGCCCGCATTCCGCCGCAAAAACAGTACTTATGCGCCTTACTGTTTTATGCAACAGGAAATATCAGTCGGAAATTTTCCGATCATATACAGTATTCGCTAAAACATTGCAGTACCGTTTTTGAACTGCTCCAGCCCAATATACAGTATCTTTAAAAATTCGATGAAAGGTAATTGTAATCCATGAAGATCGTCGTATTAGCCGGAGGGCTGAGCCCCGAAAGAGATGTCTCTCTTTCCTCCGGTGCGCTTATTGCCAATGCTCTTGTCGACAACGGCCATGAGGTCATGCTGCTCGACCTGTTTTTAGGCTGTCACAATCAGGAAATACCAACGGAATACAGGACCACAAAGGAAAAGAAAAAATTTTTCTATCAGATTCCCGAAACAGAGCCTGATCTTAAAGAGATTTCAAAGGGCAGCGCCGGCATGGTTGGAGAAGGTGTACTCGACCTATGTAAGACAGCAGACGTCGTCTTTCTCGCGCTGCATGGCTCTGTCGGTGAAAACGGTCAGCTACAAGCGCTTTTCGATCTATACAGCATCCGTTATACAGGCACCGGTTATACAGGCAGCCTTTTGGCCATGGATAAGGATCTCTCCAAACGGCTCATGCGGAATGCAGGAATCCCAACCGCGAACTGGAAATATTTTTCGCTTGACGGTGGAGACTGCGATACCGCCGGTATCGACTTACCGTGTGTGGTAAAGCCATGCTGCTGCGGCTCCAGCATTGGCGTCACCATCGTAGAAAGCAGCGAACAGCTTGAGCATGCGCTTCAATATGCCGGAAAATACGAAAAGCATGTTATGATTGAAGATAAGATTGAGGGACGGGAATTTTCAGTGGGAATCCTTGGAGGCAAAGCTCTGCCGGTCATTGAGATCATTCCGAAAACAGGCTTTTACGATTACAAAAATAAATATCAGACCGGCATGACAGAGGAAATTTGTCCTGCTGCGCTGACACCTGCCGAAACGGACCGGCTGCAGTCCCATGCGCTGGCTGTACATAAGGCTTTGCGTCTTGGCTTTTATTCTCGGATCGATTTCATATTGAACAGTTCAGGAGAGGCATACTGTCTGGAGGCTAACACATTGCCCGGCATGACTCCGACCAGTCTGCTGCCCAGAGAAGCTCTGGCAGCGGGGATTTCCTATCATGAGCTCTGCGAAAGAATCGCCCGAGGCGTTTAAATTTAGGGGACCGCGCCATTTCTGCTCTTCCCCCAATCTTTTACAGCCATAGAATCGATGTTCGGCAGCCTGAATCCACAAAGGCCTCGGTCGGGCAGATGTATATCTCAGATGGCAGTCCTCAGCCTCCCGGATGCATGTAAATAAAATATGAATCTTTCGTCTCGTTTCTATGATTCGATGCAAAATCTGCTATAATAGGAAAGTGATACCGGACGGTATCTGTTCCTGCTATGGCCCTTGGAGCCGTTGTGTGTTAACGTAACGAATACGGCAGAGCGCTCCCTCACCCAAAGCTATAAAATTGCCGTCCGGCCGATATCCGCCGACGACATAACAACTTTAAAAAATTCTGAAAGGCATGGTCGATGAATGTCTGAAATACAAAGGGAAATCGCGGATCTGCGCCGACAGTTGGCCTATCACAGCCGTAAATACTATGTAGAGGATGCGCCGGAAATTTCCGACGCATCCTATGACCGGATGTTTCGCCGTCTGGTCGATCTGGAAACTCAATATCCGGAATTTGACGATCCGAACTCACCGACAAAACGGGTTGGGGGCGCCGCGCTGGACAAGTTTGACAAGGTCATTCATACAGTACCTATGGGGAGTCTTCAGGATGTGTTCGATGCAGCAGAGCTATGCGCCTTTTTAGAACGAACCAACGAATGGTTCGCAGAGGCGGGCTTGTCTCCCCATTATTCTGTGGAATGTAAAATTGACGGTCTTTCCGTTTCCTTAGAATACCGTAACGGATTGTTTGTGCGGGGCTCTACCCGCGGCGATGGCATCACAGGAGAAGATGTGACGGAAAATTTGAAGACGATTCACTCCCTCCCTCTGTCGCTCCAAATTCCAGATCCGCCTGCGTTTCTCGAGGTTCGCGGTGAAGTTTACATGGCTCACGACGCGTTTGCGGCTCTGAACCGAAGACGCGAGGAAAACGAGGAGACACTGTTCGCAAATCCCCGAAATGCAGCGGCCGGATCGCTGCGCCAGCTCGATTCCCGCATCACCGCAAAACGGCGGCTTGATCTCTTTGTGTTCAACGTTCAGGCAGCGGAGGGCATCGGTTTTATTTCGCACAGTGAAAGCCTCGACTTTTTGGAATCTGCGGGGTTTCCAACGGTCCCTCTCCGCAGATGCCTCTCCGACACGGAAGAAATTCTCGCACACATTGAAAAAATTGGGGAAGAACGAAGGACACTACCCTATGACATCGACGGCGCCGTCATCAAGGTGGACCTGCTTTCGGCTCGCGAAGCCATTGGAGAAACCTCAAGCACACCGAAATGGGCGGTAGCCTTTAAATATCCGCCGGAGATCAAAGAAACCAGGCTGTTGGATATCACGGTGCAGGTCGGGCGTACGGGCGTACTGACGCCAAATGCCGTGCTGGAGCCGGTTAAGCTGGCAGGCTCTACAGTCAGCCGTGCTACGCTGCACAACATCGATTATATCCGTGAACGTGATATACGCATTGGCGATGCGGTTCTGGTTCAGAAGGCGGGTGACATCATTCCGGAGGTGATCTCCGTCCAAAAAGAAAAAAGAACCGGCTGTGAACAGGTATATACAATGCCTGAGCGTTGTCCCTCCTGCGGAGAACCAGTCATGCGGGACGAGGAAGCAGCAACACGCTGCACAAACGGAGCCTGTCCCGCTCAGCTTCTGAGGCATTTGGCGCATTTTGCCTCCCGAGAAGCTATGAATATCGATGGTTTAGGCATATCCATTCTGCGTCTTCTCCGAGATAACCATTTGGTAAAAACGCCGGCAGATCTGTACCGTCTGCGTGCCGAGCAGCTGGTCCCGCTGGAACGCATGGGGGAAAAGTCAGCCGACAATCTGATTCAAGCCATAGACCGTTCTAAAAATGCAGGGCTTGACCGCCTGATCTATGCACTGGGCATCCGTCAGGTCGGACAAAAGGCCGCTGCTGTTCTGGCACGGGAATACGGAGATATCGATCGGCTGATGCAGGCTGGAGATGAACAGCTCTGTAAGATTTTTGATATCGGTGAAATTACGGCGCACCACATCGTACAGTATTTTTCACATCCGCAGTCAAAGACCCTGATCTGTGAGCTGCGTGAGCTAGGCGTTGTGATGACCTATCAGGGTAAGCAGACCGGAAATCAACTGGCCGGTCTGATCTTTGTGCTCACCGGCGCGCTGAACGGTATGAATCGGGATGAAATGACTGATTTGATCGTTCGGAACGGAGGAAAAGTCACCTCTGCTGTCTCGAAAAAAACAGACTATGTGATCGCCGGTGCGGACGCTGGCTCAAAGCTCTCAAAGGCACAGACGCTTGGTGTCCCGGTTTTAAGCCAGGATGAATTCTTTGATCGGTTCATGAAATAACCGCATACCTTTGCGATATTCAAAAAAAGCGTTTCTGTGCGGAAGTCAAACGGCAAGAAAAAAATTACCGAAAAAATACAGAAAACCTTTGCTATGCAAAGGCATGGGGATGAGAAAGCATATGTTTATGGACTATGTAAAGCTTGCGCTGAAGGCAGGCAACGGCGGCAACGGCTGCGTCTCCTTCCGCCGCGAAAAATACGTCGCGCGCGGAGGCCCGGACGGCGGCGACGGCGGAAAGGGCGGAGACATTGTTTTTGTGATTGACGAGGGGGTCAATACACTGTTGGATTACCGCTATCACAGAAAATTTGAAGCCAAGAACGGCGAAAATGGCAAAGCAGCCAAATTTCACGGAAAATCTGCGGAAGACCTTGTGCTTCGCGTACCTCCGGGAACGATCATCCGCGATGCAGAAACAAACAAAATTCTGTGCGATATGAGCGGACGCGGACCGTTTGTCTGCTGTCGCGGCGGTAAGGGCGGCTGGGGTAACCGTCATTTTGCAACGCCGACAAGACAAATTCCGCGCTTTGCCAAAAACGGTCTGCGCGGCCAGGAGCGTGAGGTCGTTCTTGAACTGAAGATGCTGGCGGACGTGGGTTTTATCGGAATGCCCAATGTCGGAAAATCCTCTATTCTCTCCCGCATCAGTGCAGCAAAACCCAAGATCGCCAACTATCCCTTCACAACGCTTTCGCCAAATCTCGGTGTGGTAAGGACCGGAGAGGGAACCGGATTCGTCGCAGCCGATATTCCCGGACTAATTGAAGGCGCAAGCCAGGGCTTGGGCCTTGGACATGCCTTTCTGCGCCATACGGACCGCTGCCGTCTGCTGGTTCATGTGGTGGATATCTCCGGGGTGGAAGGACGTGATCCCATAGAGGATATCCGACTGATCAACCGCGAGCTTTCAAGCTATTCGGAGGCGCTGGCCCAAAGACCGCAGATTCTTGCAGCCAATAAGGCTGACGTCATTGAGGATGAAACGCTGTTCCAACGGCTGCAAGTTTACGCAGCAGAAAATAATTGTCCTTTGATCCGTGTTTCGGCTGTTACCGGTGAAAACCTCAAGGCGCTGGTCAATTTGATCTCCGATATGCTTCGCCGGCTGCCGCCGCTAACCGTGTATGAACCGGAACTGAGCGCCGACGCCCCCCTGAATTCAGAGGCTTCAAAGGATGATCGAGAGATCCGCATCCGCCGTGAAAATGAAATTTATATTGTAGAAGGCGATTGGCTGTACAATCTCATGGGGTCCATCAATTTTGACGACAGAGAATCCCTCAATTATTTCGAAAAGGTTCTGAGGCAGGCGGGCGTCTATGAAAAAATGAAGGACTTCGGTGTTCGTGACGGCGATACCGTCAGTATGTACGGCATGGAGTTCGATTTTATCCTGTAACTTCATCGGCTGCGTCTGCCTTTGTTTACAAAGGATAACGGCTCCAAAGCATACCCTGCCGCCGAGCAGCTCGCTGAAAAATCGGGTAAGACGTCCATGATGTCACATACAGCAAAGGAAGCTGAAAGCAACAGGGAGGGCAAGGATCCACGCTTGTTTTTTAGGCGCATGAACAATGCGTTCTCTACCGTTTGATACCCATAATCCGCAAAAACATGAAAAGCATACAGCGTACGTTTGACTTGAAATGAATTGATTCAAAAGTCGAAAATCGTTTCGCCGCGGTATGCAGCCCATAAAATATAAAAATCTGGAGGTTGACAAAACATGAAAGAAATAAAGCTGCAAGGACGTTTCGTATACACCGTAAGCTCCGAAGAAGATATCTGTACGTCGATTACAAAGCTCGAGGAAGGCCTCGACCTGATCAAAATTTCATGGAAATCCGCCGACGGCAGCGACAGAACGCCGCCGGTCATCACAATAACCTGGGAATTTCCGCACGACAACATTCAGGGACTCTGGCATCCCTGCGCAGGCACAAACCGCGGTATTCCTGCTGTGTGGTGCGGACATATGACGTCCAGCTCCGCATCCTCGGCGCCCGTTGCCTGTCTGTTCAGCAGCGGCGGAATGAACCGTCAGACTTTCGCCTGCGCGGACGCCATGAATCCTGTTAAATACAAATTCGTGCTTCGCGAGGAGGATTCCTTCTGGCTCTGCGATATCCGTCTGCTGGACGCTGTAATCCCGCCGATGTCCGTTTATGAGACTGAACTGCGGATCGACACACGCGCGCTGCCGTATGAGGAGGCTCTCGGAGATGTTTCCGACTGGTGGGCCTCTATGCCTATGTATACACCCGCGGAGGTGCCAGAGGTATGTAAGCACCCCGTATATTCCACATGGTACAGCTTTCATCAGCATGTGGACGGCGACGATATCGAAGAGGTGCTCCGCACCGCTGAGCCGCTTGGACTGCGGTCTGTCATTGTAGACGACGGCTGGCAGATGGCAGACGCTCAGAGAACTTATGGATTCTGCGGCGACTGGGAAGTCTGTCCGGAGAAGATCCGGGATATGAAAACACATGTTTCCCGGATTCACGCAATGGGACTGAAATATTTTCTGTGGTACTCGGTGCCCTATGTGGGCATTCACAGCAAAGCTTGGGAACGTTTCAAAGGAAAATATTTCCCCGTTTCGCACGATACGGCCGTGTTGGACCCCCGTTATCCGGACGTCCGGGAATACCTGATCCAGACCTATGAAAACGCTGTGATAAATTGGGATCTGGACGGCTTCAAGCTCGACTTTATCGATCAATTCAGCCAGCCGGCAAAGGAGAATTCGGATGCGCCTGAGGGCAGAGATTACGTTTCTACAGCGCAGGCTGTGGACCGTCTGATGACGGATATTATCAGCCGCTTGAAAGCGCTGAAGCCGGATATCGGCATCGAATTCCGTCAGAGCTACATAGGTCCACTGATGCGCAAATACGGAAATATGTTCCGGGCCGCCGACTGCGCGAACGACACAGTCATAAATAAACTGCGTACCATTGATATACGCCTTCTGTCCGGCAATTCCCCCGCCCACAGCGATATGCTGACCTGGAGTCCGGAGGAAATCCCGGAAGCGGTTGCGCTTCAGCTCATACATACGCTGTTTTCCGTACAGCAGATATCCGTTCGTCCGAACAGATTACCTATATCTCAGCAAAAAACGCTCTCCTTCTGGCTCTCCTTCTGGGAGGGACACCGCGAAACCCTTCTTTCTGGCAAGCTTCGCGCCTATCAGCCGGAGCTGCTCTATACCATAGTCACCTGTGAGGACAGCAGCAGCTATATAGCTGTGGCCTATGCTGGACACATCGTCCTGCCGGCACCCGAAGGTACGCCGGGTAAGTGCGTATACATAAACGGCGGCGGCTGGGACGGCTTGACGGTCACCCACAAAGCGCCGGGAGAATACCGACTGACTGCTAAAAATTGCATGGGTGAGAAACTGTGGAGCGAAATCAAAAGACTGGAGACTTCAACCGTTGCCTATGAGATCCCCAATGCCGGGCTCCTTGAAGTCGAAGCGCTCTGACAGCAGGGGAAACACCGCACATTTTCCTGCTCTGTATAAGCTTCCGGCGGTGCAGACAACTGCACCGCCGCTTTTGCTCCGCAGTCCGCGAACGCCATCGGCTATATCTGTAAGAAGCTGGAGCGATGAATGAAAAAGCGCATTGGAGAAGCTCAACAGCGCCGCAGAAAAAGGGAAATATCTCTGTAATAGAAATTTTTAAGATCAGTTTACTTTATTGCTGCAGCGATTTTTCATAGCATAGCAACACTGATTTCCTATGAAAGGATGATCATATAAATGAATCCCAAACTTCCGGAACTGGAACATCTGCTGGAAAGCCCCGCATGTGGGGAACGACTGGCAGCCTTGCGCGAAATCCGGTATTTAACCGACCGGGGCGAACTGCCCGGGCCTCCGCATACCCACTATGTCAACAACCATATTCATACCATTTACTCGTTTTCGCCGTATTCTCCTGCTATGGCCCTATATCTCTCATGGAAAAACGGTTTGAAAACGGCAGGTATTATGGACCATGATTCTCTGGCCGGTGCGGAGGAATTCCTTGCGGCCGGCGAAATACTCGGTATGCCTGTAACAGTAGGTCTGGAATGCCGGATCCATATGGCTGGGCCGCTTTCCGGGCGGCGTCTGAACAATCCCGATCAAAAATCGGTAGCCTACGTTGCCATCCACGGCATTCCGCATCAGCACATCCAAACGGTACAGGCATTTTTCGCTCCGCTGCGCGGTCAAAGGAATCAGCGGAATCGTCTGATGTGCGAAAAGCTCTCGGAGACGCTGGCCCCTTTTGACCTCAATATCGATTTTCATAGCGACGTGCTTCCTCTTTCACAATTCAGAAACGGCGGAACCGTGACGGAACGGCATATTCTTTTTGCCCTGACCCAAAAGCTGATCCAAAAGTATCCCTCACCCGACGATCTCATTTCCTTTCTCAAAAACAAACTGAGAGTCGGCCTCAGCAAACCCGCTGAGGCACGTCTTCGCGCAGGGGAGGAAAACCCATACTTATATCCCTATGATCTGCTCGGCGTACTGAAAAGTGGTCTGCTGGAATCCTTTTACGTAGACGCGGATCGTGAATGCATGGATGCCGCCGCTTTCATCGCCTTGACTGAGCGAATCAACGCGTATTCCGCCTATGCATATCTTGGTGACGTTCAAATGGATGTGACTGGCGATAAAAAGGCTCAGGCCTTTGAGGATTCTTATCTTGATCTGCTTTTTTCCGAGCTTTCTTCCCTCCGTTTCCGAGCGGTCACCTATATGCCGACGCGCAATACGCCGAAGCAGCTCCAGCGCGTTATGGACCTTTGCCGCAGATACGACATGTTTCAGATCAGCGGCGAGGATATCAATTCGCCCCGCCAGAGCTTTATCTGCCGGGCGCTCGACGAGCCCGGTTACCGCCACCTGATCGACGCAACCTATATGCTGATCGAACGGGAACAACAGCTGACGCGCCGGCCGCGGCTTCTGGATAGAACAGAGAGATCATCCGGCAGTTCACTTACCGAGCTCCGCAAAATCGAATCGGAAAAAAATCTTTCTGCTATTCTGCTTGCCAAAGCCGAAAACAGAGATAAGCTGTCGAGAGACGTCGAACGCCATGCGGCCTGTCTTATGGCCGATGCAGAAGCCAGAGGCATTTTACAGGCCGACACCGTTATAATCCTGCATGCCTCAGACGGTAGCTGTGAGGGCTGGGCAAAAGCGGCCGCCATGCAGGGGCGGCGCATCCGTTTGATTCTGCCGGCAGGCTTTTCCGCCGGTACAAAAGAGCAGATTCAGAAATTCGGAGCAGAAGTTTACATGGCTGATTCTTCCGACAATCAAGATCTTGAAGAATATGCCAAACAGATAGCCGAAAATACGGCCAATGCCATTTCCGTCTCGGCACTTTATGCCGATGATGCTGAGGCGGCGTACGATCAGGGCATCGGTACGGAGTTATGGAACGAATCAGGCGGCGACGCCGATCTGTTGATAGGCAGTACGGCAGACAGCCGGATGCTGCGCAGCGCCGCCAGATATTTGAAGAAAAAAAATCCCCGACTTCAAGTAATTTCAGTTTCTGCAGAAAACGCAGATGAATTGAAAAGACAGCGGAAGGATTTGAAGCCTTTTGAGGAAAGAGAAACTTCGGAAATAGACAAGACGGTCTGTGTTTCCGCGGATGAGGCATGTGCAGCACAGCACATGCTGATGCGCTGTGAAGGCATCCAAACCGGGAGTTTATCGGGGGCTGTGCTTCACGCGGCCGTACAGTGGGCACAGAAACCGGAATACAGGGGAAAAACCATACTGATGCTGCTGCCCGATACAAGGATATAAAGTTTATGACGGAGAAGCCGAGCTTTCTGAATGAATTTATCCGTATTTGATCCACTGCCATCTCTCCGGCATAGCAGCGTACAAAAAATGCATGAAAAGAAAATTTTTCAATGAATCCAGATTTCAAACGTCGCAATTTCCGGTAGTCGTGTCCGATTTTGATCCTGATATAAATTTCAAAGTAAACTATCTAAACTTTTCCGCAGCTTGTGCCGTATCACTGCTCCGGAAAACGATGGGGCGGCTGCGCTGAGCTTTTTCGTTTTTCCGTCGTTTGCTTTGTTCCTAAAGATTTCACCAACAAACATCATATATAAAAAATCCAACAGTTTGGATCACTGAGCCTCGCTCAGTCGGCCAAATCTGCGGTGCACGGCTCATATAAGCCTTACGGTGGTGTGATTTTATGCCGCCTCCTATCAACTATCCGGACCAGAATCCGTTCTGCTTACGAATAGGAGGAATCTGCTGATTAAAAAGTCAACTGAACGGTTTGTAGCATCGGACGTCTGAGCGGACCTGCTGTATGATACCGCCGGCAGATACATGGAAAGGAGTGGTCGCCTTGGTATGGAATCCGCTGCATGGATGTCATAAATTCTCTGAAGGATGCGAGCATTGTTACGTATACCGACGGGATTTACAGGTCGGACGTGACCCCTCTCATATTTATAAAACCTCTGCGTTTTCCCTGCCGCTTCAAAAAAAGAGAAACGGCACCTACAAAGTGCCGCCGGGTTCCGTTATTTTTACCTGTATGACCTCTGATTTTTTTATGGAAGAGGCTGATTTGCACCGTCCCGAACTATGGAATATGATCCGTCTGCGTCCGGATATCCGGTTCGTGATCATAACCAAACGGATACACCGTTTTTACAAATGTATACCCAACAATTGGAAGGACGGTTATTCGAATGTCGTTATATGCTGTACCATTGAGAACCAGAAAAGATGCGCAGAGCGTCTTCCGATTTTTCAAACGCTTCCAATTGTCCAAAAAACGATCATTTGTGAACCCCTGCTTTCCCCCATCGATCTCTCCCCCTATTTGGGCCCTGAAATCTCCCTTGTAAGCGTCGGGGGAGAAAGCGGCCCGCAAGCGCGCACCTGCCGATACGAATGGATTTTGGACATAAGAGATCAATGTCTGCGGCACGGTGTTCCCTTTGTTTTCAGGCAAACCGGTGCACATTTCTATAAGGACGGTAAATGGTACAGTATTCCTCGCAAAGATCAAATTGCCCAAGCAAGAAAAGCGGCGCTCGATACCCTCCAGCCTGATAGAGAATTTCTTCACTACGACGATGCCTAAAAGGGAGGTTCGTGCGTGGCATAAGAAGCCTGCAGTTCCGTTTGTTTCAAAAGCGTACTATCGTTATAGAAAAATACTACGACATCTAAAAAAATCGGCGCGGAAAAGTTATCAGTAAAGGAACGTTCGTGCCTGAAAATACGATTTTTTCACACTGGCCGGATTGCTGTATCAAAAGGAACTGTCAGGTCCCTATATGAATATACAAAAAGACGGGAAAACGCGGTCTTACGCTTATAAAACGCTTGCGGGCCATAAAAATATGGCCCGCAAGCGTTTTGAAAGAGTATATGTTCTCTCCTTTTACTGTTCCGCACTGCAACGAAACCTTTCGAATCCGTTCACACAAATGAACTCAACCGAGAACGTCGAAATCAATTGCCTGAAGCAGTCTGGACATCAGAGTTGCCAGCGATGCACGGTTCAGCACCATATCGGGGTTGATATGATTTGTTCCGTCTCCGATGACCATTCCCATTGCCTGCAGAGAACCGATATCCGCTTTCGCCCATTCGCTGATCTCCTCACTGTCGAGGAAGGTGGGCTCCGCCTCCGGCAATTCAAAGCCGAATGCCTCCAGATAACGGGCAAAGATGACAAAGATCTGCTCGCGGTTAACCGGATCGTCCAGCATCAGGTCGCCGTGCTCGTTACCAATGAACAGCTCATGATCAATAGACCACTGTACACCGTCCGTCATTTCTTCTTTGTTGACGAGCTGTGCAAGTCTGCCTACTGCCTCCGCCAATTCGCGGCGTGTTGCATCGCTGCCCGGTTCAAACGTTGTTTCAGTAATACCATCGATCAGCCCCACCATCTCAGTAAGCTTGATATACGGTCGGCCCCAATGCTCCGCAATATCCGTGAAGTTAGAACAGTATACATACATGTCCTCCATGTACTGAAGAACCAGAGGCAAGTACTTACCGTCAACCTCGTTTTCCATATCATACTTTTCAATGCTGTAGAAGCATACCTGATCCGGCTCCAGCTTTGCCTTGTCAAGCTGAACCGCTCCGTTTTCGTCCGTCACATATTCAGCGATGTCTTCGGCGCTATACGTCCAACTAACCGTTGCTCCCACGACGGGATTCTTCGTCACAATCGCATTGAAATCCTCGTCATAGGTCGTGTCATAGCTGTAGAAGGAAACGATGCCGTCCGATTCCAGCTTGGTTTCATCGATCGTCGGATACTGCATGGAAGCGTTGCCGTAATAAAGGACGATGACCTCTCCGCCCTTCAGCTCACAGGCAGAAATGCCGACGCTCGGAATCACACCGTCTACCATATACATCCAGCCATCGTATTTGCCGAAAGTGTTTTCCGCTTCATCATTAACGGCGGATACATAAGCGCCATAATCAGACTCTGTAAAAGTGATGGTGAGGCCCTCTTCCTTCTCGTCAAGTGCTTTCAGCACATCCGCTGCTGTCAGCGCGCCCTCTGCGGGAAGCTCCGCCTCGACTGCACCCATATAGATGGAATCGGAAATCCCCTGGATCCATACTGAGAACTCCTGTGTTCCCTCCGGAGTCGGTTCTGATGTTTCACCTGTAGTGACAGCATTGGAATCAGAATCCGCTCCCACATCTGTCGTATCGTCCGCATACGCTGTCATGGTGAACATAGCGCCAAAAACAAGAACCAACGCCATGAACAGAGATAACAACTGCTTTGATTTCTTCATGATTATCATCCTTTCTTCACATTTTTTCCTTTGATGCCGCGCATAGCTGCGCACATCAAAATCTTTCCTGGATATTACGGCTATGCCATTATACCACGCATACAAGTGAAAAGCAACTGATAAAAATTACCAAATTGGAAATAATATTTTGTGAATTATTCATAAAAATCAGCAAAAAACGCTACAAAAATTTCGCCGGACATGTTATAATGAGCATAGCGAGTTCAAATATAATTTATCTCGAGCAGTTGAACGAAAGATTATATTATGATGGGACCGCGAATTTAAATTTTGTTTTCTTTGTGCAATTCATTGTAAGGATGAAATTATCCCGGACATTCCTCCTACAGCAGCTACCGTGGAATGATATCTGCTTCTGCAGAGCAAAATTGCGGCCTGCAGGTGTAAGTGGATGCCGCAAAAACATTCATTCGAGAAGCCGTTCCTTTTGCGACCCCAGCATATGCGCAAAAGGTAAACATGCGAACAATTTTATTCCGCCTTGCAACTATTTTCGTCGCATGCCTCTACGTTTCTGTTCGGCGGGTTTCCGCTCCCTTCCCATTCCCGATCATACTTTGCACAGATGCTGCATCTTAAGCCGATTTGGAAAGGATGGGATCGACAATCACAGGAACTGCTTCCCCTATGTTCCCCGTTTTATCAGAATAGAACCGCAGAAGGATACATCAGCACAAAAATGCTGCAATAAGCTTTCAATATCATCGACCAAGAATCTTTTTAGCCGTTTCATCTTTCAAATACACATGATTTATTTATACGGTGTATGTGTTGAGAGATTCACTTGTCAGAATGTTTGAATCTTTGAACACCGGCCGGCATCCGTTGTGGAAAAAAGCGTAAACAATTTTCCCCGTTTTACATATCCCCGGAAAGGAAACGCTATGAAATTACATAAAAATACGATTTGCAAATTAAAAGGACTGACTGCCGTCATATTATGCACAGCAGCACTCATGGTGCTCGGCTCCTGTTCCATGGGATTGCTCAGTGACGCCAATCCCGCCCAAACCACAGCCTCTTCCTATACCCTTCAGGCAATTGAGGGATATACAGATCTGTTCCAAATCAACGGACTTTCGGAGGACGACGAGCAGATCTGCATGAGCTCCGAGGTTTCTGTATATGAAGACTTAGCACTGGTGACGGAACAGAACGATGGAAGCGTACGGCTGATGCTACTGGATACTGCAAGCGGAAAGCTGCTGGCGCAAAAGACGATTCCAACAGACCATGCGTATGATATTACCGCTGTTCTCCGGGATGCCTCTACCATTTTCTGTTATGACCAGCAGACGGGAGCCGCAGTTCTGTACGATCTGAATTTCCGAGAAGCAGCGTCTTTCTCGGTCGACGCGGGAAGCACTTCAGGAGTTATGCTCAAGGCGGACGGTTCCGGCTGTTATTACCTGGAAAAAGAATCCGGAACCCTGTTTGAGGTAAGCTACGACGAGGAAAAAAAGGCCTTTACCGAACCGCAGGCTGTTAAGACCTTTGGGGAGAGCAACATTGCCGGCGCAAAGCTCAACGGTACGCTTTCAACCAGTCATGGTGTGGACTATATCATCACACTGTATACCGGTGAAGCCTATGACGCCTCCGTCTATGCTTGGAATGCCTCTGCACAGAAGCTGTCTGAAATCGGGGAAATCAACCGCGATATTTGGACCGAGGGCAAAAACATCCTGGTCGACAAGGGGGACGAGATCTGTATCTTTTCACCAGACACGCCAAAAGCCTACCGATCGATACCAAAGGAATCGGAAAGGGAATATCTGATCCGGGTTGAGGCTGGTCTGATCGCCACGCTGGAGTATATGACAAACACTGAAACGGAAAATGCTTACCATCTGAGGCTGTACGACCAGGAAATGGGTACGATAACAGATTCCATTTTTCTGCAGGGATCAGACGGCGAACAGCAGTTTTATGTTCGCGACGCTGCCATTGTTGCCAACGGCCGGGTCTTTTTAACCGTCAGCAGCAACGAGCGCACGCTTTATTATCTATGGAGCAGAGACGGTACGGCAGATGACAGCGACGAAAATCCCTACTCCATTGTGGGAGAGGTCCTGACCTCCGAGATCAGGCAATCTGAGGAGATCTATAAATTGGCGTCCAAAATTGAAGCGGCCTATCAAGTAGGCGTATTCTACGGAGACGATGTCGTCCGCTATTTTCCAGAATATGTGGTTGTTCCCGAAAACGACAGCGAGGTCATCCTGGACGCTTTAAAAAAACTCGAAGAAATTCTCTCAAAATTTCCTGAAGGTTTTCTTGTGGAGCTTTTCGAGGGCGTTGAAGCAAACGGTCTGGATATTTATCTGTGCGGCAGTCTGCGGCCCCACACGAGTGACGTAGGAATCGATACGGCCGCGGCCTTTACGGTGGTCTATGAAGGGCGTCAGATGATTGCCATGGACCTTTCCTACGCAAACATTTTGGAGCGGCATCTGTCTCACGAATTGATGCACGCGATCGACAATAAAATCAGCGCTCTGGTTCAACAGGGCAAAAGCAGCGGCTTTGAGTTATGGTCCGCCATGCTGCCGGAGGGCTTTGAATATACCTATCAATACAGAGACGAAAGCGGCAATACCTTCGACAGCTTTAACAGCCCGGAATATACCAGCTCAGATCCTGATAGTGCAGGAGATAAAAATAAAATCTACTTTGTAGATGGCTATTCCAAAACCTATCCGACAGAGGACAGGGCCCGCATCTTTGAAAGCCTGTTCATTTCTAAAAATTCGCTTTCAAGCATGTTTGAGAGCAAAAATCTGATGATCAAAGCCCAGTATCTGTGCGCGGTCATACGCGAAAGCTTTGAATGCATCGACGACACCACCAACGTGTGGTGGGAGCACTTAATAGAACAGACCGAGCTTTCCGAGTTTTATCAGAATTATGAAGTGCGCGCAGAGGACTAGTCAAAAATCGACAAGCCCCCTCTTCACAGTACGACAAAGATACGCATAAAAATCTTGCAAGCTGTTATCATGGCCCGCAAGCGCTCAATATGAGCGGGTGCTGCAAAAGGAATTTTTCGCAGCACCCGCTTTTGAACTTTTGAAGAGGATTTAAAGGACTTCCCAGCACGCAAAAATGATTTAATCGGCGGGGACTGTCTCAAACTGCCGACAGCACGGTATGAGATACCGTGTGGAGAGCCCGGCAGCAACAGATTACAACAAGCATACAATTACGGTAAAATGTTTTCCGAATTCAGCGTACCATTCGGGACGCGTTGTAACTTTCCCTTCTCTTTTTAAGCCCCCACCTCTCACGTTCTGCGCCGAATCTTTGAGCGGACTTCCTGCATTTTTATATCCTTACAGTGCTCGCAGCGAAACTCCGGCGTTTTTTCACCGATCCTGTGGTAATTAAACCATTCAGCAATACGATACCCACGCCCTTTATGTCCGCAATCCACACAAACCGAATCGTCTCGGATTTCCCACAGCGGTTCGGCGACACTTGTTTTAAAGATAACTTTATCAACCCAAAAGAAAATCAAACCGCCGATCAGATTCGCTACAATCGTAGCAGCCAGCGTTGGAAGCTCGTCCAGCCATATCAGTACAACAGCAAGAATCGGTGTGCTGAGCTGCCAGCGAATCAGATACATAATATATTTTTTAAACATGGCACAATCCTTTCTTTGTTTTTGATTATGTGATCCGATTCTATGAAATCGGCAAAAATTAATTTAGCTTCCGTACATCCTGTTTTCGGCTGGCGAAACGGCGCCGTTAGAAATGTCAGCAAGAGGCATGATCTTTTCCGAAAACCTGCCGGCAGCGGACTGGCAATCGCCATCCGCCGCCGGCAGGCAACAAAAGGTTTAAAATGTCAGCCTTTTATTTTACGGCAGCCAGTTTGAGGTCGCTGTTTTTACTGACTCAATCTTTTTTCCAGAGCTTCCAGCTCTTTATACAGTGTATCCGGCACGCGGTCGCCCACAAGCGCATAGAATTCTCTGATGTCCGCCGCATCCTCCTTCCACGCTTCCTTGTCTATGGAAAGCAGTTCGCGGACCGTATCCAACGTGATATCAAGCCCCTCAAGCTCAAGGTCCTCTGCCTTCGGCACGTACCCGATCGGTGTTTCCACTGCATCAACCTTTCCGTTGCAGCGGTTGAGAATCCACATCAGGACCCGCATATTGTCCCCGAAGCCCGGCCAGATAAAGCGTCCATCGTCGTCCGTGCGGAACCAGTTGACATGGAAAATTTTCGGAGGATTCGGAATCATCTTGCCCATTTCCAACCAATGTGCAAAATAATCGCCCATATTATAGCCGACAAAGGGACGCATCGCCATAGGATCACGGCGAACAACGCCGACAGCTCCTGCCGCCGCCGCTGTCGTCTCAGATGCCATAATGGAGCCCACAAAGGTTCCGTGCTGCCAGCCGAAGGATTCATAAACCAACGGAGCGGTTTTCGCTCGTCTGCCACCGAAGATGATTGCGGAAAGCGGCACACCCTTCGGATTGCTGAACTCCGGTGAAATGCAGGGGCAGTTGGTTGCCATTGCCGTAAAGCGGGAATTGGGATGTGCACCGTAGGTGCTCTTGTCTTTCTTGTCGAACTTGGAAGCATCCCAAGGATTTCCCTTCCAATCGATCGCATTTTTCGGCGGATTGTTGTCCAGCCCCTCCCACCACACGGTGTTGTTGTCGAGATCGTGTACAACGTTCGTGAAAATCGTATTCTTTCGTGTCGTTGCCAGCGCGTTGGGATTGGAATGCTCATTGGTTCCGGGCGCCACGCCGAAGAAACCGTTCTCCGGATTGACTGCCCAAAGTCTCCCATCCTCACCGATGCGTATCCAGGCAATATCGTCCCCCACACACCAGACTTTATAACCCTTTTTCTTGTACAGCTCTGGTGGAATCAGCATCGCAAGATTCGTTTTTCCGCATGCTGATGGGAACGCCGCCGAGATGTACTGAATCTTTCCCTCAGGATCCTCGATACCGAGTATCAGCATATGCTCTGCCATCCAGCCCTCTTTTTTGCCGAGATAGGAAGCGATGCGCAGCGCAAAGCATTTCTTGCCTAGCAGAACGTTTCCGCCGTAGCCCGAGTTGACAGACCAGATTGTATTATCCTCCGGGAAATGGCAGATATAACGGTTATTCTCGTCAATCTGCGCCTTGGAGTGCAGTCCCTTTACGAAATCCGCGCTGTCGCCGAGTGCGTCGATTACCTCTTTGCCTACACGGGTCATAATGGCCATATTCAAAACGACATAAATGGAGTCCGTCAATTCCAAACCGATTTTAGCAAATTCCGAGCCCACAACGCCCATAGAATAGGGGATGACATACATCGTTCTCCCCTTCATCGATCCGGCAAACAGCTTAGAAAGCTTTTCATAGCATTCTGCCGGTGCCATCCAGTGGTTGATGTTGCCTGCATCCTCCTTTTTTGTCGTACAAATAAAGGTTCTGTCCTCTACGCGCGCAACGTCATTGACTGCAGTTCTGTGGAGATAACAGCCGGGAAGCAGATCCTGATTCAGCTTCTCCATTTCTCCGGTTGCGCATGCCTCTGCTCTGAGCGCCTCGAGCTGAGCCTCGCTGCCATCGATCCAAACGATGCTGTCCGGCTGAGTCATTTTTGCCATTTCGTCAATCCAACTTAGTACATGCTTGTTATTTGTCATAGCAATACGCCATCCTTTCCAGAAATTCCGGAAGCTTCGCTTTTATATACAGCAGAAAATAGCCTTGCGGTTTTTGCCGCCCTATATAAAAACAAGGCATCCTAATCGAATCTCCTTTAAACGCATTAAAATTTCATCATTACTGTATTCTTTTCTGCGGCTTCGATGGATATTTATGATTCATTATACCGCTTTTTCACATTTTTTGCAAGCAATTTGCGATGCAATTTCAACAAATTAACAATTCGTCCAAACAAAAGCTAAAAATGCAATTTATCAAAAAATAAATTGCATTTTTAAACTTTTATTCATGCAAAGAGCAGACAGCCCATTTGTCGGTAATGCTCAATAATTTCATCGCACTGCTCTATGCTGATTCTGAATTCCCGTGCAAGACATGCCTTGCACATAAACGTTGTCGCACCACGGTTCACCAATTTTTTGTGCAGCCCGATTTCGTCATGCGACAGCTTGGCACCGCAGCGGATGCAGATTTCATCAGGCACAGCCGCGCCTCCCTTTCCCTCAACACCTTGCGCCGGCGTCTCAAAGAACAGCGGCGGAAGTGAAAAGCCACTGGCGTACAAAATCAGCCGGTATTTCAATGATATTCCACGGCGGATATGCTCTTATCACTCTGATACTGAATGTCATTCTCCTATATAAATGCCCATAGGGTACCGGTCCGACTCGAGTCGCGTTTTACATGCTATCCGGTCTAAACGAAATAAGCCGTTTTTCCATATGAACAGACGCAAAACGATAGCCTTACCCTCAACAATATCGTTTTATCCGTTATAAATCATGGAGTATCGCGCCGACAGCCTTTGAAACAGATACTGACGTCCAAAAACGGAGAACTTCCTGTCGGTCTTTAAACCTTTACAAACTTCGCCCGGTACAGCACACAGTCGTGCGGCTCCGTATTCTCAGGTACCTCAAAATAATCTGAAATCGGGCCGATTTCCTCGCCTGTAAACAGGTTGGTCAGCTGCAGACCGTAACCGCAATACGGATCGAGTCCGAAATCATCCATTAAAAACACCGGTTTACGCGTTCCGCTGTCACCTAAGTTAAAAAGACCAATCACGGATTCGTTGTTGGACAGATGACGCATAAAAGCCTTATAATCCCCGTTCCAGGGATTGGCGTTGAGTGTGATGATGCCTCTCGCCTCCGGGTCCTGGTTGATGCGGATCAGCTCCCTGTCGGTCACAAGCGCGCGCGTTTCGTCATCCATGCTGCGGACATCGCAGCCAAGCATCAGGGGGGTACCGAACAAACACCAAAGCGCGAACTGCGACTTATATTCTACCGAAGAGCATCCGCCGGCGGCCACATTCCCCTTGCCGTACATGCCCACCGTCAGCATATCCATGTCGTTGAAGCAATAGGGACCGGAATGACAGAACAGATCCTTCTGGCTCATCGCGATGTCGGTGTAGGATTTGAAATTGTCACAGATGTCGCCGGTGGAACGGTACATATGCGCGCCATATGCGCGCGCCCATTTCCATACGTCGTCCTTGCCCCAATTGCACATGGAATACAGAATCTCCCGGCCGGTGGCCTTGAGCGCTATACCCATTTTACGGTAAAGCATCGGGCCATCTGCGTAATAGGACATGCAGCAGAAATCATATTTCAGAAAATCCACGCCGATCTCCGCAAACGTTTCCGCATCCAAAAATTCATGTCTGTAGCTTCCCGGATATCCGGCACAGGTCCGCATGCCCGCACAGGTATACATGCCAAATTTCAGGCCTTTGCTGTGGACATAATCCGCAACAGCCTTCATGCCGTCGGGAAATTTTTTGCGATCCGCGACGATTTTTTTAGTTTGCGGGTCGCGTTCTCTCTCCGACCAGCAGTCGTCGATGACGAGGTATTCATATCCCGCGTCGAGCAGGCCCTGTTCGACCATGGCATCCGCCGTCTCGCGAATCACCCGATCATTTATATCAGGACCGAAAGTATTCCATGTATTAAAGCCCATAGGCGGTGTTTTTGCAATCATAAAGCAATGTAATCCTTTCTTCTGATTCCGAAAGAAACAGCTCTGCCTCCCTACAGGAAAGCCCCTTTTCCGGAAAAGGAGCTTTCCTGCCATATTAAACCATACAGCCGACTCAGAAGCTTGGACCAAAGTTATCCGCGCATCTGTTCTCTCCATGAAGTATAACCTTTTCATAAAAGGCAACACCTGTTAGGTGTCATTCAAAGGGAGATACAGCCACTTCTAAAGGTAAGCGGTCCCCACCGCCTAGGGCGGCGAGAATTGCCCAATTTGGGTTATACAGCTCTGAGATTCAGACGGAGCCTGTTTTCCTCTGAATACAATTCCTCATCAGTGCTCCCTTTACACCTTGACAAACTTCACGCGATACATCTCACAGTCGTGCGGTGCAATCTCTTTGCCCTCATAAAAATCCTTATACGGGCCAAATTCCTCTCCCGTATGGATGTCCGTCAGAAGCATACCGTAGCCACAGCGCGCATCCAGACCGAATTCCTCGGCAAGATACATGATCGGTCTTCTCGCGTCCGTGCCGAAATTGAATATACCGAGCACTGCCTCGTTATTAGACAGATGGCGGAAATATGCACGCATCTGCTCGTAGCAGAAGGGATGACCGTTCATTGCAATGACGCCTCTGCATTCCGGATCCTGATTGATTGTAATCAGTTCCTTGTTTGTCACCAGTTTCTTAGTTGTCTCGTTCATATTACGGATGTCGCAGCCCAGCATCAGAGGCGTACCAAAAAGGCACCAGAGCGAGAATTCCGTTTTGTATTCCGTATCGCTGCAGCCGCCGGCGGCCACATTCCCCTTGCCATACATGCCCACCGTCAGCATGTCCATATCGTTGAAGCAGAACGGGCCGGAATAGCAAAATTCCTTTTCCTGACTGCGGAGAATGTTAACAAAAGACTCGAAGTTATCTGCGATATCGCCGGTAGAGCGGTACATATGTGCTCCGTAGGCGCGTGCCCATTTGCCCACCTCATCGCTGCCCCAGTTGCAGGCGGAATACAGAATATCGCGGCCGGTAGCGCGCAGAGCATTGCCCATCTTGCGGTAAAGCATCGGGCCGTTTGCCAGACGCGGTTTGTAGCAAAAGTCATACTTCAGAAAATCCACGCCAATCTCCGCAAACGTTTCTGCGTCGAGAAATTCGTGATCATAGCTGCCCGGATGGTTTGCGCAGGTACGCACGCCGGCGCAAGAATACATCCCGAACTTCAAGCCCTTGCTATGTACATAATCTGCAACAGCTTTCATGCCGTTCGGGAATTTATTATGGTCTGCCACGATTTTATCCGTAATCGGGTCACGGTCGTGCTCGGACCAGCAGTCGTCGATGACGAGGTACTCATATCCTGCGTCAAGCAGTCCCTGATCGACCATAGCATCCGCCGTTTCACGGACCATTTGATCGCTGATGTTTGCGCCGAAGGTGTTCCAGGTATTAAAGCCCATAGGTGGTGTTTGTGCTGTCATACATTCGCCTCATTTCTTTTTGTATTACATCGACTGAACCGAGCTTTCGGACAATCCGATGTGAAAATGCGTGTACAGTATATCATCAAGTTTTGGAAAATGCAAGTATATTTTCAAATTACGTCATAAACTTTTTAAACCTATATCCGCAGCTATGTACAATGCTGCTTTTTCATTCAACCATCCGAGCGTCGGCGCCTAAAAAAAGAGGCGCTGCAAAATACTACTTTTGCAGCACTCAACGAGATAGCCGGTGGATGATGACCGCAGAACGACATTGGCGCCGCGTCGCCGCGTATCTCGCCGCAAGATAAAACGAATTCCGGAATCGGCGCGCGCTTTATTCCTCCAAGAAGCTCTCGAGCGCCTTCTTAGGCTTAAAGCCGACGGACTTGCCCGCAAGCTTTCCCTTTCTGAATACCAAAAGCGTAGGCACGCCCATTATGCCGAACCGCTCCGCCAATTCCGCACATTCATCAATGTTTACTTTACCGACCGTGATCTCCGGATGCTCTTCTGCAATCTGATCCACAATCGGTGAGAGCATTTTGCAGGGACCGCACCAATCCGCATAAAAATCCACCAGTACGGTTGCATCTGCGTCCGTTACGACCTTTTGAAAATTGTTTTGATTGAGAGAAATAACAGCCATTTTTATTCACTCCTACCTTTGTTTATATTTTGTAATCTGGCCCCGGTATAACATAATTTGAAGGTGAACTATGCAAGGAAAATTATGTTTGAATCCGCTACACTCATGGTAACCCATTTATGAATAGACAACATAGGGAAAATTGGGGCTAATTTCGCTTCGTTCATTATACTATAATTTCAAATCAATTACCTAAGGAAAATCATATTTGATTTCACTACGCTCATTATAACACAAGACAGCCGCAATTACAGTGACTTTGTTACATAAATCAGTGAAAATTTGTGGATGCAAGGAGACGCAGATGTCGAACATCCAAAATTTTCACACTGCCGCGTCCAAGACACACAAGTCCCTCAGTCTGGAAACGGTTCAAGAGTCGCGTGATAACCTCCCGAGCACTGCCCAAATGTTGGCCTAACTGTTCGTGCGTTATTTTTAGGTTTACACTACCGGTCCGGTCATATTCCTCCAAAAGAAATGCCGCGAGACGGGATTCCAGCTTTTGGCTCTGTCTCTGGTGCAGCAGCCACATCACATCGGAAAATCTTTCGGCCATGAGCTGATTGGTATAGTTTGAAGCATCCAAGGATGTATCCATTAGCCGTTTATAGACCTCCGGAGGGATATGTAGAACAACACCGTTTTCCTCTGCTTCCACCATGACGTCAAAGTGAATTCCGCTGATGATACAGGATGCGGAAAATAGACAAATGTCTCCCTCATACAATCTGTAAAGCGTCAGCTCCCGTCCCTCCTCAGTCAGCATATAGGCGCGGAGGAGGCCGCTCTTAACAATGACGAGGCCGATACAATCTCGGTCGCCGCCATGCATGAGCTCGCCCCTTTTCACCGCCTGTTCCTGCGCGGTTTCTGACAGCAAAAGCCGCTGTTCGCTTGAAAGCCTATTCCAAAATGGAAAATATCGTTCCCACTGCTCCATATAGATTTCTCCGTACCTTCATAAGGCTTCCTTTCATCGAAAATCGTTCCGAATGGGGAGGTGATATGCGGATAAGCCTGTGCAGAAGTGCGCATACATGCCAACAGGCATATCTCGACGGTAATTTTCTCGAATCTCGATCCAATACACCTAATGGAATGCGTACCTGGGGCTAAAAATCGCAATTTTCTTTATTTCCACATGACTTTTTAAAAGTATAGAAATTTGACAGGTCATTCGTTTCCTTCTCGCAGTCACAGGGTTCATTATATTCTGTACGGTCATTTTGAATATTATCCTTATCGTCATCAAAATTCACCAATATCGAACCATTTGTGATGGTCTGAAAGCCTTCGCTATGAAGCTTTTTTGAGCAAAACAGATTTTCTCAGCTGGACATATGCGCCGTACGACTTACAATAGCTTTTGGTGATATAATATTATGCTGTACACATGATGCCCCTATTATGTAAAATTTCATTTTGATCGAAAAAGGGACATCTCCGCTTTCCTTTACGTTCTATACAGAACCGCAGCCGGCTTAACTGTGCAGAGGAGCGGCAGAGAGAAATCCCCCTAAAATACCTAAGCATTCTGTGCTCCTGTGAGATACCGGCAGATTGAAACGGTGCGCTGTACCGCTTCGACCGAATAGAATATCCTGCTGACAAACCTCTGCCCGCCCTTTTGTCAGCATCGAGGAAGAGGCTTATTCCTCCTTGTCCTTGTTCAGCAGCGCTTTCAGATGTTCCCTGATTTTACCGGATGCCTCTTTGTATCTGGTTGAGGTAAATCGTGGAAAATCGATAAACAGATGGCGTTCAAAACGGGACAGCCTTTCAATAACCGCCTTGCCCGCACTATTCAGTTTCTTGTATCCGGTTGTTTTTTCCGGTTGTATCAAAGATAAAAAATGCTGTATATCCATTAGCTTTTTATTAAACGACGACAGCTTGATTACAGAAAAAATAAGATCTGTAAGAAAAATGGCAGCATACAGAACAGAAAGCCACAGTCGCACCTGCTGATCGATTCCGGATATTATGCCGACACAAGCCGGATGCAGATATTTTACGAGCGCCACGGCGAACAGCCCGAAAACGATAGCCCCTAGAAGACAGACACGGCCGTTGATATGAAATCTCATGTGGCTGTAATCCCACCAACGCGCATGAAAAAGCGCTTCCATGAGCCAGGATGCAGCATACTCAAGAACACTAGCGGCCGCAGCGCCGACCGCAAACAGAAGTAAGGGATTTTCAATACGTCCGAGCAGGAGAATATCGAGCAAGGCGCCGAATCCGTATATCGGACAATACGGACCGCAGAGAAAGCCCCGTTTGACAAACTTCCGCTGATCAATCGAACAGATGACTGTTTCATAGATCCAACCGGCTGCGCTGTAAACAGCAAACCATAGAATCCAGTCAAAGAATACCATATCAGACCTTTCTTTTTGGTTCCCGAGTCCTGCCAAAACGCTCAGGACGAATGGCCCCTGAAGAGGTATATGCTCTGCTTTGGCTGAAGGTCTCATATAGGGAACAGCACTTGTCGACAGTACAGACAATCACACCTTCCCGGTATTTCGGCGGGATCGGCACGAGCGGAAACATATGGCGGGCAATGATATTCCGCTCTACCTCATTCAAATCAAAGTCCCTCGCCGCATTTTCAAGCGCTGCTGCGGGATGCGTAAAGCCGTGGAAGCGGTGCCCGCTGCCGCTTTCGTGCCAGTCATATAAAAAATAATCATGCAAAAGAGCCCCGCGCACCAGGCTCCGGCGGTCACAGGGGATCCGCAGGACCTCGACAAATAATAAACTGTAATATGCCACTGCCATACAGTGCGTCAGGCAGGTCGTTCTGCCATGCTGTACAAAGCGCGTCATCTCTCTCCATCTGCCATCGGACAGCAGAGGCGCTGCAAGCTTCATAAATTTCCGATCTATATCTAACCTGTCGGCCATATTCTCCACCTATAGTACCCTGTATTTATGCCGCACGTATAATTTGATGAGAAGCCTCGGGATCTGGGTTTACACAAGCTGTAAGTGCATGGCTCGCAAAAGCATTACGGTGATGTAATGTTATTCCATGCATATTATACCATATACATGTAAAGATTTCTATAGCTTATTGTTGAAGGTATGTACGAAAATCCGTTCTGCGCAGGGATTCTTTCGGCAGACATGCACAAAGGAAGGAGTGTGCCTATGCCGCAGCGGTCAACGCTGACTGTGTTTCTTATAAAACAGAGCCGATTCAGCGACTTTAATGCTTTGATTAAAACAAATTACGACGGACAAAGCATCGTATTCATTCTCAAATTTCACATTTAACGAAGAAACAACGAAATTTTTCCATTTGCCAAGCGAAAAAGCATCGCATCATTCTATTTATTTACGCTGAGGCAACAACACTCTAAAACCAAATATACTTTGTTCGCACACCGTTTCACTTTCATTACATTCTATACAATGGCAGAGCTTGGCAAAAAGGGACATCTACAGACATATCCGGCTGGGCGCTTACCGTACAGAGTTGGTCAGGTCCATGCCCTCGTGCTCCAGCAGCCAGATTTTTTTTTCTACACCGCCCGCATAACCGGTTAGGTGTCCGTTTGACCCTACCACACGGTGACAGGGAATAATTATGGAAATCGGATTGTGTCCTACAGCGCCCCCGACGGCGCGCGCCGACACACGGCGGCCGGTGATTGCAGCAGTTTTCTTTGCTATTTCGCCGTATGTCGTCATCTCACCATATGGAATTTCACAAAGCAGCGTCCAAACCGTCTGACGAAAGACACTGCCAACGGGAGACAACGGCAACTCTCCGATTTCAGGCCTCCGATGAGCAAAATACCGGTCCAGCCATCGAACAGTCTGTAGAAAAATATTCAATTCGGGACAGACCTTCATTTCCTCCTTTATAGTACCGGCAAAATATTTTTGCCCCTCAAGCCAAAGCCCACACAGATTTTCTCCGTCACTAGCCAGCGTCAGCTCGCCGAGCGGCGACCGATATACAGTTTTGTACACGCTTTTGTACACTCCTTTCTCTTTCGTCCAAGGGAAGGGAACGGCTCCGCCTTTCTCCGAAATCCTTTTCTCTGATATACCGAACCCCGAGGCTACACGGTCTCTCCATTGCAATGGGCTTCCGCTCCTCTTCTCCCCTCTATCGGTTCAGAAGCGTCACAGGGTACACAAACCGAGCGCACCGGAGAAGGCATATGCGGACGGTTCATACCCACGAACATCGTGAAAAGAGAGCCGCTGTGAAGAAAGGATATCGGTGTCATGTACCGTTTCTGGATGCCAATTTCAGCCGCTTCATCAGGTCCCATATCCCTCAATTGCTTTCCACCACAGGCTTAAAACGGCTTGCTTTTCGACGCGATCGATTTCCACTTTTCAAATTTTCACAGCCTCAACAGTCCACTCTCGGCTTTCGGGCGTCCAAGCGTCCCCGTTACGGCTGCGGTATTCAGCTGTAATCCCAAAGCCGGCATTCTCAAGAACAGACCGAATTTCCTCTCGCTCAAAATAGCGGAGCGTGACAGCGTATGGAAAAGACTCTATTCCCTCAACGTCTTGTATATACACGATTTGCTCAATATCGTGTTGTTTTGTAGAAGCATTGTACCGTTCTCTGCTCTCTTTCCATACTTTTTTATCGGTGTCGTTCGGTACCCGCGGGTAAAAGGTGCGAAGGGGAGTTTCATAGGAATCAGACAATGGCAGTATCAGCTCCAGGGAAAGACAGCCGCCCTTTCTAAGATGCGAAGCGATAGATCGGAACGCCTTCTTCACCATTTCAAGCTCCGGTAGCAAATGGAGGTCCTGCGTCGAAATAAAACAAAAATCAAAGGATTTTTCATCGAAATGCAGATCGCAAAGATCCGCTACCCGCAACGATAGATTATTAAGCGAACCAAACCGCTTTTTTCCCTCATCGATCATTTCTTTGATAATATCAAAAGCCGTCACACAAAATCCCTTCTTTGCCATATACGCACCCACCTGCCCCAATGCACACATGGGTATCAGTACTTTTTTCCCAAAGCGCTCGGCATACCTGCACCAATAATCATAATCTGATGAATAGTCATATCCATCCCAGTCCCATACGGCCGCATGTTTGGCATAATCAGCAAGCATCCGGTCACCCCCTCCTCCGATTTTCTCAAATTTCATCCTGCGTGAAGATTCGAACGCGCTCCGCATCGCGTTTATCCGGCAATGCAGAGCGCCGCGATACTCAAGATATCTCCCGCAAGGCGCGGGGCCTTGAGAGTCTCACCGTGGATCTTCCCGAACCGCTTTTTTCATTATACCATGAAAAATCCCGGCAGTTTCGGAGGACTGCGCCCTGCTTGTCGGACGAAAGCTGCGGTGCACGGCTTACGAAAGTTTTACGGTGATGTGATGCTATGCCGTGCACATTATACCACAAAACTAAGAAAAAGTCCATTACCGAAAAGCAACGAGCTATCTCCATTCTGAACAGACGACAAGGCGGCTCCATAGTTCAAAGACGGGCACATATCAAAATATTTTCGCCGTATAATTCTCCCTGTCTTTTGTTTTCCTCCGTCAAACGAATGCTATGGAGATTTGGATATACATAAATGGGGGCATTTCATCCGTTTCCGGCCTTTATATTCCTGCTTCAAGATTTCCGCCATCTCCTGCGTTGATTCCGCACAGCCGCCGCTCAACCACGTTTTGTTAACGGCATTGATTCCGTTTCTGAAAAATTCAATATGGTATTTTATATTTTGATTGCCGAAATCCCTTTCGGCTCCTTATGTATCTTAGATAAAAACTTGATGCTTTTTATCATACC
>DXYE01000130.1 GCA_019415985.1 Clostridiales bacterium
GTGTATAAGAGACAGCTGCGTATGCATTTTCATTTTAATATCTTGGAATAGTTTATGTAGAAAAATATACCGATACGCTTTCACAGACCGATGATAAAGAGCATCGCCAATAGCAGGAAAATATCGTCCCGTTCGCCGTCTTCACAATCTCTGTCGCGATTATTTGTTAGCAGTAGAAAAGCTAATCCCAGCAGAAGCAGGTCGTCGGATTCCATATCTCCGCCAAACAAACCGCTGAGCAGTCCCTTGCGTTTTGGCGGTCTCGACGGCGGACACGGCGCCGGATCGGCCGGACGATGCTCGCAGGTACTGCATCGCACTCCCTCCTCCGACTGAGGTGTGCATGAAAGTTTTTCTTCGCATGGTTCCGGCGCTCTTTTTTTAAGCATCTCTCCATTGTAATCCGCGGGGATACGTCCGGGAATATCCCGGTCCCGCTGCATCCGTGACCCAGTATCCTGTACCCCGGATTCACGGTCATCGAAATTCCGACTGTACATAAAGCTGTCTTCGCTCGGCTTCTCCCGAACTACTCCTCCCTCTTATTCCTTTTCCATTACAAATAATGCTTCATACTTTCTGTCATCTCAGTCAATTTCATGACCTTTAACAACTTGTCGACCCGTTCCCGCCGCCTGGAGCTCAAATACGGACGCAGCGCCCGCAGCAGTTCCGTGTTTGCATCGTGATGATGCAGAGACGGAAGCGGTGGAAGCGGAGGAGCGGAAACCGGAGCTGACGGTGCTTCATCTTCCAATGACGCTTCCTCATCAAACGTTGTTTTATTATCACTCGCGCGTGCAGATTCCGCACTGCCGTTGTTGTCGCTTTCTCCGCGCGCCTCCTCATTCTGCTTCATGGCTGCCGCCATCTGCACAATTTTCTGCATCATTTCCGGATCTGACAGAAGGCTGCCCAGCTTATCAGAAAATTGGTCGTCGTTCTGTTTCTGACTCATCACATTTCCCCATTTCTTATATCATTGTTACTTTTTCATTTCCGTAATTGTCTCATAATCTCATTGACGTTTTCTTCTCCCAACGCATCGATAGCGCGGCGAATATCAGCGTCCGTTATATTTTCCAGCTTACGGCGAATTTTTCGCACATCTTTGGTTGCATTTTCTGCTTTTCGTGCATCCACACCTGTGGCTACGGCAATATCCTTGACCTTTTGCTGCAAGGCACGGTCATCCAGTCTAAGCAGATTGTCTACTGTTTTTTTATTCAGTTCCATATTGCTCCCCTTTTCAAAATGAATTTCATTAGCTATTGTATGTACAGAAAGTTTTTTTGCCACTAAATATTTAAAAATTAAAAGTCTTTGCCGAAAGGCGAATTATTATGCGTATTTTGGTTTTTTCCGATTCTCATCACTCCACCCGGAATCTTCGAAGTGTTTTGAATATGCATGGGCATCATGCAGATTGTACAGTACATTTAGGAGATGGCGCCGCAGAATTTCTTTCTCTGCGCCCGAGCTATCCATCTCTTGCCTTTTATGCAGTTGCCGGTAATTGTGATCTCGGTGTTCCCGAACTTCCTCAGCTTCGCTTGCTTACCTTGGAGAATACCCGGCTCTATTTGTGTCATGGACACTATTTAGCGGTAAAAGCCTCGCTTGACCGGCTAATTAACAATGCTGTGAAGCACGAGGCGGATATCGCTCTGTTCGGTCATACGCACACCGCCTATTCATCGTGCATTTCTGAAGGGGCCTCCGAAAGAAAGCTGTTTTTGATGAATCCAGGCAGCATCTCTCAGCCACAAGATGGCTGCCCCTCCTATGGTATCATTGATATTGGTGAACACGGAATTCACTGTCATATTGCCCGTCTTGCATATTAGATTATCATTTTCGCTATACTATACTATATGCTTATGCTGCAAGCAGGCGGGATATGTCGTTCTCTGCAGTGCCTGAGAGAAAGGAGCGTCCGGCCATGCCGGTCTATCAGCTATGAAATACAAGCCTCCGAAAACAAACAGAGCAGGAGAAATAACCGCTGTATTTCTTCTTGCCTTTTCTATGATTTGCTATGGATTTACATTTTCAAGTATACCCTTTCGCGGTATTATCATGTTCCTCTTTTTTGTTTCGCTTGTTTTTGGCATTCAATTTTTGATCCGTTTCGGCATGACCTCCTATCATTACGAACTGCAAGACGATAATTTTCTTGTTGTTAAAACAGTAGGACGCCGCAGCACGGCTGTCTGCAATTTGACATTAAAAACTGCTCTTGGCGTTGTTTCGGCCGATAAGGCTGCTGATATTCCGCAGCATTTCGGTCATATAACGCAAAAATATAATTACTGTCAGAATATGTTTCCGAAAAATGTTTATTATTATTTATTCGAATTCAACGGCAAGAACGGTATGATTAAATTCGAACCGGATGATGCTTTTCTTGCTGAATTTAAGCGTCGTATGTCGGCAAAGGAAATTTGATGTCAGATATCTCTTACCAAAAATCAATACAGTTTTTTGACAGGTTGTACGTTTTTTGTAGAATGTAGAATATGGAATATCTGCGACAGCCCTGCCTTTGGAGAAAAAGTTACTTTCCAAATATCGTGAAAGGAATGGGTGCAAAAATGAACAACAAATTTACCAAAACAGCACAAAGTGCAATCAATCACGCCTTCGCGGCCGCTGAGGCGTTGGGGGAATCCTATGTAGCCTCAGAGCATCTGCTGCTCGGCCTTCTCCAGGAGAAGGAGGGCATTGCCTCTCAGCTGCTTTACAAACGCGGCATCACCGCAGAATCGACCTTAGGGCTGATTCAGCAGTTGTCAGCGCCTACGGGCATGCGTACCAGCGGCGTATACGATTTGACGCCGCGTACAAAAAAAATCATTGAAATTGCTGCCATTGAGGCTCACCGTTTTCGTCAGTACTATATCGGCACAGAGCATCTGCTGCTCGGTATTCTTGAGGAATCGCAGTCAATCGGTGCAAAACTGATCGCCGCTCAAAATGTCACTGCGAACGAACTGTTTAGCGACCTGGCCTCATACTTGAAGGGCTCGATGCCGGAAGACACCACGGTTCCTGCCGGCTCCTCGGAGCCAAAGGAGGCGGAATCTTCAGATACCATAGCAGACGCACCGACTATAAGTCAGTTCGGTCGTAACTTATGTGCTATGGCAAAAAACGGAAAGATTGATCCCATCATCGGCAGAGACACCGAAACGGAGCGCGTCATTCAAATATTGTCACGGCGCACCAAAAATAACCCCTGCCTTATTGGTGAAGCAGGTGTTGGAAAAACAGCCGTCGTAGAAGGGCTTGCACAGCGGATTGTGGAAGGCAACGTACCAGAAACACTAAAGGAAAAGACGATTGTAACGCTGGATATGTCTGCAATGCTGGCGGGCGCCAAATACCGCGGAGACTTTGAAGAACGTATGAAAGGCGTTTTGGGAGAGCTGCGCTCAAACACCAACATTATTCTTTTTATTGATGAAATTCATACAATCGTCGGAGCGGGTGCGGCTGAGGGAGCCATCGACGCAGCAAATATCCTCAAGCCCGCTCTGTCCCGCGGTGAAATTCAGGTTATCGGCGCAACGACCATATCCGAATACAGAAAATATATTGAAAAGGACAGCGCCCTGGAACGGCGTTTTCAGCCGGTCATGGTCGGAGAACCCTCTGCCGCGGAGGCTATCCGCATACTTTTTGGTCTCAGAGATAAATACGAGGCACATCATAAAGTAAAAATATGCGATGACGCCATCGAAGCGGCGGTTAATTTATCACGCCGATATATAAATGACAGATTTCTGCCGGATAAAGCAATCGATTTGATTGATGAAGCCGCTTCACGCATTCGGATATCGCATTACACCTCTCCGTCTGAGCTGAAGGCTCTGGAGGAAGAGATAAGATTGCTGCAGAGCAGCAAGGAGGAGGCTATACGCGCACAGGAATTCGAAAAGGCTGCAGCGCTGCGTGACGAGATATCAGCCCTGGAGGCGCGAAGAAATGCAGAGCGCGACAAATGGACCTCTACCAGACACGACGATGGTTTGCAGATTACAGCCTCGGATATTGCCGATATTATTACACAGCAAACCGGCATCCCCATAAAAAAATTAGAAAGCGAAGAAAGTCAAAGACTTCTGCATCTTGCGGACACGCTGAAAAAACGTATCATCGGTCAGGACGATGCTGTTGATGCCATAGCGCGCGCCATTCGAAGAAGTCGGATCGGACTTAAAGACCCCAAAAGACCGGCCGGATCCTTTATTTTTCTCGGCCCTACCGGTGTGGGTAAAACAGAACTCTGCAAAGCGCTGTCTGAAATTCTGTTCGGTGATGCGGGCGCAATGATTCGCATCGATATGTCTGAATATATGGAAAAACACAGCGTATCAAAGCTGATCGGTTCTCCTCCCGGTTATATCGGATATGATGAAGGCGGCCAGTTAACAGAGAAAATTCGCAGGCATCCTTATTCTGTTGTTCTGTTTGATGAAATTGAGAAGGCTCATCCGGATATCTTCAATTTGCTGCTGCAGATTCTCGAGGACGGACAGTTGACAGATGCTCAGGGAAGAAAAGTAGATTTTAAAAATACCATTCTGATCATGACATCAAATATCGGAGCCAAAAATATCACGGAAAAACCGAAATCGCTTGGTTTTTCTGAGCGTGGTCAGGATATTCAAGATAAAGACGCTATTCACAAAATTGTCACATCCAGCTTAAAAGATACCTTCCGGCCGGAATTTTTAAACAGAATAGACGAAATCATTATTTTCAATGCACTAAGCAACGACGATATTTGTAAAATTGCGGAAATCATGCTTGGCGAGGTAAAAAAGCGCATTGCAGATATGAATATAACGATCGATTTTGATGAGTCTGCTGTTAAACTGGTCGCAAAGGAAGGCTTTGATCCGGTATACGGAGCCAGACCGCTGCGCCGGGCAATTCAGCGAAAAGTAGAAGATTGCTTTTCAACTGCTTTACTGGAAGGCACTTTCTCGTCGGGTGATCATATTCAGGCAACGGCGGAAAATGGAAATATCAAATTTTCTAAGGTTCAGACGCCCGATGGCAGTCAGGAGCAGCAATAAATTTATGACGTTCCGTAAAAAGATAAATATGATCTTCTTTGAAAAGAAAAAGCCGGCTTATCAGTCGGCTTTTTCTTATGTTCATAGTATTAATTCTGTGTTAAATGAATATACTTGTGTTTTTGCGGTGACACTATGTTATGGAGAACGAATGTGTTCATCTGAAATGGGGATTTATAACTTTTCTTTCAGAAAGGAGTTATTTGGATGAAGCAAGATAAAAAAGTTCGTGATATAATGACCAAGACACTGTGTACCTGTACACCGAACGAAAGCGTCCGAGATGCTGCAAAACTGATGGACAGATATGATATCGGTTTTGTTGCAGTTTGCGATCGTGATGGCTGCTGCACCGGCGTACTGACAGACAGAGATATGGTTGTTCGCTGCCACGCAAAAAACAAGGACCTTCATAATACAACGGTATCGGAAATCATGACGAAAGCGCCTGCCAAGGTTTCACCGGAAACAACTGTAGATGAAGCGCTTAGGCTGATGAGTGAATATCAGATTCGGCGTCTCCCGGTGGAGGATAACGGTGTTTTGGTCGGAATTCTAAGTATCGGAGATATCGCGCGCACTTGCGGCTGCGATGCGGAAATCGGAAGCTGTGAATGCTCTATCGCTGAAAAAAGCAAATAAAGACCGTTAAACGCTTCAGAAAGGATCTGCGGATCATACAGCAGATCCTTTTTTTATTTCTGTTGTACAGACTTGCTTTACAGATTATTGTGAAAAGGCCGAATCATCCCGTTATACCAAAATCATGAACTTTGATTGCATATGTATATAAAAGCCGACAATCCTGTCACTCCTAAAATCAGAGGTATCTAATTCATAATAACTTTAATCCGTTTCGGCAGAATAAAATTCACACTGTCATGCTTGACAGATAAGGAAATCAATGGTAGACTTAAAATGTTTTCCGTTCTTTATATATATATTGAAATTCAATACAATCTAGGAGGTTGACATGGCGTCTCTGGATCTTTCGTTTGGTAATGAAACACTGAGATTAACCGCTTATGCTGATAATGTGATCCGCGTCCGTATCAGTCGGGATTTTTCGCCTTCCCTGTTTGATCGATACAATATTTACCGTCCGGAAGATGCAAACTCGGGCGAAATATTATCCTGCGGGATTCAGGCAGGTTCTCTGTCCGCTTGCCTGTCCGGTGATACGCTTCAACTGAGCACACCAAAATGGAGCCGCAGCTTTCGTCTTTCAGATCCTGATATATGCAAAACACAGAGCTTCTTTCATGACAAATTGAATCATTTCCATCCGGAAAGCTTTCATATTATAGGTGATCTCGAGGAACGCACTGTCGAACATGCGGATTTTGAAAAATCACCGAAAGCGGTGTATCTTCAGACGCAGGGTGAATTTTTCTATGGTCTCGGAGAAAGCAATGAGGACAGACTGATCGTTAATGGAAAAACATATCTTGAAAGGGTGATATACCAAAAATGCGAAATTCCCGTTCCCTTTCTGATGTCTAAAGAGGGGCTCGGCATTCTCTGCAACGCCACTATCTGGCACGGCATTGACGTCTGTTCCCGTAACGAAAAGGAAATTTGCTGGTATCTGCCGGACGGCGACATCGATTTCTTCTTCTTTGCAGGAGATACCCTGCCGGTTATTCTGGAGCGTTTTACCTACATCACAGGTCGACCAATGCTGCTGCCGAAATGGGCATATGGCTTGACGTTTATCGATCAGTACAATGCCGATCAATTTGAAGTCATGCGAAACGCGGCAAAATTCCGCGAGTTGGAATATCCCTGTGATACCATCAGCTTGGAACCCGGCTGGATGTCCAAAGAATACGATTTTTCTACAAAGAAAAAGTGGAACATAGATCGGTTCTTCATCTGCGATTGGGCCAGGGGCAAGCAGCCGGCCGACTTCTTTTTCTCTGCAGCGCTCAAAAGATACGGATATAAGCTGCAGCTTTGGCTTTGCTGTGAGCATGATTTCACAGCACATGCGGAAAATCTTGCCGGTAATCCAAAGGATTTTGGTATTGAACCGTGGTTTGATCATTTGCGTCAATTCGTAGGCGACGGCGCTGCCTCCTTCAAGGTGGACCCCTGCCACGTTGTAGACAACACGGACGAGACGCGCGTATATGCAAACGGCAAAGCTGAGCC
>DXYE01000131.1 GCA_019415985.1 Clostridiales bacterium
GCTGCTGGCCGGGTGTGAAAACCATTGCCCGCGACCTGCATCTCTCGCCGCGCACAGTGCAAAGGGCGTTGAACGATCTGGAACGTGCCGGATACATCCAGCGCCAACGCCGCCACCGAGAAAACGGAAGCTGCACGTCAAACTTATACATTATAGATACAGGTGGCAAATAGCGGCGCGGACGCTCCCCGCCAAGGGGAACGTCCGCGTATTTTCTGTCACCAGCGCCATGACACCACGGCGCAGCTTGAAGGACCAACTCTAGCTGAGAGCCAATACAGAAAGAAGAAATCTGATTTTAGAAAGGACATCTCTATGCGAAAAATCAAGTTCATATCCATCCTGCTGGTGCTGTCGATGCTGCTGACGGTACCGGCTTTTGCCTTTTCCTTGGACTTTACGGACGTGCCGGAGAACGCAGTCTATGCGGAATCCGTTTCGTACCTTGCCAATGCTGGCATCCTGAGAGGTACGGCATCCGGCAGATTCGCGCCGGACGAGAGGATCACGGTCAGCCAATGGGCGACAATGCTCTCCCGTGCGCAGAACGAAGAACCGGAAGGTGCTTCGTGGCAGGAAGTAAGCACAAATGCCGTTCAAACTGCCGTCCGAAAAGCGTGGTTGCAGCCGACCGCGATTGGTGATGAAACCGGATTCATCTGCCGCGGTGAACTATTTTTAAGCGCCTTTGCGGCAATGAAGATACCGCTCTACGACGCGACGCTTTACGGATTGGACTGGTTGTCCGACAGTGAAAATGCTCTGCGCGTCGGAAAAGCGTTTGGGCTTTGTGCTGAAAATAAGACGGCAGCAGAACTCGTCACACGCGCCGAAGCTGCGCAGCTTCTTCATGCCGTCCTGACGCAGAACCTGGCCGTCACGCCGCCCGATACGCCGGTCGCGGTGGAAAACCGGATGCATTGCAACGCGAACAAGTTCCTGCTGGAAATCCGGAAAGTGCCGCAGCCGATCCTCGATGCCTTCAACGAAAACGGCTGGACGTTTGTTATCGACGGCAATTATACAGCGAACCTCGGCCGGCAGCTGGGCGTGAACTGCATCGGCGCGACCGTCTTTGGCGAGAACCGCATCTATGTTTCCGAGTCCGGCGCGACGCTGCATGAGTTTGGACATTTTTACGATTCCCTGCTCGGTTTCCCGGAGGAACATGATCGCCTGTACGAGCTGGAAGCAGCAAATGCGCCGATGAGCGAACACGCAAAGAGCAGCAGCCTGGAGTATTTCGCGGAGTTCTTCGCATACTGGTGTTCCGGAAATCCTCGAACCCTGACGCTGCTCAAAGAGCTGACGCCAGAAACGTATGCGTATTTTGAAGGGCTGTCGGCAGCGTGGCTTTCTGAAAAACAGTAAATGCAAAATGACATCAAGTCTTTCTGATGCATTAGAGTAGATGACAATCATACGCAAAAGTTAACCCGCTGTGATCCATTTCGGGTTTGCGTATAATAATACTTTAGCGCTGGGGGATGCCCCTGCGCTAAAAAGTTATATGTCCTTTGTTGGTGTTAATTAGTTTGTCCTGACTGAAAAACCAGCGCTAGAGATATATGTATATGGTGTGAAAAAAACATACAGATTTCCAGACGAATCAGTACGTTTCCCGTGCAGGACTCCGCAGTACTTTGCGCCAGAGGATGCATCTTGGAAGAACGGGCCGCCGCTATCGCCGCTTTCACAAGAGCCGCTAGTAACCTTAACTTCTGTTAGACCGCTAATATTATCACGGTCATCGGCTAAAACGGTAACATTTCTTCGTTCAACAGAGCCATAGCCAAAACTGGAAGTTGTGCGGCTATAATACTTTATAATTGTACCAACTGCAGGTGAAGACAATGTGCCGGTAATAGAATACATGTTGTTAATGCTGTTACTGGTACTAAACGTATCCGTATTTGTGATCTTAATAATTTCAAAATCGCCAATGTCGCCATCATAATATCTATGGATGTAGACATTCCCAATCGTACTACCTGAACTCGATGCGTATTTTATGATATCATTAGGCGACTGACCACCATGCCCACAAGTAAGGATTACAGGAACGCCTCCATAGGAACCGCAGCAACTTAACGTCATGGAGCAGTTTGCAGTTATATTGGTAATTTTTGCACCACCACGGAGCGTTGCTATGGCATTCGTTACAGTGGCAGTAGTCGGTGCAATATTCTCAAACCGAATTGGAACATTGTGCTCGTCGGACAAAGCTGTTGCCAATGTTTCAGAACGCGTCGAGCTTAAAACACTGTCTTGGTATGAAATATCATCGAAATTCATACCTATAACGACATCGTTATTTGTTTCAGATACATAGTATTGCGTAATTGGATATCCGAGTTCTTCAAGTTCGTGTGCAGCTCCGGCGGCCGCGTCCATTAAATGATTATAAGAATAATCTACCTTTTCGAACGCAAGGCAGTCTGCATAATCGCCGACCCAATTGAGATATTTTGTTGTGTTATCAATGCCGGTGTTTGTGAGAGATAGTACAAGCTTATCTTCTTCTATCCGTGCACCAGCGAAATCATTTGGGAAGGTAATGTTTCCTACGGCATCATGTCCGAATGCTTCGTTTAGAAGTTCGTTAGCTGCAACCGCATCTTCCTGCTGTAGCATTAGCTGTTCATATGTATTGTCGATAATTACGCCCTGCGCAGTTGCAAACAATGAAAACGATGTAATTGTAGCAATTGCCATTACAAGCGCCAGAAAACGAATAGGTGTTTGCTTTCTTCGATTTATTATTAAACTCCTCCTTTCTGTAATTGTGGTGAACTGTCTATTCCATCTCCACACACGTCGTAGTATATATTATTTCAGAGACTAGCACGCGGACATCAAAAGCCTCGCTCAAGCTCTTCGCGAGTTTAGAAGCTTCTGCACTCTCGCATTTGAAGAGCCCGATCGATACCGCATTTTCTGTTTCAGATACAGCAGATGATGTTACTTCATACCCATCTTCTTTCAATTTTTCCACAATTGGATCTAGTTTTTCACTCAGTTCATTGTACGAATACTTGACTTTTTTGAAAGTTAGACACGAAGAATACTTGCCTGCCCAGTTTCGATACTTTTCAGTTGCTTCTTCGCTTGTGTTTGTAAGAAGCAGCACCAAGTGTCCACCGTCAATGTAGGCTCCTGCATAATCCTCCGGAAAAATGATTGTGCCATTTGCCGTTTGTCCGAACGCTTGATTCAAGCATTCGTTTGCGGCAACGGCATTTTCCTGATTTTCCGCTTCATCTAGCTTTCCTTTAGACAGTTTCAAAGTGCCGAACACGCCGATCACTACGCAAATGCAAATGAAACCTATCCACAGTTTGACAGCGTTGCGCTTTGCGGCACGCCTTCTTGTATCCTCGTTCGAGGGATCGCTTGTCGGCATATGCTTCATTTTTGCTGACGCTCCTTTTTTACTTGTCGGTTAACAAACAATACTTAAGACTGCTGCGGATAGACAAATCACATTACCATTTTCCTCCTTTCCACTTAAGTTTCAATAAGGATGCACTGCAAAGGCAATTTCAGAAAACATATTGCTTGCTTTATGCCGTATCACGCATTGAACGCATATCATTCGGGGATGTATGCAACTGCGTGACTGCCTGTGCTAGTGCCAATATTGACGTACAAATATTCAAATCAGACTAAGGATGAGCCCTTTATTATATTTATGTCTCAATTACTCATAATGGGGACAAGTGATTCGCAAAAAATTCTTAATCTTTTGCAGATAGCTTTTCTGATGACCTGAACACAAAACGCTTTTGCTCCCGCCAGAACTATTTTGTATTCACTGCTAACCCGGCGCCCCATTTATAAGTGTCAATCCAAACTCTCTGCCCGACAAACCTGACGGTTTCGGTTACACCGCCTTGCTTGGCATCTGCGTATTGTACGTCGAAGATCAGGTAGAATGTTTGTCCTTCCCACCTGGCGCTTTGTGTTCCACGGATGGCTTTTGCGCAAAGAATATCGTCTTTGTTGCTTAATCGGCTGGTATATTTCTGTGCCAGCTCTTTACCATATTTATCAAAAACAAATGTGGCATATCCACCGCCGCAGACCCCAGCGTCCCATTCAACGGGAAGCATTCGTATGTAAGTAATACCGGCGAGAATGACGCCGCACATCATCGCAGCTGCAACGCATATCGCAGCTCGTTTGTTGAATGCTTCACCTTTGAACATATTTCGTATTTTCCTCCAGATTATAAAGCGCTATGGCAGTCCCCAAATGCGTGTCACATGGGGACTGCCATGAGAGTCATTGCTTAGTGAACACTGAATTCCGTATCTGTCATAGCCAGATTTATATATTGCCTAGCGAATACCTAATATGTGCCAAAAGGAGCGTTTACGGCATGAGGCCCAGACTCCATAGTTCATTTTTGGGGTTATTTGCTTCGTAATGCGTCGATTGTTGAGATCACAACAAGAATGAAAGAAATATGGAGAAGTATGCGAGAGGTTGCCGAACCTCTTGGTGGAATCACTCCAGCATCAGATAAAACCAAACAGACCAAAATCCCAGTCGCAACTAACAATTGAACATAAAGAAGCCATTTTCTCATTATCCCAGATTAACTCCAACTTACTATTTCAATTACATCTTGACCAACAGCTGCAGTATAGAGTTTGACTGCAAAGTCTGTGTTATGATCTTTATAGTAGGAAAGGGGACAAAAGTCACCAGAGTAATGCGTTTGGCCTGCATATCCTTCTTCTGTTAGATCGAATTTGCTTCCAGTAAACGTTGCGTAAACATCTGGGTAATCACTTATTTGAGCCAACCATGTAATTTCAGTTTCATAGGCGCGAACGTAATGATCTGGAATCGCAAAAGAAATTGCGCCAGTTGCAAAAGCGAAACGCCCCATAATAGTTTTTGCAAAGGACGACGCGATGGCCGAAGGTAAGGCAAGAATACTCGCTAAAAAAGAAGCAAACGTAGTGATATCTTGATAAACACCGTTAACATTGTAGCGGGAACCGGTATGATAATTACAGTCGTAATACACATTGAGAATCCTTGTACCAATTACATGATCGGTCCAGCCATAAAAGTTGTATGTAATTGATCCACGATATGTAAAGTCGGAAGGGATATAAGAGTTAGCAGCGCCACGTGATACGCTACGTTGCAAATGCATGTCATTTGTTTGAGTAGGAATTCGCCTTGTTTCAAATGAATCTGTTAGCTTAGATTCGTAATGAATGAGACCTTCAGATCTTTGTAGGTAGGATTCAGAAAGAACACAACCATCCTCACCTAGAATAGTAAATCTCGCATCACCATTTGGAAGATCTTCAGATACCAGCGTTGTGTTATTACTAAGTGTGATTCTTGACGAAGCTTCGGCATTAGTGCGGGAATCTGCCGCCATAGCAGGAATGCAAAGGGCAACAAGCAAAGAAAGACAAAGAATTACGGATAACAGTTTTTTCAACTCAGTACCTCCTTACTGAAAACGTGGTGGGCGAATACCTACTTATTATTTAACTGACTTTAGCGACCCCCTCTCTATCTAATAAACTCTTACTGCCGAGAACAATACCATAATACTTTTGATTTAGAGTTAAGAAGGATTTCTCTAATATAGCTTATCTCAACTATATGTGGGACAACGATATCGTTCGAAAATGAAGTGCTTTTGAATGATTGAAAAACTCTAAATCAAACTATTCTGGATGTATCATAACTCCAGCATCCAATCCATAAGATTAGATCATATTATTTGAGGAATGGCATGCAGGAATTGCAGTTTTTGCCCGTGCGAACATTGACGTACTATTTTTTAATTGGGTCAGGAATTAACCCTTTTACTATATTTATGTCTCAATATCGCGAAATGGGGACACGCAGTTTAAAAAATTCTTTACAGGCAATCCGATGATCGTTTGCAGTATAAAAAATGGACAATTGCTAAGAAAAGCAATTGTCCATTTTTTGATTTGAGTCTAATGTAGCGTAAGGGGAATCTAAGCTGTAACGGCTTTGGTCGTGTAAGATCTTGAATCGCTGCCGCTTCCGTCGGAAGCATAGAACACGACAACTGCATAATATGATCTACCCGGAATGCCCGAATGTGAAACAGAAGCAGTTTTCCGCCCCGTGTCACTCCCCATAAGGTACTCATAACCATCCATTGTATAAGAATACGTGGCAACGTTTGTACCATTGGCGTTGTAAATTTTTACCGATTGGATGCCAAGGGTTTTCATTCGACCGGTTCCATTTATCGAGCATTCCACAGTTATCTCACCGTCCCCAGTAGGCGAGATAACCGCCTTGTAACTTGAAATATACTCGCTGGCACGAAGTGTTGCTGCCAAAGCAAACGATGTAAATAAAGCGCAGATCAAAATGAGGGAAATTACCGAAGTCAGTACTCGTTTACGCATATTACTCTCCTATCGATTGTATGATTTTAATGATTTCATCGTAGACCTCAACGCCTGCAATACTGCATTCAATATTGCCTGCGGTCCATGCCGCAAAATATACACCCTCGTTCGTCATAATATAGTATATAGTACCATTGTATTCGTATTGCTTCGGATCGGCAGCGTCTTTTTCAAATTGAGAAAGCTCTTGCCCATCAAAAAAAGCACTATAGAATAACGTGATTGAGGAATTTTCTTTTTCAAGGAGGCAATAGAAATCCATAGAACCTGCCGTCTCACTAAACTGGAAATCCGATTCTGAATAACCATCGGGGAGATAGCTAGGCAAGATGGTCGTAGGAACGTCATGCATATCCATCTCTTTAGCAAGAGTAGTCAGAGGCGTTGGAATCTCTTTTGTAACAGACGGCGTAATGATTTGCGTGTATTCTTCTGACCTGAAACCAAATGTCTCTTTTGTCCAGCTGGCGATTGCGCCCCACAGGTCGAACCCCAATGCATAAGATGTCAAAGAGGTTGCCAGAAGAACTGCAATAACTGCCGCAAGGATACCGGCTGTGCGAAGCACACGTTTGTGCGGACGTGCATTTGAACGCGGTGCAGGCTGGAGGATTTGCATTTTGTCGGAGGTACTATTCTGCTGCGGCTCATCATCAAGATCAAAGAGGGACCGTTCATCGCTTGAGGCAAAACGATAGTTTTGGTTGAAAGAGTCCCAAGCGCGATCGACAT
>DXYE01000132.1 GCA_019415985.1 Clostridiales bacterium
CCCTTTGGCCTGAAATTGTCTAATTTATACAAATTTCCGTCCTTTTTGCGATTCCATTTTTATTATATCATTTCTCCTCTCTGTTTTCAAGAGGCTTAGTGAAATTTTATAAAAAAAGCATTGCTTCCTATACAGGAGGCAATGCTTTTTTCTTCTCCGAGTATCAGAATTTCAATAAAAAAGGCGGAGCCGCATGGACCTGCATCGTCTCCTTCAAACTTTTATGGTAAGAAGGTTCTCGTCGCAAAAAGCGGTCGAATTTCGAAAAATTAAATATCATATCTGGACCATAGTATACTCATAAATTGCTGTTTGCTGTATCCTCTGGGAATTCCGTACCGCGGAAGGAGCAGCAGATCGTTGGATGCTGTGACTGCAGGGGACTCTGTCGTATAGGCGAAAGTAAAGTATTCCGCTGCAATCTGGCGGACAGTTCCCGAGGTTTTTCCGTATGGGTAAGCAATCGCCCGTACCTCTCTTTCCGTCAGCGCTTCGATAATTTGTATGGAGCTTTCAAATTCTTCACGGATGCTTTCTGCCGAAAGCTCCGACAGTCTCGGATGCGTTCGGGTATGAGACTGAAAGGAGACCAAGCCGCTCTGCGCCATTTCCTTGATCTGTTCCTCATTTAAATATCCTTCCGTGCCAATGAGATCCGTAATCAGAAAGATCGTAGCCTTGCCGCCTTTTTCTTTCAGAATGGGAAACATTTCTATATAGTTGTCCTCGTATCCATCGTCAAAAGTAAGTACAGCCGTTCTGAAGGTATGCTTTTCGTATTCATCTGCAAAAATATATTGATACCCCATTTCATTTAAGGCATCCATATGGTCACTGAAGTCCTTCGGGCTGACATACAGCGACGTGTAGGGACTGTACGGTTCCTCCAGAATCAGATGATACATAAAGACAATCGGCTCATACCGTTTCGCATTCGAATCCTCTGTTACAGGCTCGGTTATCGGCACAGTTTCTGATGTCTTTTCTGTTTCCGAATCGGTGTCGGCAGACTCCGTCTCTGGCTCGGAGGCGGATTGCCGTTCAGAATCGTCCTGAAATACGGTGTGGCTTTGTGTGGGATCCAAAGTCATACCATCGCCGTCTCCCATGGTCTGACAGGCTGTCAGAAATATTGCGGAAATTCCGCATAGCATCAGAAATAAAATAAATATTACATTCTTTTTTACAGACATTTCAGTATTCCTCATTTTTTATACATTGCATGTTCAGTATATCAAATATCCTATTTTTTGTCAATTCTACACGAAATATGACCCTGTCCAAATGCTGTAAAACATCCGTCTCAAAAATTAGTATTGACAATCTTTTTATTTTTTAATATAATTATAACAATAGGGGTAAGTGATTTTGGCTTCTTTTCTGCTTTTAAAAGGAAAAAAGAACGTTTTATCATAATAATTATAGATTTGATTTTACTTAGTCATTTTAGACGTAAACGGGGTGTAGCGCAGTTGGTAGCGCGCGACATTTGGGATGTTGAGGCCGCAGGTTCGAATCCTGTCACTCCGACCATATCGAGTGTTCATAACCAACCTGAGAGTTGGATGTGGACACTCGATTTCTTTTTGCCTGCATTTTGCATCTTCTTGTATGTATGAGCAGGGATCATCCTGCTCTTTTTGTTATACCGGTAAAGCATTCGGAACATACTCTACGGCGACGCCTTTTCGGGTTTCCTCCCGGTAATTGTGCTGCCTTGCAAGACTCGGCAGTTCCAGATACCCTACAAACTTATAGTGTATCTTTATCATCTGCTTGCGGTTTTTGCCGGTGCCCGTGACTTCGTACACCTCAATGCGGTCAATGAGTTCCCGAAGCAGCGGTGCGGTGAGCTTGTCCATCTGCATAAACTTCCGAACAGCGGCAATGAATTTCTCTTTTCCGAGCTGCATTTCATCCACCTCCGACAGGCGTTTACGGTATGCGGAGATTTTCTCTTTCAATTCCAACCGTTCCGCCTCGTACTTGCCCGAAAACTGCATAAACATCTCGTCGCTCAGCTTGCCCGATACATTGTCCTCATAGCACTTAATGCACAGCTCCGCTACCTGCTCAATGCGAACAATACACTTTTGCAGTTCACCCTCAATGTGTTTTTTCTCTTTGAGAATGTCAGCATTGGTCTTGTCGGCAAGCAGCGTTGCAAAGCTTTCCTCATCATCGCAAAGACATTTCGACAGCCTGCGAAGCTCCAGCATCACCACCTGCTCAATAGCGTCGGCTCTGAGATAATGGGTTGAGCTGCAAGTTCCCCGGTTACCGTGATAATTGCCGCACATAAAGAACGGTATATCTTCCTTATCGTGCTTAATGTTAAACCACAGTTTCCGCCCGCAATCGGCGCAGTAAAGCAAGTCACAGAACATATTGCGCTCCCAATTTTCCGGCTTCGGATTACGGCGGCGGGTTTTGCCGATCAGCTTTTGCACCTGTTCAAACACCTCACGGTCAATAATCGGTTCGTGGACATTTTTGAAAATCGCCCACTTATCCTCGGGATTAGCATACCGTGTTTTGTTCTTGAAGGATTTAGAGCAGGTCTTGAAATTGATAATATCCCCGCAGTATTCCTGTTGTGAAAAAATTTTGGATACTGTTGTCTTGCACCACTTATACGGATTCGGCTGTGTTTTCTTGCCGCCTCTCGGCAGCCCTTTGCTTTGCCAATATGCCATCGGGACAAGCACCTTTTTCTCCTGCAGGATGCGGGCGATTGTTTCTGCGCCTTTGCCCTCCAAGGTCATTTTGAAGATATCCTTTACCACAGCCGCCGCTACGGGGTCTATGATCCACTTCTTTTTGTTTTCGGGACTTTTCATATACCCATACGGCGGTTGAGATAACGGTTCCCCGGAAGTACCACGGATGCGGTGCGCCGACCTTACCTTGCGGCTGATGTCACGGGCATACATTTCGTTCATTACATTCTTAAACGGGGCAATCTCGTTTTCTCCCTCATCGCTGTCAACTAAATCATTGATTGCAATAAAACGAACATTATGATCGGGAAAGTAAATGTCTGTGTATTGCCCGACGGTAACATAGTCACGCCCAAATCGGGATAAATCCTTGACGATTACAGTTGACACATAGCCCATCTCTATATCGTCAAGCATTGACTGAAAACCGGGACGGTCAAACCGTGTTCCGGTGATACCGTCGTCCACATAAAACCGGGTGTTTGAAAATCCGTTTTCTTTAGCGTACTTTGTGAGCATTTTGCGCTGATTTACAATGGAATTGCTGTCGCCGTCTCCTCCATCGTCACGAGACAGGCGGCAGTAAAGCGCCGTGATCCCTGTTTGTTCAATTTTCTTTCTCGACTGCATTTAGTCCTCCTTCCCGGCAGCCGAACACACATATTCCTCTGCCATTGTATCTTCAAATATTTCATCGGTCAAATCTGTGAAATCGCTTGTGATACTTTTCTCGAAACGACTCTTAATCGTGTTTTCCGATTTCATCGGTTCAAATTCAGAAAACACCGTAAAGGTCACATTACCGATTTTATATTCGTGAGCTTTGCCGTCGGATATGCCAACGATCCAATTTGTTCTTTTATTCATTATGAACTCCCCTTATCTTGAATCCCGGTCACGCTGACGAGCGCGATATTTGTTGTAGTAATCTACGGCTTTAACAATAAAATCTTCTTTCTGCTGTAGCGTGTAGCCGCTTGGAATTTTACCCGCTAACCGTGCTGACGGAATTTTGATGGTTTCCCGCTGATTTGCTTTTTCACGGGACAGGATTTCGCCAATCATATCGGCAGAAAGTTTCCCGTTCTGATACCGCTTTTTCATTTCAACCGCTTGTGCGTAGGACGGCGTGCAGTCGTTGATTTCGCATTGCTCCAGCACGGCGTATTGTTCTTCATCACCGAGAAAGGACAAAGCCTCGCCGACCATAAGTGCAATTTTACTCTCGTCCATAAGGTCAAGCAGTTCGGGGATTAGGTGGGTTAGGCGAATGAAACGGCGTACTGTTTCACGGCTTTCGTTTAATGTTTCCCCAACAATATCTCCCGCGCGTAACTTCGCCACAGGTTGTGTCGAAGTTAAATCCGTCCGTTTGCCCTGATGTGAAAGCGCCTCCATTTTTAATTTATACGCAAATGCCTTTTCGGAAGGCAGAATATGCTCCCGGTGCAGGTTGCTGTCCACTACCGCAATGGCAGCGGTGTCACGGTCAAGAGCATAAATTAAGGCAGGGACTTCTGTAATCCCTGCCTTAACTGCGGCGTGTAAGCGGCGGTGTCCGCTTATTACCTCATATTCATCTGTGTTTTCAATCGGTCGGACAATCAACGGCGAAAGAATTCCTTGCGTCTGTACGCTTTCAATTAGCGTATTCATTTCCTCATCGTCCTTAACCTTGAACGGATGCCCCTCAAACGGGCGAAGCTTTGAAACCGAAATATTTACCGGCTGATTTCTTGTATTTTTCATTTTCATCTACTCCTATCTAAATATCTCGCACGGGCTTTTCTCTCAAGCTCGTGCTCTTGTTTTAATAACTCATACAAATGCGGAGATTTCTCCAAAATCTTCTCCGCACGGCGAAGCCTTTCACGAACAGGCTTCATTTGTTTGGAAATTTCTTTGCGGCACTCTTTATTTTTCACTTGTTCCTCCGGCGATTTCGGACGGCGGATACGATTGCTTAATTCTTTGCGTTCACGCTCCAAATCGGATAACCGCGCTTTGCTTTCGTCGATGTTGGCTTGCAAATCGGCTACGGTGTGAATGTCATTTTCTTTGAGAAAATGATAATCTGAAATAAGCTCTTTCAAATCCTTTTCCGCCGCCCTTAAATCCGGTGACAGCAGCATTACATCGGCAAGCTCGGCGGCAATTTGGATGACCGTTATGATGATATAGAAAATCGTATCTACTAAAACCGTCGCCGCATCGTAGCTGTGGTCAATGGCAAACTCAAGCTTTCGCAGTTCATTTTCCATCGGAAACATTTTAGGTCTATACGGCGGGCGGTATTCCAAAGTGAACAGGCGATATCTGTTCACGGCGTTTTTATCCAACTGCGCTTGCACGATTTCTTTTGTAAAACCGATATTTGCAAGCCGAACAGAACGCTCCCAATGCTTTGCCTTTACGGAAAACCGCACGGGATCGAGAGTATAACCGAGTGCATATAACTGGCTCTCAAATTCTCTCGGAGAGGTGGCAAAAGACAGGCAGTATTCCACATCCTCCCGCAGAAAGTCCCGGTGGGTTTTCTTGCCGGCCTTGTGAACCCAATACTCCTTTTTCTTGCCCTTTGAGTAGAAATCGCTGTTTTCCAGCACAGACAGCTCGTGCTCCCGGCAGATCTCATCGGAGATTTTACGCAGCTCCTTGTGGTCGCCGATTTTGTTTTTGAACTTTGCGCCGTCCTTGAAGGACACAGGATTTACAACAAAGTGGCAATGCACATTGTCGGTGTTCAGATGGACAGTTACAAGCACCTGATATCCCGGTCTCGCCTGCCGGCTCGGTCGGTGCTTCTGATTGCTGTTGCAATCAGAGGTCTCCACCGGAGACCCGCACCCCCACATCCTCCTTGCGGTTTCCATACCGATTTCAAACGCCTGCTCCGGTGTGACTTCGCCTGCTGCAAAGCTCTGTATTCCGTGATAGCCGACAACCTTGCCACGCATCCCGAACCGCCGCTGAACGGCGATCATCTCGGCGTAGGCGTTCTGCGCCGAACAGTTGATTCCACCCACGAACATTTTGCGGTCGGTCTTATCGTCGTTCTCCGCATAGCGCAAGGCAGCGTACAGATCCTCGTCCAGATATTCCGGCAGCGTGGTCTTGTCGGGATTGTCGGCATAATCCAGCGTGGCTTTCAGGTTTTTGAACACAGGCCAGAATCCTGTCACCGCCATACTGCATCACCCCTTTCCCGGCAGTAGAAACTCTGCCGTTATTTGCTTCAGAACTGTGGAAATTTTTTTGTCCAGCTCCGGGGAACTGGCTTTATTCGCAAGCTCGCCCAGCTTTTCGAGGCAAGCAAAAAGAGCGTCAGGCGGAACTGCTCTCGGCTCGTACCCCAACGCTCTTTGCTTGACATATTCGGTTGTTGAAAGCCCACACTTGCGGGCCTTTGCTTGAATCTTCTCTTTCTCCCTTACCGTTACACGCACGGCAATTCGTATATCTTTTCCCATAATATCATCTCTCCTTTCCGGGGGATTGGGGGCGGTAAGCTCCCAAAGAGCAAAGCCGCCTTTATCGGCGGCTTCTGATTGGGACTTTGGCACACAAAGTCCCTGCTTGTTATACCGTAGGACACGCCCCACAGGGCATAAGATTAAGCGATTCTCAAATACCGAAATTTCAGCGCATTTCTCCGCTGCACGATATTGAAATTCGCTTCTTTCCCATTGGGGCATATCTTTGCGGTGGCATCATTTCAATGCCATAATATTTTGTCTGTTCCCATTTTGCTGCCATAATCGGCGTATTTGGCTCAGCCGAACATCTCCAGATCGTCAAGAACGCTTTGTTCATTTTCCACCTGTTCCTCCTCGGTGAGCGTCGGCGCAATCGCTTGTACCTGTGAATGTTGCTCCGAAACAAATGTTACATTCTGCAATTCTTCACGGATAATGCTTCGTACTTCCTCAGCGGTCAGTGTATCGCTGCTCCTACCATCAAGCGTATTGCCGATGGCGGCAATAATAAATTTGTTGATTGACCCATACTGCTTCCGGTCAAGCGATTGCAACTTTTCGGCAATTAACCGTTGGCGCTCGTCTGTAAGGTCAAAGCGAATGTTCAGCCGATAAAACCCGTTGCTCATACTTTAGCCTCGGATTTTATCTGTACTTCTGCCAGATACTCATATCCCTTTGCAGCGGCGCAGATGTCCTCGACAAATTTCACACGGTCGGCGTTGAACTTATAAAAGTTCTTCACAAGGCAACCGCCTCCGCCCGTCACATACAAGGTCATCGTATTCTCATCGTAGCCGTGCTCGCGCAGCCTGCGGAATATATCCCGTACATACTCGGCAGCAACACTCTTGATGATTTTCAGGTCGGCAGGCGCAATATTTGCCGTGCCGGTGATCAGCACC
>DXYE01000133.1 GCA_019415985.1 Clostridiales bacterium
TCAAGAACTGCAATTTCAAAATGGGAATCCGGAGTTTCCCATAGTTAAAGATACCGCATCAGACATAACAACGCCACGCTTATATAATATTAAAAGCACGCCCAAATTACTGATTAGTAAAATTGGGGCGTGCTTTCATATTTAACGAGGTGTAACCTTTACCAATGTTGACAAATGATCCTTGTTTTCCTGACGGGTTCTTTTTTTATAGCCCAATTTATCGCATATATATTCGATTTTTTGAGCAAAAATGTCTACGCTCAATTTTGACATATAAAGATTACCGTCATCATCTCTAGAACTTGAATGCCATTGCTGTTCATCGTCTAAAGGATGTTCGGGGCGAAAATCGTAAATGTTAAATATTTTATGCTCAACTTGAGTTATCCATGCTGCGCCAACTTCCATCAATGCACCCCATGAACTTTTCGTATTATGACTTGTAACGAAAATAACATAAATCTTTTGCGTAGAATAACTATCAACAAAGAAATCTCGCAAATAGTCGTATATCCCACTTTTTCCTACGTCGCCTTCTGGGATGCGTGATACTTCATCATCACAGTTTGTATAAATTATATCTTCGGGCGGTACGTTGTTAAATACCAACATATTGTAAATAATATCCGCCAAATCCTTGTCTCGATATGTCTGACTAATTAGCAATTTCTTCTTTTGAGAATCAATAATGCTTTTAATCCCCATATCCGGACTGTTGGTGTTTATTTCATCAGAAAGTATTGCCTCTACTTCATCAGCTTGCTCTGTACTAATACCTAAACGAGAAGAAATTTTTTGAGCTGCTTTCTTAGCGGTGTTTTTTCTGAAAGTATCTACCGACTTTTTAAATGAAGCTTCGTTTTGACGTTGCTGTTCTAGCTTTTTTTCTTCTTTTTTCTTTTTGCCCAAAGACACAAACAAATCTCGCATTTTCAAGATATCAGGCAATAAAGTTTTTCTAACATAATCTAGTACCGCCTGATAGCGAGGATCATCCGTTTTATATCCTTGACGATTGCTTAGAGCCATATCGGGTAACTCCGTCAGTTCAAAAATATCAACATGAAGTTGACCTACGACATAGACTTCATTCAATTTATTTTGTCCAACAACAGGAAGTATATTAAATTCGCCCATTTTTTGGTTGGCATACAGAGAAATAAAATTATCAGGAAAATCCGTTAACTCTACTTTTCTGCCGCGAGTTGATGTATAAGTTCCTATCCATCCTTTGATTTCTACGTTATATGTATGTTCAACACCAGATTTGTCATCCATACTAATGGGCATTGTTGCTAAAGGTTTATTTTTGCGGAGTTCTGCTATTTCATTTCCATATGGCGTCTGGAAAAAATCATTAAGATATGTAAATTCATCCCCTAAAGTAATTAGAGTAGAGAGTTCTGAAATCATTTCCTTATCAAAGTTCTCAATGGTTTCCGCTTCCGTTCCCCGAATTAGGTGAATTTTAAACTTCTCATTTACTAACGGGAATATCTTAAGTAAATTGCGTTTAATTGCCTTTAATGTACTATGAAGTTTGTACTGCGGATTCTGCATAACGACAGAAGTACCGTTGCCAGATACTCTTTCGAAAGAAATTTGCTCGTCAGTGAGCGGCACAAGTAAATTATTGTCGTTTATATGGCGAGATAATACAAACCCTGATTTTTCTCCATTTGAAATCGTCTTTATAAGAACGTTCTCAGAAACCGATAGGGCAGCTAGTTTTCCTACGCCTTTACGCCCCATTTTCTTCCGTTTCATAGGGGTTAGAGATTCGGCATCGGTATTTCTAGAAACCGCGGCAACATTAAGGTATTTCTGGATATCGCCGTCAGCATATGACATTCCTTTGCCGTCATCTTCAACGGTAATATCATCCTTGTTAGCAATGATATATACATTGTGGGCATCTGCATCGTAAGCATTAGCAATTAATTCAGCTAGCACATAATAAATGTTTGTATACAGGCTTGGACCTAATAATTCCAAAATACGGGGATCAATATTAAGTTTGTATTCTTTCTCTTTCATTTGCAATCGTCGCTTTCTTTTGTCTCTTTTTAGGTAAACTTCTAATTATACTTTCTCCAATCACTTCGCCCAAACGAGGCGGAACAGCATTTCCTATATGGCGTGCTATTTTCCTTATCGGAACTTCAACATTGCTAGGCGAAAATTGATAATCAGGAGGAAAAGACTGTAAAATAGCGCCTTCCCGTAAAGTAATCGCCCTGTCCTGTTCTGGATGTCCAAAACGTCCGGTTCCATAACCGATAAATTGTGTGGTGATAGTAGGAGACAAATCATCCCACTTCATTCTACCATATACTGATGCATAAGTTTTTCCGCCTTCTTTTTTATGGCAGTTTAATACTAAACGTTCAGGCCAATCACGCCATGTACCGCCGGGAACGGAATGTTGTATTCGTTCCAAATTGATAGGAGAGAGTGCTGGCGAAATATGAAGCCTATCGTTTTCATTTGCCTCTCCAGCGGAAATTCTCGGTAAGCTACCAATAGCGTCTCTAACTGTCAGATGTTTTTGATGTGTTGCATCAATAAGTTTTATTTCTTTGCGACGCGACGCAAGCAAAATCAACCTTTTTCTCCGTTGCGGTACGCCATAATTTGCGACATTTACAACTTGATAATTTACAATATAATTCAAGCCTTCTAACGTGGAAACAAAATCTTTAAAAACTTTTTCTTTTTCTAATTCTGGCACATTCTCCATTGATACTATGTGGGGACGAGTTTCTTCCACCAACCGCCCAAATTGGTATAGTAATTTCCAGTCTTTATGTTTAGAACGGTTTTGCTTATCTTTTTGATGGCTTGAAAAAGGTTGACATGGCGCACATCCGACGAGTATTTTAACGTCAGCGCCTCGCAAAAGGGCGCGTATTTCTTTTCCTGTGACATCTTCAACGCTTTTATGAATAAATGTGCAGTTGTTGTTGTGAGTATAAGCGTATTCGCAAGAATCATCAATATCAATTCCTGCTACAACTGGAATTCCCGCTTTTTGCAAACCATAGGTAAGCCCGCCTACGCCGCAAAATAAATCAACAGCTTTAATTGTCATCGTTGTGTCCTTTCAGAAGAACGACTCAATATTGACTGAATTTTTTCGACTAATATAGTTTCGTTTCTCTTTTTTAATTCGCATTCCCAAATACGCAGAACTTTCCATCCGCGTGCCTCAAACATGGCAGTCACATCTTTATCGTGCTTCATATTACGTTCGCATTTCTTTTGCCAGTATTCCTTATTTTCTGCCGGGCGTGTATTTCGGCAATCATGACCATGCCAAAAGCAACCGTCTACGAATACTGCAACTTTTTCTTTTAGAAACACAAAATCGGGATGTCCTTTGACCGGATAATTGCGCTTCCATCCAGTAATACCATTCTGTTTAAATATGTCTATCAATCGCAGTTCTGTTGATTTGTTCTTTTTTGATTTAACTTTTCGCATGATTTCAGAGCGTTTTTCATTATTAAAAATATCCGCCATGATAAATCATCTCGCCTCAAACTCAATGCGAAGGCTCGGATCAGTTTCAGCCTCAAGAACAATTTCGTTATAACGACCAATAATATCTGAAAGCGTAGAATTTCTCTTGCTTTCATCAAAAAGGCTATGTTCATATACATTGGACGAAAGGAATTGCTGAATATCCCAAACCTCAACGCGCCCGGCAAGGCCCGCATCTTCCGCAAGATTTAATGCTGTATGTACACGCTCAAAAATTGTAATGATGACAGGATGGCATCCGCCGCGCAAGTTCGCCTTGCATTTTTCAATCAGCAAAGCGCCGGGCATTGTTGTACAATGGATAATCGTGTTGTTTATAACAAAATCGCCGCTTCGTTCAGTTGGCGCGTCCGCAACAGAAGCGCCATGAATCTCAAATGCATTTTCAGGCATAATAAGACATAATTTCGCGGCTACTAAGTGCTGCAAAACCGTTCCCAAATACTGCGTTCCCGGATTTTGTTTCTGACGTTTCTTAGCCTGTTCAAATAGTTCGTCTAAGTTTGCTCCAATAGTTTTGGAAGTATCGGCGGTCAAAACAAACGGCTGATTTCTGAAATATTCTCTAACTTGTTCCGCCCAAAATTCTTCCACGATTGAAAAATCAACAGTTTCTTCTTCGTTCCATGCGTTGAGAAAATCAACGTACTTTATCATTAACCCCATACTTCCGCGACTGGTGCGCCCGCCTTCTGCGGATAATTGTTGTGTAATGCCATGCTCTTTTAATATTTTTTTGAGATTACCGCCGCCAAGTCCAGCAACCTGTCCTTTACTGCTTGTTTGAAAATCGTCTGGATTTAAGGGAAAATCCTTGTTCTGAACAAGTCGAGTAAATTGAACTACTAGCGACAGCGGCCCTTTCGTATAGATATTATTTTCCTCTTGAAATGCTTTTAATCTTTCTTCTGTACTAATCATCGTATACGGCCTCCGCAAGTTTTGTTAGGAAATTTTCTCCTATGAATTGAGCTACCGGCATTGCGACAGCATCTCCCATCGCTTTATAACCATCGTTGTAGCTACCGGGGAGAATAAAACTATCCGGCGCTCCCATCAATCGAGCGGCTTCACGAACAGTCAATAGGCGAGCATGAATCTCATCATTTTTTTTCACAACTAAATACTGTTTGCTACTTCCGCCTTCTGGCGTTCGTAAACAACCGGCAATACCATCGAAGCGCAATTCTAGCTGCTGCTCTCCATGACGTGTTCGGCGATAGCCCGTAGCATAAACCGTGTCATGCTCATTTAGCTTGATCTGGTGCCGTTCTGGAACAAGCGGCAGGACAGTATCTTTATCAAATTTTGTTTCTTCTTCAATAATATCTTTTAATGTGCTGTGGCGGCGCGGAGGTTTCTCCGCTTGCCACCAAATCCATCCGGGTAAAGACCGACCCAAATCAGAGGCAGCTTTATTATGCAGCCAGCAAGGGGCATCTCCGGTCAGATACGCCGGGATTGCATATCCATGTTGCACAGCAATAACAAAAACCCTCGGTCTTGACTGCGGAACAAAATGGGAAGCGTTTAAAACGATAGCTCCACAGTCGTAACCACGCTCCACAAGTGCCATATGGAGAACCCGATAATTATCGCCGCCATTTGTGGAAAGCAAGCCGGTTACATTCTCTAAAGTCAATATTCGTGGCTTTTCTTCCATCTCATCCAACACACGTAGCCATTCCCACACCAATCCGCTTCTGGATGCGTGAATACCGCCTAAAGAACCAGCCAAAGACAAATCCTGGCATGGAAAACTGGCCCAAGATAAATGAGCAAAAGGCAAATCCCTACCATTCACATCTTTTATGTCGCCAAGTTCAAAATGTTCGCAACCAAAATTAGCTTCATATACAGCCGCTTTCTGTTCGCTAATATCGTTAGCCCAAATTGGTGCAAACATACCTTTTAAGCCGTAGGCGACTAAACCGCTTCCGGCAAAGAATTCATGCATTGTCCAAGGCGCGGAGGACAAGTCGATATTTTGTTTTTTATACAGAGTGCGTTGCAGCAAACTTTTTTCCTCCCGTCTTATTTGAAGTTCGTTTGGTATTGGTCGGTTTTTGAGCATTCTCAGGAATAATCCAAATGCGGCTCATACGCATAGCGCCAACAATTCTGTTCTCTTTACAAAGAATTTGAACTTGACGCGGCGTTACGCCCCATTTTTCAGCAGCTTCCTGAACTGTTATATACCCATTCACTTGCGGCACCTCGAACCTGTATTTTGGATTTTGAAAACTGATATAATTATATTCGTTTGAGCGAAATAAAGCAAGGGATTTCAAGAGGATTTCTCGGCCAATTCTACAATAATACTACTCTGCTGATACAACCAGTCCGTAAATTCTTTCGGGCTGGCTGTTCTTTCTTTTACAGCCCGTTTTCTCTGCAACGCTTCTTTCTTGAACGCTTCAAAAGCGGTCAGCATTTCTTCCAGCCGGTCAGCCGGGAAGCCCGCTGTCCTTTTTGCCTTGTTGATCTTGTTGCGCCAGTTCTGGCACTCGTTTTTGTAGAGCAAATCGTAGTTGTTTTCTCTTGCCCTCTCGTCAAACTCCCTCTTGTTTTGAAGTGCCTGCTTCTTTCTGCATTTGTCGTTGCACAGTTCGTACCGCTGGCTTTTTGCGAGGAAGATATGTCCACAGACTTTGCATTTTCGGAAGCACAACCCCCAATCATTCAGCCGGTTCAGATAGTAGGTTATCAGCGGATAGAACGTGGTATAGGCCGCGACACATTCTGTCGTACGCCGGTTGTCCGGATACCAAAGGTCAAGCCGTGTTTCCGCTGCCGGTACGGAGCCGAATATCCGGCTGGAAATATGGAACGGCTGCGGCCTACCGGTATCGCTGTCAAATTGAAGCGGGCTTCTCTGCTGAAAGGTCATGGTAAAGTGACTCATTTTATCCATGAAGCGGTCACAGGCTTCCGCACGTTTCGCCGGTTCCCTTGCCAGCAGATAGCCATTCCAGATACGGAACGCAGCATACATCCGCAGCGGATCGCCGGTATCAAACTTTGTTTTCAGAAATTCCCCTGCGGCCTGCTCTAAGGCTGGCTGCTTCCAGCGGTTTGAGTGCAGGGCATCCCTCAGCGGAGCCAGGCCAAAGCGGTTCCATTCCCCGTCAGGGTCATGTTCAAACTCTGCAAGGAACGTTCCAAGCGGGCGTGTTGTATCGCACAGCACATCCGCATCCATATCCCCCTGTAATCGAAAGCGCACCTGTAATTCTTCCCCAATTAAAATCCGCTCTTTCATTTTCTTCCTGTCCAGCGTCAGGACGAACAAAATCCGGTCATAACACGGCTCATGCCGCACAAATTCCATTTCCATTCTATTTTCCTACCTTTGCTTATGGTAATTTTATAATTCTGTTATATCAGTTACACTCATAGTATCGTAAAAGTATTGTTTCGTCAAGGAGAAGTCGCTATGATAATTGCACATGGTAATTTCGTTCCATGTAGTACCTTGGCAAGTAAATGACCGTCCAAAAGGGATATGACCGGCAGGAGAAGTGACGCATCCGGCGCAC
>DXYE01000134.1 GCA_019415985.1 Clostridiales bacterium
TCTTTGAATGCTGTAAGGGCTTCTTCCTTTGCATTGGCATCTAAAATACAATACATAACAAATTTACCGGAAACGTAATATTCCGCATCCCTAAGCTTGGGATATTCAGACTGAAGATAGCTGTCGTTCCAAGCTGCGCGATAGAATTCGAAAAAATCGTCCAACATTTTCTTTATACTTGAAATATCGTCCTCACTCTTTGCCTCGAAAATGCCGAATTCGTCGATATTGCTGCCCTCTGATTGCCTTTTAATGATATAGGAAGCAAAATCATCCGGCTCAGCAGAAAAAAAGCCTTTCAGATAATCCTTGTCAGCCTCTACCATACTTCCGCTCTCCGGAATCACTTTTTCAACCGCTGCAATAACGTCGTCCATTGTCGCGTCAGTCTGCTTTTTCTGACAGGACGGAAAACAGAGCATCAGCAGCGCCATGAAAGCAGACATAATTTTTTTTGACATAGGTTCCAATCAATCCTTTCCTATATTAATCGTTACACTCACTATGAGAAGACCGACAGTTTGGTTTTACCGAAACTACAGTACCTGTCGGCCCCGGTTGCCCTACATTGATATGTACTTCTGCCGGATACGTTATTTACTGAGCTTTTTGTTTCAACTTGCCGGACGCCGCTTATTCCTGATAGGGATGCATGCGCACATATTCCATGATAGCCGCAAACCCTTTTTCATTTAAATGCATACCGTCTCCATTCTGCCAATCTTCGGGAAGATACCCATCGTTTCCGATTAAAGCAGAGAAGGTGTCGAGATATTTAACTTGACAATCGTACGCTACATCAACAACCCAGTTATTGGCCTCTCGGATAGCGGAATTGCTGATTTTGGTATAGTTTTTTGCAACAGGATAAATGGATTGCAGGATAATTTTTGTATCCGGACTGTTTTCCTTGACGATGTTGACTACTTTTGTGTACTCGGATTTAAAATAATCTTCCTTCATGGAGGATATGCCGTTGATCCCCAGTGTGATAATCAAATATTTGGGACGCTTTGCAGCGCAGATATCGGCCAGTGAGAGTTCTGTGTCCTCGTCGGGATAATAAATTTTATCAGTGGTTGCCCGGAAAAGCGCAAGTGTTCCGGAAGAAGGAGTCCAGACCTGAGGCGTGTTTACTTCCCCAAACACTTTGTAATGACGCATGCCGTAGGTTGTGGAATCTCCAAAAAAAATAAGCTGATCCATATACGCGTCATCCCCCGGCTGTTCCTTATTTTCCGGCAGCATGACTTTCTGCAGCTTTTCGCTGTCTGGAGCATTGGGGTCCGGCGGTATCGAGGTTTCGGGATCTGTATCGTCTGTTTCGGGAGCCTTTGTGCCCGCAGGATCTGTTGTGGAGAGGTCACCGTCAGATACTGTTTCTGTCCTCGTATCGGTTCCGTTCGGTACCGTATCCGAAGGCGTACCGCCATCCTGCAGCACACATCCCCATAGAATGCAGGCACAGCAGACGAATAGGAACACGATGGCCAGAAGCACTGTAAATTTACGACGCAGCATCTGGTAGGCGCCGGAGTGATTTGAATGTGACGATTTCATAATCGGCATAACCCGCTTCTGTGGGTTGACCTCCCTTTGATCAAAATTTCAATTTAGTATATCGTAAAAATATGAATAAAACATGAATGCAAGCGCTGGAATCCGTGAAATATGAAATTCTTTTATGTAATGGCGGCAGTCTATATGGTTTTAAAAAGATAATTGATCTATCATGTTAACAATATATGATAGTTTAAATTTATCTGAAATCCAATTTTATGGAAATATATCTTGACAAATAATATAATACATGGTATAATTTGTGCGACGGAGGATAAAAATGAGACGAAATGTCCTAAAAAAGAAACGGAGGTGCGTTGAGAGCCATGCTTTCAAGATGACATTGGGAAAACAAAATAGAGTTATGGACGCAGAATAGATCTTGGACAAGTTGAAAAACTGAGAAACATTTTTGTCAAAAATGGAAACTTCATACAGCTTCCTCTGTCGAACACAATTTTTATTTTTCTACAAAGTCTTAAGAGGTGATATGGAGAGTACGGCCCAGACACGGAATTCGTCTGCGAAGAAGAACCGAAATTACGAAAAGAAAGGATATCTAAGGTAAATGAACAAACATTGCGTTTGGAGAAAAGGAATTGGCTTCATATGCGCATTTTTAGCCTTGCTAATGTTGTTTTATGCCGTACCGGCAGATGTGCTGGCGGCGGTTTTGCCGAGTACCAGCAGTAACGGTGAAAGCGATGGGCAGCAAGCAGTTCAGCCATATGAGGAAAATACAGCACTGACGACAGAAGACATTTTGGAAAATACAGAGCTTCAATACGAGCTGACAGAACTGCGGACTGAAAATACCAAGCATTTTCAGTTGTCAAATGGCAACCGGATAGCCATTACTTATCCGGAAGCTGTACATTATGAAGAGAACGGTGAATGGAAAGAAATCGACAATACCTTGATTTATGAGAGCGCTCTGACGCCCGAGGATCTGATCGGTTATGCCACACAAGCCGGCAGCGTCAAATATAAGTTTGCCGAAAACGGCGAGGCGGAGGCGCTTGTTCGTCTGACCATGGAAGATTATTCTGTTTTGTTTTCTCTGGCGGAGGAACAGGCCGGAGAAGCGCTGCTGCCGGATATAAGTGAAGACACGGAAGAAAGCGGCGCAGAAACATCTTCCGAGATCCCGGTACAGGCTGAACAGCCGGAAATGACTGAGGATTCAGAGGACACAGTCTCAACCGCTGCGGATTGGATTTCGGAATCCTCAGAGACGGCGGAAGCCGGTGCTCTCCCGGAGGATGGCCAAATCACCGGTGAGATGAGCGCAGCCGGGGAAGAAACCGGGCTGACAGACGCCGTAACGTCGGATATCGAAAACTCGGAGGCAGCGGAACCGGAGACAGAACCCGTTTTCTCGGAGGAAACCCCTTCGGTATCCCCACGCGTTGCAGCATCTGCCGCCGAAAACGACATGTCACAGGAACACAGCGTTGAAAACGAGGCTGTAAAGTCGGTAGAAATCTCCAACCCGACGCCTTCGACAATGCTGACAGCAGATTCGGAGGAAGAAAATGCATCTACTGCGCTGGATCGAGCCGTTCAGGAGGTAAAAACGGAATCCTCTATCCGGTATACGAATATTTCCGACAATGTGGATATTCAGTATATACTGAACGGAGATTCCTTAAAAGAAAATATCATTGTAAAATCAAAGCAGGATGTAAGCCAATTTCGCTTTGTGCTGAAGCTTGAAGGGCTGACGCCGTATACGGAAGAGGATGGAAGCATACGCCTGTGTGACAGCGAGACCGGAGAGGAAAAGTTTTATATTCCGGCTCCGTACATGTATGACGCGGAGGAAGAAATATCATATGAAGTATCCTATTCGGTTACGGAGCTGACTGATGGCAGTTTTGCCCTTGATATAATTGCGGACAGCGCATGGATGAACGCGCCGGGGCGCGCATATCCTGTTGTGATCGATCCGGCAATTGTTGTTTCTCGGGAAGGCGACAATGAGGGCAAAGATATCAACACCGGGTATTACGGTCAAAACGGTATCCATCAATATCAGGGAACCGGGAAAATTTATGTGGGAAACGCCTCCGGCGGGGTTGGCGAATGCTTCACCTATGCAAAGGTAAGTGAAAATGCACTGCCGACCATACCGAAAAACTCTATGGTGGTCGGCGCTCTGTTTCGCATGTACCAGCGCGAATACAGCGGTACCGGCAGTCTGGCGGTGAAAGCTTACGCACCATCTACTGATGATTGGATGTTTCTCGGCGCGGCGGTTTCCTATCCGAAAATGGAAATTCTCGGAAATGTTTTGGATTATCAAATCATTTCAAACAGTACGACGTTCTCGACGCTCGAATGGGATGTTACACCGGCAGCACGGAGTTGGCATGCCGACAAATCGGATAATCACGGCTTGGTATTTCTCTCAAACATGACGGGTTCCAGCGCGGTTGCCGCATTTGCAGGCTACAGCACCGAGAATTCTTATAACGCCGGACAGCAGCCGGTATATATCGTTATGTACCGCAACGTGGTCGGACTCGAGGACTATTACAGCTACCATACTATGAGCATCGGTCGCGCCGGAAGCGGTTATGTGCAGGATCAAACGGGAAATCTGACTGTGGTCAAAACAGATATTGCAGGGGTTGGCTACACACTTGCGCATATCTATAATGCTTCTCAGGCAGAGATGCAGCATACGAGTAATGCCAATTTGAATGTTCCGGACTACAGCCAAATGAAAGTCGGTAAGGGATGGAAGCTGAGTGCACAGGAGAGCCTGAAGCAGGTAACCCTGCAGGGACTGAATGGCGCCAATGTGACTTATCTGCTCTACACAGACGCGGACGGTACCCAGCATTATTTCTATCCTACGGGCGCCTCGACCTATAAGGACGAGGACGGACTTGGTCTGACTGTAACCTCCTCCGGCAGTACCTATACAATGAAGGATGAAAAGGACAACCAACGGATTTTCAGAAACGGTTATCTGTCTGAAATCATCGACAGAAACTACAACAAAACGGTTTTTTTGTACAATACGACGTCCTATTCGTCCGGAAGCACATCTTGGCACCCCAACGCGTCGGGCAATCAGCTGCGGCGGATCGTATACATTCCGAACGGAACCTCTGCACAGATTTTGGTTGCAACCCTGGAATACTCAAATGGTTATCTGAACAAAATAACGGACCGTGCGGGCAGAGCGACCACCTTCACATATTCTGACGGAAAGCTGACGACAATCACCAACGCCTCCGACAACACGCAGGTACAATATGCATATAATGCATATTCTACCGGTCTGAACAGCGAAAAAATGTCACTGGCATATGACGGCGAAAGTCAGCAGGGGATTTTTTTCGAGTACAACGATCAGACCGGAAGCGTAGGCACATACCGGGAATATACGGCGACGTCTGCAACCGGCACAAAAACGGTTGGCGACGGCTATATGATCAACAACACCAATCCGGGGATGACGCTTTTCCGTTCGACCGGACAGGACCGGGACTTTGTTACAAACGACGATCTTATCACTTACTGTATATTCGACGACTGGGGCAGAACCGTAACCAGCTATACTATGGATAACGCCCGCGTGAAAATGTACGGCGCATCTATGGGACGCTATCAGGACAACAGCGGCGTCTCGCAGAAGAACAATCGGCTGAACAATTCCGCAGTCGTCGGTGCGGTGTGCGTGGATTATATTAAGAATGGAAGCTTAACCGCAAGCGACCCTGATTTACATTGGGCAAATGTCGGGACCACAGGAAGCTTCAGCACAAGCTGCAGCAGCACAGTGAAACGTACGGGAAATTATTCCTTAAAATTATACAGCAACAGTACCGAGAATGTGGGCGGTAATATCAAACAGTATGTATCGCTGCCCGGTGCGGGTACGTATACCTTTTCCGCCTATGTCAAAACAGACTCCCTGACTGTCGGAACATCGGGCACAAATCAATGGAAATACGGCGCGCGCCTTTATGTTATGAACAGCTCTGACGCTATAATCGGTGAAAGCACTGCGGTTCAATCCCAAAATAACGGTTGGGAAAGGCTGAGCGCTACCTTTACGGTAGACGGAGCCCAGACCGTACAGGCGGCCGTGTCGTTGCATTATGGCAGCGGAACGGTATACTATGATGATATTCAGCTCGAAAAATGGGAGGCCCCGGGGAGCTATAACCTGTTGGACAACGCCGGCTTTGAACGGTCAGAGGTATGGGATCTCGGTAACAATCTGGCCTCCTATTCCTCGGGAACCGGACGAAACGGGGGACGGGCGCTGAAAATTACGGGTTCTGAGACGCAGAGCCGTTACGCCATGCAGACGGTATTGCTGAACAATTGTTCCACAGCGGATACCTTTGTGCTGTCCGGCTGGGCGAAAGCGAATTCCGTACCCGAGGAACCAAACACCGACAGACTCTTCCAGCTGCGAATCCGTCTGACATATACGGACAACAGCACAGAGGTACAAACAGCAGATTTCAATACGGATGTGCGTGGAGAATGGCAGTATACAAGCGCAACGATCGTACCGAACAAAGCGAAGAGCGGACTGAAAAGCGTGATAGTAGCAGTGGCGTATTCGCTGAACGCGAACGAAGCGTATTTCGACGATATATCGCTGACGCGGGAGAGCGTACAGACCTATGAATATGACGACAACGGGAACGTGACGGCAGTGAATCAGACGAACAACAGCGAGCTGAGCTATACGTACAGCGGAGCGGATCTGATCTCCGCGAACACCGCGGCAAGCGGGGAATATGAATATACGTATGACGGAAAGCACAATATCACGCGCGCAGAAAACGGCGGAATCAAAATGGATCTGACATACGATTCCGCAGGCAACGTGACGAGCACAAAGCTGTGGGGAACGGGCAGCGCATACATGCAGAGCAGCGCGGAATATACGGACAGCAACACGAAGCTGGAATCACAGACGGATTCCGCGGGCTATACGACCTATTTCGAATATTTAACGGAGAGAGGCCTGCTGAGAAAGCAGAGCGGAGCGAACGCTGCTGGCGGAGAGACAGAGACGGTTTATGACTACAACAGCTCGGACCGTCTGAGCATGGCCTATATCAACGGCGTCATATCGGCGGAATACTTTTACATCAAGGGACGCCTGACGAGCATCAGCCGGGGCTGCTATCTGTCAAACTCGACAACCAAGAGCTACCAGACGTATACATTCGGGTACGACAGCTTCGGGAACAACACGAC
>DXYE01000135.1 GCA_019415985.1 Clostridiales bacterium
GGCAGTCATTTTTCTATCATTAAATTTAGAATTTAGAAGCTCTGTGCTGCAAATATCTGTTATATGTGTAAAATCTGTGATAGGAGACAGAAAAGCCGCGCGTTCGGTCGACGGGATAGGAGCAGATAAAAAAGCCTTTATGAAAACAAAGCTTCATATATAATTTTGGAGATAACACTCCGATGTCGAGGAAAGGAAACCTTTGCGTATAGGGGCGTGATATTTGTATGAAAAACAGCAGACAATCAAAAAAACGGTTTAAATGGGTCATTTCGATTGTATTGGTTTGCAGTATATTGTTGGGAAGCGGAGCGGGCTATTTTGCGCTTTCATATCAGGTACAGCCGGTAATCAATGATTATACCCAGACAGTGAAGCAGGATCAGAACCCGGGAAGCGACGAGCATACGGAAGGCTCCGGCGACGATGCTGCCGCCGTTCTGAGCTCAAGCGTGAAGATGTTTACGGGAGATAGCGCGTCACAAATCAATGCGGCCATTGATAATGTACAGGCTACCAATGCGGGGCTGTATTTCGATGTTGAGGATGGAACGGCATTTGAGGATTTGGGAATCGGTGATATTTTTTATCTCGAAGGCTCAGAGTCCTCCCCTCTTGGAGAAACCTACATAGGCAGGATTACAAATATCAGCGATCAAAGCGGAGGAGCTACATATCTTATTGAAGCACCAATGGTCGACGAGGTGTTCGATGTGCTCCGATTTGATTACGAGCAAGTGCTGACTACAGAAAATATAACGGATATCGAAACCTTGGACGGCGTAAATGTTACGAAAACAGATTCACTTTCGTCTTACTTCACCAATGTTTCATCAACTTTTGACAATGAGGCTGAAGTGTTGCCTTTAAAATCCGACGCCAGTGTCGTGCCGTTGGCTGACGCTTCAGGCACGGAAGGGCTCTTGTTTGACTATAATATCGATTTGCTTGAAGCATTCGGGTTGGATAAGAATTCTTCTCCGGATTTTCAGGAAAAATACGATGTGACTGAAAGCGAACGCATTCAGGATGTTAAGGTGTACCGTACGACAACCGGTATATGTTATCACAGAGAAACCTGCCCCTGCGTCGGCAGAAGCAAGTTTGAAATGACACTGACGGAAGCGGCAGACGAAGGGTTTGAGCCCTGCCTTTTATGCAATCCTCCGCTTTTGACGGACGGTGGTGTCTCCAATTTTGATGCAAAGCTGGAGTTGGAGGGTAAGGTAGGCCTCGAAAGTATTGATTTCGGTTTGGATTACGATTGGGACATTCTAAACGGCGAAGGATTGGAGAATCTGTCCATATCAGCAGACGGGAATTTTTTGGCGGAAGCAAAGCTGAACGCTAATTTTGAATACGAACTCAGCGGCAGGACAACCACCCTGTCTCTCCCGTTTAATACCCTGAAGCTGCAGGGACTAAAAGAGAAGATGTTTCCCATCGCTTTCATTGGCTTTAACGGTTCGGTCACTCCCGTTGTTTCCGGAAATGAAAGCATACGTATGCTTACCGGTGCGGTACCTATGACAATAGGTGTGATTGTGTATGTAGACCTCAGCGGTAATGTCAGCATCGGCGCAAGCGCGTATTTTAGTTACAGTCAGTCCTTCCAATATCATAACGATGTGGTTAAAAACGGCGAGTGGACCTTCGAGCAGACTGTGGAAACCGAACCTTCCTTTAAGGCAGGTCTGGAAGCTGAAGTAAGCGGAGATGCGGATGTTCATTTGGGCTGTTCGCTTTCTCTCTATGTGTTTAACCTGAACGTAGTGGAATTGGCTGCCGCTAAGGTAGGCGCCGAGGCAGAGGGCACTGTAAAGCTCGAATATTCTACTGATACGCAAAACAAGAGCGAAAACGAAATTTCGGGCTCTTATTATATGCGGCTGTATTATAAGCTTCTGGAGCTGAATGTCAAGCTGAAAACCAAAGTCAAGATCTGGAGTCTCGTAAACCTGAGTTCAACGATCGATTATTCCTATATTTATTTGGACAAAACCATAGCCGAATGGGGATTGAAAAGTCCGACCCGCTTTCAATCGGGAATCATGTCGTATACGGCAATGACTGCACAGGATGCAAACGCGATTTATTATAAGGATACCGATGGAAAACTGATCCGGGAAGCAGAGGGGTATAGAACTGTTCTTTTTGACCGCGATTTCTTTTCCATTTGCGGCATCGACGAATCTTATTTATATCTTTTGATCCCAAATGAAAACGGTGTATACGATATATATCGGGTTGCTTTGGATGGCAGCGGCGCCAATAAAAAGATCGCAGAGGATATTTCAAACTGTCTGACCATTGACGAAACCTATATATATTATGTGACGGATTTTGACACAACGACCATATGTCGGCTGAACAGGGAATACCTTAAGGAGGACACCTTTGCTACTTTCAGCGATGATGTCAAATATATGGCTGCACAGGATGCCGATTTTTATGTTGTAACAGAAGAGGGCGGTACGTTAGCCTCGTTATTCGGCGGTACATCCAGGTGCTATTTATTAAATCGTTCCGGCGATATCATAGGAGATTACGGGACAAATCCGGAAATTAAAAACTATTATTTGAGTGACAATGGAAGTTATTATCAGGCGGCCAGAATGGTATCCAGCGGATATCTGCGAAGCACTGCGTCAGAAATCCACTGGATGTCGAAGGGAAAAGATACGACTGTTTTGGCAGAGGGGATCAGCGGCTGGAATGCAAAGAAGGATATTGGAATCTTCACAACGCTGAACAACAATGGTACGGGGAAAGCGCCATATAAGATCGTATTATACCGCGCAGCTGACGGTTCGAGGAAAGATGTTACTGAGGTAAACAGCAATCAGGCGTTTTTCACGCTGTGCCAAAGCTCGGGCGGAGAATGGTATTTCTTTGATCAAACCGATACTGAACTCACTCTGTATGTCATGGATGCGAACTTCAACTCAAAGAAAGCGATAAAAACCTTTTCACTCAGCGAAATACCTTATGACTTGAGCGATTGCAGCATGACAATTATGAACAATAGGATCTACTTCTATACAATGCCGGACAGCAAAACATCGAAGGTATTGTACAGATACGACCTTGTTTAAGCGGGGAGAACGGCCATGAAAATCAAAACAGTAACGGCGGCGCTTTCGGCCTTTTTAGCGCTCTGTATGTCCATCGGAAGCTTTGTGATACCGGTTTTCGCGGCCAGCGAAATCGACGGCTTCTCCGGCAGCAGGTACGTGAAATATGCCGCAGACAAATCCGACCTCGACAATTTTATAGATGGCGGCAGAGCCGCATTCGATCTTGTGTTAAGAAGCAACGTTCCGGAATGGCTGAGCTATGAACTTTCGGCAGATGACCGAGACGTATCTCTCATACTTTCTTTTGAATTTGATTCGTTTGATCATTATAACAGTCAATTATCAGAACTGCTTACTTTCTCTCCGAATTTGGTATATTCGGCTGAAGAGGACCTGATGCTTTTGGAAAGTTATTCTGCTTCCGAACTCTTGAATTTTCTTCAATCTCTTTTGATTGCTAAGGATTGCCTCAAGGAAAAACAGCTTGGCGAATTTTTTCGTATCATTACGAATGAAATTACAATAAATGCGAATACCTATACTTTTGATCAAGACCGGATCAGCATAAAACCGCAAAGCGAGACGGCTGTCAAATTTGAAGCCTTGGAGATCTCGACTGTTGGCAAGAAAAGCGGAGCCTACAGCCGGACAATTACGGTCCAAATTGACACCGCATTCAATGAGGAAGAACATGTAAGTGCTGTTATCAAGAAATTCAAAAAAGCAGGAAAGACCTCGGAAACTGAGATCACAGAGAACTTGAAGGAAGTCAGCGTGACTTTTGATACAAAAAATCAGAATGAGCTGACCGAAAAAACCATGGCCTGCCTCAGCACCGCGGTTTCCGTATTCGAAGAACAAACCTATGTGGATCAAGCCACAGTCGGTGTAAAACGAACGGAATTCATTGATCTGACAGAATTGCTGAGAACAGAAGATGTCCCCTTTTCCTATTCGTTTGAGGTACCGCCTTATTTCAGTAATCTTTCCGCAGAGAGTGAATCTGTATCCGTAACAGATACAGCGATCACCGCTCAAAACGAACCCTATATCACATTTTGTTATGAGAGAGACTTTAAATTCAGTTCGATCGATATCACGACGGATTTCTCAAAATTGTTTGGTAAAATAACCAGAACAATTACCTTGTCGGCACCGACAGATATATGCATACCGTACCATGACAGAATAAAGGATGAGCTTCAAAGTCATTTGATTCGTGGGACGTCGATAGATATTTATGATGACGGCGGTTCCCGTTTTTATAAACTGAGTTACGCGTCCTGGTTTTTGAAGGATATTGAACATTTTACTCAATCTATTTTGAACAGTTCCGGCAGCTTGGATATTGAATATAGCTGGGTCCCGTTCGGAACAAGCCGTCTTCAGGAGAGCATTGCTTTGAACAGCATACTCGAGGATGTGACGCCTGCCGATGAAGCTTATATCAGATATACGTTCCCTGAAATCTTTCAGTTTACCGATAAAACCGACGAAATAAAGAATGCTTCCGTTTCGGGAAATTCGGTGCGATTTTCAATTGGAAGCTCAGATGCCGTCAGCTTTGAATACAGAAGCATCTATGTCGTAAGATGCACCCTTTTATTGCTGGGCGTTTTAGTGGTCCTTATTTTCGTTTTAGTGATTGTGATAAAAGTCAGGCGTAAAATCAGGTCAAAGAAAAATCAAAATGCCATGAAAAATATGCCATATGAAGAGCCTAAGAACAAGCATGAGGAACAGGAGGAAAATGAACCGGACAGCATAGAGGATGCGGCTGCTGCAAACGATCCTGCAAATACGGAAAATGCTACGGTCAACACGCAGGAAAACAGAGAAGATATCAAAAATAACGCCTCACAATCTGAGAGAAACGATTGATAGGTGATATCATTTAGAAGCCTGTTATCATCTGAGATTGGGAGGCTGCAGTTGTTTGTATTATCCAAGTTCGCATACGTATTTCTAAGAGCGAAACTTTGGCTTTTATAAAACGTAATGTAAAATGTGTTGATTCAAGGCGCGTAAAAAGCCGTAGGATAATATCCTTCTTGCTTAATAAGGATGTTAAGAACAGAAGGGAAACCGGGCATAAGGAAAGAGAAACGAGCAGACGGAAAAATCCGTCTGCTCGTTTAATTTATGCAATAGCTGTCAAACAAAAAGTAAGGCGGGAAAAACACCGATAGAGAGCGCGGCAGTAAAAGACAGAGCAGGAGTGCGGAGAAAAAACGAAAGCAGGCCGAAACATTGGGATAATTCCCGGTCTTGCCGCCTGACGAAACTTCGAACCTTTCATCGGGCAGGTGCTGCGGGTGGATTCCCTTTATAAGGGGGCGCCGCCTTTTTGCGTTTTTAAGAGTGTTCATCATCTGTTATATTAAGGATAGAGGTGTGAATGACGAAAGGAGTGAAAAAGCAGCAGCGACCTGTCCAGACGATATGGCGGTAACTGGTTCGAAGTCACAGCAAGCCCGAAAAGGCTGTGCGTCTCTCCCGCCGGACAGGGGGCGAACATGGGCAGAACGATTACACGGAGATTTTGAAAAAATCGCCGGATAAACGGAACTGCCAACGGCAGTGGAATGAAATTTTTAGAAGGCCTCGATGGCCTTCTAAAAATTCAGAAACGCTAACGTCCAAGAAATCTGGAAAGCAGCACCGGGAAGCTGTCTAAAAAATCTCGTCAACTTGCCTACCAAAAACAAAGGGCGAAGTGCGTCTTTTCTGAGAGGTGTAAAATGAAACAGAAATATATGGTACGGCAGGTGCAGGAAGCCCTGCAAGACCAACTCCGCATTGGAGAAAACCGACACAAAGCAAAACAGGCGGAAGCTACCCATGCCCCCGCCGGTATCTTCTCCTACCGCACGTTTGAAACCTATATGAAACAAGGCCGCGTTTTGCCAACTGGGCAAAGGCACAATACAAATGCCGGACGCTGGTGGCCGCCCGGCCATATGTGGAAACCTATCTGCAAAACGGGATTGACCGGGGGCCGTCTCCTTATATCCTGTCTACCCAACGAGCCGCATTGTGTAAGCTCTGCGGCTGCAAGGCAGGCGATTTGGCAATTCAGCTTCCCAAGCGGTGTCGGGAAGATATTCAGCGAAGCCGAAAGGAAGCCGCCCGCGACTATGGCTTTTCCAAAGAAAACAATGCGGATATTCTCGCCTTTGCCCGTGCCACCGGCCTGCGCCGCCACGAACTGGCGGCGGCAAAACTGGAGTAAATCCGTTAAAACACAGACGGAAGCGTGACGATCTGTAGAGTGAAGGACAGGGCGGCAAGGTGTGAGATATTGATGTGTTGCCGGAAAAGGAAGCCGTTGTACTGAAATTCGCGGGAGATCCCATGGGAAAGGCTGTATTTGCTTCTGTCCCTTCCCACATGGACGTATACGGCTGGCGGAGAGAGTACGCCAACGCCATGTATTATACCTATCAGGAAAAGCTGCGGAAAACAGAAGACTGGGATTTTCGCAACCTGCCGCCCATATGGGAATTAAGTCCGGTGCGAAACCCGGACGGAAGCGATCTCAAATATCCAGACAGGAGACGTTTCAAAGAATGGCAGCTTGTACCTGTCTATTATCGGTGCAAGAACGATCGGAAAGGGGTATCTATGACAAAAGGGTCATGATGTATGTCGGCCAACAACTGGGGCATATCCGCATTTCTGTCATTGCCGGGCATTATCTGAAT
>DXYE01000136.1 GCA_019415985.1 Clostridiales bacterium
CCTCTTGTAACAGATTTTTTCTATACTGATATTGGCTCCGACACTCTTGAAATTCAAGTTTCTTAAGCAGATTGGTGATATTTATGACTGGATTAACCCAAACACCGGCACAGTCTATTCAATATGAATAAAAATTGTATCATATATTTGTAAATTATCAACAATTTGCCATAAAATATCAAGTTATATGTATCAAAAATGAACAAGCGGGGCTGTTTCCAGTCAAAGACATTGTTGACCGGAAGCCGCAGCATCGCAGCGCTAAATCAAGGTGCAGCAAACGCGCATTATACGGTCTACTTCTTCATATTGGATGGCATCCATTCCTCCATTGCTGATGTTATTTCCAAATTCAAAACATAGTCCATACTTTCGTCCCAAAAAATCGGTGCATATCCCTCACGGAAGCGAAAATCTCGGCCTATGTCATAATAGGAATCCAATTCAACCATTGCGTCGTACAATGCTTTGCAGTCAGCCTGATACTCCGCCTTTACTGCTTCGCTCCCGTATTCCCAGTTCGCCGTATAGTTGGACGAAAGCCGCATGAATTCATAACCCCAACGCAGATATCGTATGTTCTGAAGCTGTGTGGTCTCGCCCGCCGCCGTGCATGCGGCCTCCGCTTGGTCAAACAGCACCTCAAGCTCTTCTTCGTGCAGCGCGTAGTCCATCGGCAGGAACAGTCTTAACGCAAAAGCATTTTCGTGGAAATGCATATTGCGTTTATCCGCGCTTTCCATGACGAAATCAAAATATTCTCTGATTTCCTCCCAACCGGAACCGTAATAGCCCTGCAGGAAATCGTCGATGTGCTGCTGATATTCCTCATCCGTCATGTAAGGATCCCACAGCAGCTTCGCCGTCAGGTATGCGCGCAGGTCGCCAAATTCGATGCTCACATGATTCAACTCATATCCCTGTGAAAACACGCCTTTTACATTGTTTTCCACATAAAAACGAATGTTTTCCGCAAGTACATCGAAATTCGGATACGGTATAGCATAATACTGGTAATTCGTCGTATAATCCCATATGTATATAGTTTCACAAATTTTACTCCAACCGACAAGTGCATCTGCCCATACGGCATTATTGCAATACCAATTATACACTCCAGACCATTCATTGCACGTCGGATCGTTTAACGCATGCTGTGAACACGTGCCATCAGAACATAACTGAACCAGCACATTGTCGCGGCAACTGGTAACAGACGGCGGTTCTTTTGAATATGAGTAGGCAAAGGTATGAATTTTCACCTCCGTATAACCCGCATCGTAAACCGCCTGGGCAATCCGATTGACAAATCGGATAATCGGTCCGCTCTGACGCGCTTTCCTTTCGGTAGCACCGTCCTCCCCAACGACGTCAACACCCTCCTCAAGCGCGATTTCTGTGCATTTCTCGCACTGGCAGTAGCCGGTGTTGTCATCCTGCGATACGGATATCAGCTTCGCGTCCGGATTTTCCGCCAGCAGCTTCAGCACTCCTGCCAGCATATTCTGGTATACCGTCTCGTCCGTCAGACACGGCTGCTCTGTTGTGGAATGCGCTCCGTTGGCCAGATAACCGAACGTATGGCAGTAACTGCCCGTAAAACCAAAAGAACCTCCGTATATAAGACTATATGTTCTGACGTTCACCTTTTGCTTTGCCGCGTCTGGCTCCGCTGTTTCCGCGTTATAATACGGCGTCCAGTAAGAATATCTGTACTCCAGAACCGGAATCTGGGTATCGTCAATACCGTCGGGAATGTCCACCGTTCCCTCGGTGATCAGATATTCCTGACCGTGCGGCAGAAATCGCCAGCCTATATAGCTGTCCAGAAATTCATATACGCCGTTCAGGCAGCCGCGCACGGTTCCGCCGGCGATGGTCAGCTTTCCGTCCTCCGTGCGGATGCGGACGCCATCGGTTCCCAGTTCTCCGCTCGTGTCCCGCACTATGGTAATTGTTTTTTCACTATCCGTTTCCATTACAATTTCAAGCTTGACCCCGCACGCCTTTTCGATATACGCGGATAGCTCCTCTGCGGCAAAGGCCTCGCTCTCCGTAGCGTCGGCAGGTTTCACGATGACGTAATCCGCAATATCGTTTCCCGCAATGGTGACGCCGGCAAGCTTCGGCATTTCGGTTGTTTGAACTATCGGAACAGCGGCAGTCGAATCCGACACAGCGCTTGTTCGGAGTGAGCTTCCGGCACTGGAAGCTGCGATCGACAGCATTCCGACCGCCAGAATCAAACTCAACAGCTTTGTTGTTTTCATTTTTTATCTCCCTTTCCTAAAGTTGATTTACATCATACTAAAAATAATATGGGAAACAATGAAGGCGCTTTCAAATCCGTTGATCAGATATCTCAAACATACTGATTACCGACAATTCTCTTCTCCTCATCGGCGTTGAACCACTGATACGGGTACTGATCCGGGTTGTACGGCGGAAGCGGCGATTCTCCGCCCTCATGCCCAATATCGCTGGGGAATCCGCGCTCCGCGCATTTATCGTAAAGGGCCTTTGTTTTCTCTTGATATTCTGCGCGGACCGCTTCAGAACCGTATACGTAATCAGCCATATAACGACAGCTCAGGAGCGCACACTGCCAGGTCAGTTCAATGTCCTCAACGCGGCGAAGCAGAACCGAGTCGGCTTTGACTGCAGCTTTCGCCTTTTCAAACAGCTCCGTTACCTCCTGTTCCTTTATAACAACATCCATACGGCGGAACAAGCGAAAAGTTGTATAGTTAGCGTCACAGAAGCAGTAATCGGATTTGTTTGAGCTTTCTTCCAAAAAGTCGTAATACGCACGAATTTCCTTCCATGCATCTCCATAATATCCCCGCATAAAATCGTCGATACAGGCGCTGTATTCATCGTCGGTCATGTAAGGATCCCAATACACTTTAGCATGCAGATAAGTCCGCAGCTCATCGAATTCGGCCTTATCCTCCCAGGTTCCGTTCAGGAACACCTCCTTCACATTATTTTCCGCATAAAATTTGCAGTTCTCCCGAAGGACGTCAAGCGTGGGGAAATACGCATAGTAATTGCTGAAAAACGATCCGTATTCCCATACATACAGGGTTTTGCAGATCTTGCCCCATTCTACAAGATCGGTTGCCCGGGCAGTATTGTTAAAATAATATCCCCACAAGCCACCGTATTCGTCGCACTCCGGATCGTTAATCGCATGCTGATAGCAGGCAAAATGCGTGCAGTACTGTATCGCAACATTATCCCGCATTTTTGTTACTTTAGGCGGCTTTTCCGTGCGCATATATGCCAGCGTCACAACCGTCAGATCTGGATAGTCCTCTTCAATCGCCTCAGCGATGCGGTTGATAAAGCGTACCAGCGTTCCGGAATCGCTTCCCTCTTCCTGATACACTTTCGTGCAATTTTCACAATTGCACGCGGCCATATTGTCATTCTGACAAATGGAGAGCAGCTCGGCTGGCTTTGTATCGGTCGCAAGCCAGTTGTATACGCTGGCCAATACCCTCTGATAGATGGACTCGTCGGTCAGGCAAACGGCCCCTTCCTCCGGTTCATTCAGGTAATAGGCGATGGCGCGTGATGTGTTTCCGTGAGACCAGACTCTGCCGCCTCCGTGCTTATCCGTAAGCAGATGGTCCTCACGGTTGAGGTGTCTCTTTGCCCAATAATCCTGCTGTAAATCCAGTCCGCTTCCGGTTATATGTTCATAATAAGCCGGTCCGGTCCAGATACCGCGGCTGCTGAAAACCGGAGACTGTTTTTCGTTTATATTGTTCGGAATATCAATATTTTCGGACTCCGGGAGCAATGTTTCACAATCCGCAGTCAGGAAGCGCCACCCTATATAACCTTCCAAAAACTCATACACGCCGTACAAACAGGCCCTCTCAGAATCGCCAGTAATGGTAAGCCTACCGTTTTCAGTCTGAATGGTGAAAGCTTCCTCCTCCCATTCACCATCGGTATCAACAATGAGCTCAATCACGTGATTGTCCGTTGCGGCCGCCGCAATTTCCAGCTTTGCACCGCACGCCTTCTCAATGTATGCCGCAAGTTCAGACGCTGCAAAATTCAGACATTCCGATGCTGTCTCAGGCTGGAGTATGGTATAATCTGCGATATTCGTTCCCGCAATTCGCAGGCTCTGAATTTTTCCGGCATCTGAAGTCATGACCTCGGCGGTATCCACTCCGATGCTGCCGGAATCGAGTCCGTTTATCTTTTTGGTGTCTGTCGGTGCCGGCGTATTACTTTCACAGGCTATTAGCAATGGGAGAATAAACAAAACACATAAAAGAAGAGACCATATTTTTTTCATAACCTCACAACAATCCCCTTTCAGGATCAAATCGGTCCAACTATTGTTAGATTTTATCATTCCTTACTCATGACGGTAAAAACGCAGATAGCGCCTGCCATACCGACATCATATCCGCTCTGAAAGACCTGTCTTCCTCTGCCACCGGTTTCCCTGTGTTTTGGAATTATTGTTTTGATTTTAAGTTGAATTATCACCTCCATATCATAAACCAAGCGCCAGGATCGAATTTTATATCATTCGCCCCCGGCGCCCGCCTGTTATAGGACATTCTTACTTCCCAACTCAGTAAAGATCTACAATATTTCCTTTAATGGCATCCTCATACGGGTTTCTTCCCCAACCAATCGGACTCAGTGTCGGATCATACTCCGGCATGCCTTGGTCGAGGTTATAGGCATATCCACCCGCTGCAAATTTATCGTACAGCGCTTTGGTTTTGGCCTGATAATCGGCACGAACCGCTTCGCTCCCGTATATATAATCAGCCAGATACCGGCTGCTCAGCAGAACATATTGATAGGTCAGCTCTACCTCTTCCACACGCTTCAGTCTAACCGAATCTCCGCTGACAGCCTTTTTGGCCTCTTCAAACATCGCATTTAATTCTTCTTCATTCAGCACAATATCCATTTTGCGGAACAAGCGGAAGGTCGTAAAATTGGCGTCGCAGAAACAGAAGCCGGTCTTGTTCGAGCTTTCCTCCATGAAATCGTAATATGCGCGGATTTGCTTCCAGCCAGCGCCGTAATATCCTTTCATAAAGTCGTTGATGCACTCATCGTATTCCGCCTCGCTCATGTTCGGATTCCAGTACACCTTGGAGCAAAGATAAGTGCGGAGATCGTCGAATTCTGGTATATCTCTCCATTCGGCATTCAGGAAAATGCCCTTTACATTGTTTTCCACATAAAAGCGGCAATTTTCAAGCAACACATCGAGTGTTGGGAAAAATGCAAAATAATCACTGAAATATGCGCCGTAATCCCAGATAAAAAGCGTATCGCAGATGCTTCCCCACTCCTTGATCTTCGCCGCGCGGTCCACATTGTTGAAATACATCCCCCAAAGACCGCCGTTTTCGTTGCAGCTCTCGTCGGTGAGCGAATGCTGGTAGCAGTTCATCATCGTACAGTACTGAACCATAACATTGTCCCGCATCTTCGTCAATTTCGGCGGCGCTTCGGTCGCATTATAGGCAAGAGTATGCACGAGCACGTCAGGATAGTCTTCTTCTATAGCCTCTGCAATTCGGTTGACAAACCGAACAAGCGTTCCGCTGTCGCTGCCTTCCTCTGCATTTACCTTCTTGCAGTTTTCACAACTACAGACACTCATGTTATCGTTTTGGGAGATAGAAATATAATCTGCCGGTTTTGCATCGGATGCAAGCCATTTCAGCGCATTGGCCAATACCGTTTCATAAACCTTTTCATCCGTTAGACAGGGATTTTCCTGCTGCGACATACCGCCGGCCAGATCGCCAAGCGTATGGACCGTTCTGCCGTTGGACCATATTTTGGCTCCGCCGACTCTATCCGGCAGGTTTTCGCGGTTCAGACGACGTTTTGCCCAGTAATCCTGCTGCGCTTCCTCCGCATCGTTCCAGTAACCGTAATATGCAGTATATGTATAAATCCCACGGTCACCGAATACCGGTATCTGAATATCCTCAATTCCGTCCGCGATTTCCACTGTATCCGCTTCCGGCATAAGCACCTCACAATCTACCGTCAAAAAGCGCCAGCCGATATAGCTTTCCAAAAACTCATATACGCCGTACAGGCAGCCCCGCTCGGAACCTCCCGTAATAGTTAGCTTACCGCCGGAGGTTTTGATTGCAAAAGCATCCTCTGCTTCAAGCGTTTCGTCCACGCTGAGTTCAATTACCTTCTGTCCATCGGCAGAACGCACAATCTCCAAATGAATGCCCGCAGCCTGTTCAATATAAGACGACAGCTCTTGAGCCGCAAAGTTTAAACATTCCGAGGCTTCATCCGCCTGGTAAATGTTATACTCAGACAAATTCGTCCCGGCAATTGAAATGCTCTGAATCTTTGCGGCCTCCGCGGATTCCACGGCTGCATCAGGGGTTAAGGTTTCTAAAGGGACAGCAGCGTCCACGGTACTGCTGCCAAGAGGAATGCCCGAAAGCAAGATGCCCCCTAGCAAAACTTGGCTTATCAATCGTTTCATAAATCATTCTCCTTTGTTAATTGTATAAAAATAATAAATACAAGCATAGATCAACGAAAGCCTTTCATCGCCTGCATTGCCGATCGTCTACTGCGGTAGCCAGTAATGCCTATACTATATGATTTTCAGAAAAATTGGTTATTTTGCAATATTTCAATCGAAATCACAGATTAAAATTGTAC
>DXYE01000137.1:0-5194 GCA_019415985.1 Clostridiales bacterium
GGATAATTGTCGAAAAAAACAAAATGAACGTAGAAAAAATGCACAAACAACCAAGTTGAAATGTCTTAAATACTTGTTTATTATAACATCTCATTCGGTCTTTTGTCAATGGCGTCGTGATACTTTTTTGTAAATTTTCCTATGCTTTTATATTTAAAGTTTCTGCGGGGCTGACAACGGTGCGTCAGCTTTTATCTGTTTTCCCTAAAGGTTCAATATTTTCAAAAAAGGTATTGAAATCGACCTTAAAAATGCGGCTCAGCACGATAAGATCACTGACAAAAATATTTTTTTGTCCAAGTTCTATTTGTGCATAATGAGATTGAGAAATTGGCCTTTGTAAAATTGTCATTTGTGCACAGACTTGCTCTTGTGTTAAGCCTCTAGCTTTGCGACATTTTTGTATATTATTTCCAATTGATATATCTTGTATCAGCTTTGTCATTGTAAAATCCTCCAATTTTATCACCAAATGGGAATATCATCTTGATTATATTACGATTTAATGCTACAATTATTGCTAACAGGCAATAAATTGGAAGTTTCAAAAAAAATTCAAATTTAAAAAGGAGGTAACATTTCTTGAATTTTCAACAAATTAATAAAAGCAATAAAAAAAGCCGCTCGAATGCACGACTATGCCGCGCCGGGCCGCTTTTTCTACAAATTCTGTTTCATTATTAATATTCCATTTATATCCAGTTAAAGGCTGCAGTTTGTACAAACGGGACAGCTGAGCTGCCGCGCCAAAAGCGGGAATTGCATCCCGACTTTAAAGCTGTTTGCCCGTATCTCGGTATGTAAACATGCTGCTGTAGTCACAGTTCAGGGCATCGGCAATGCTGCGCAAATCCGTTTCCTTGAAGTTGTTCCGGGACAGCTTGTTGCTCAAATTACTGGAGCTTGTCCCAATCATTTTCGCAAGCTCCTTCACGCCTATGCCCCGTTCCAGCATGATCATTCTGATTTTTGTCGACGTTTCCATTGAACACCTCGCAAAGAAATAAACTTTTTCGTTTATTATATCACTTTATAATGAATGAATCAACAAAACCGAAATTTTGGTTATTAATTTTTTTCAAAAGCCCTTGATGTAGGTCATTATTTTATATATAATATCATTATTTTATAATTCAAAATCATTTTAAAATGATCATAGTCCGCAATCGTAAAATTTATGTGAATGACAAAATCAGCCGCGGGCAAAAAGGAGGAAACAGTTATGTTATGCAGACAAGTTAAAAAACAGCAGTTCAAAGCCGTCCGGGAGGATATCCTGACCAGGGCAAGGACCACCCCGCTCAGTCCGATTCTCGAAATCGATTTCCACATCGACGGCACGCACTACATCCTGCAAGCGCTTCTCGACGAGCGCAGCACCATTTACGCGCTTTCCGCCCTGAGAGCCGCGAGGCAGCCGGACGGCGCAGTCGCGTACACCATGATCACGGACAATCTTCTGCTGAACGCGCTCACCGATCTGCTTTTGTTCCAAAGCCTGAGCCGTTCGGCATGAAAAGCGCGCTTTTCCGGTCATCCAGTTCGGCTTTGATCATAACAGGACGCAGAGCGGCGGCGCGAAGTCGGGGGATTTTCCCGACTTCGCGCCGCCGTATCCGTTTTGCCCAAACCGTTTATCCCCTCAGCCGGTGACGCTGCCGGAGGAACCCCCGTCCTGCATCATGCGTTCCACAAAGGCCTGCATTTCCTGCTTTGAGGCTATCTCATGCGTCTGGCGGACAATCTCGGCCTGTCGTTCCCGCGGCAAGCCGGCGAAATACTTCATGGCGTTCACGTTTTTGGCCAGCGCCATACCGAAGCCCATGGGGATATCGTTTAGCAAAGACAAATCTTCATTCATTTGTTTCTTTCCTTTCTTTCATTTCATTATTTCTTTATCTTTGTCTCTTTTGTCTCTTTCATTCAAAGGTATTTCGATTCCTCATCTCAGCCGTAAAAAGGTGCATCACATGTTTTTTTACTCCATCATCCTTTAGTATCGACGCCATGTCCCGAAATATACCGGTTCGATTAAAATCGCGCGGAATTCTTTCAAAAGCCGCGCGGATTCCCGCTTTAACGCGTTGTCTTCCGACCTTTGCTGTGGTAGGATTACGGATGACGGCGGCAGATCTGCAAATTGTCTTTCCCCCTGCGTAGCCGTTTACAAAATTTTAATTTATAAAGGAAAAGGTGATAGCCATAGAACTGCAGGAAACTGTCTATCGACTGGACAAACATGCATTGCGTCCGTGCTGCATCGGTTATATCTGCGAGGATACGGAGCCCGGCTATGATCCGGCGGTGTTCGAGCCCATCCCGCAGGCGGTGGAGGACATCGAGAGCTTGTACGCGGGATCAGGAAAGGAAGCGGAGCGGGCGTACCGCCTTTTCAGAATGCCTGCGAAAGCTGACGGAGGTCCCTTTTTACCCTTCAGCGAACTGGACTTTTGTCCGGACCAGAGGGTGTTTTGGTTTTTTTGTATTATATGCAAAGAGGACACGGATGTTGTCATGACGCTGGAATCTATCGGCTTTGAGCGCGTCTGGATCAACGCGGAGATCGCAGCATTGTGGGGCAGAGAAAACACGATGCCGCTGACCTATACCCTGCAGGCGGGAAAAAATATCATTTGCATGGAGCAATTTGGGGCACAGCCCTTTCTGCAAGCGGCGCTGAGGATCAGTCCTCTGAGAGAGGAGAGCCTGCGCCTATCAAATACCATCGTCGGTAATCTACTGACCTACAAAACCGGCGGGGTGTATATCTGGGAGCTGGGGGATACAGAATACCGCCACGGCAAGCCTTATCGGTTTATTGTCTGTCCTATGGATTATATTTGGACCGACCGGGATGCCAAAGTCGATATCCTGGTTCGCCAGCGGGAAACACAGGAGGTTTTGACCGAAGCATCCTGCCGGATGCTGGAAATCTGCACGATTGAAACGGCGCCTCTGCGGCGTTTCCAGAGCAGTCCGATGTCGTGTCTCGAACTCGTTTTCCGTTACCCTCTGCTGGACGGTAATCTCAGAGAACATGTACGGCCTCTGCACGTTATACCCCATGAAAATTATATCTTGCCTCTGGTTGAACGGGGCACGGCGCTGCTGAACAGCGGCGGTCTATCCGAGGATGAGATACGGTGCCTGCAGTTTTATCTGAACGAGGTACCCCGCGAGCGTGAGGATACACCCGAAACCTTTGTGCAATGGGAGGATTTCCACGAGCATCTGAAAAAGATGGAAAAGGGAACTTACGTGCAATCTCTGCGGGAAGGCGGGGCTCACACGATATATTTCCGCTCCAAGCTCGATGATACCGTTACCTTTTATCATCTTTGTCTGCCGAAAAATTATCAGCCCGAGAAAAAGTACCCCCTGCTCATCAGCTTTTCAATTCTCAGAATGGACACCTACTCCCACATGTTCGCGGACGCTCAGGACCTGGAGGATATGATCGTCGTGGATGTCCACGGCCGGGGCGTAACCATGGGCAGCTACATTGGGGACGCCTCTATAAAGGAAATACTCTCGGACCTTTTCAGCAGATATGCCGTGGATACCTCCCGAGTATACGGTATGGGGTTCTGCAGCGGAGCAGCCGCAGCATGGAATCAGGTTCAGTATTCGCCTGATCTCTATGCCGGCGTTTACACCTGCCTGATCGGGCCGCAGTACAGTCTGATGAAAAATTTACACAATATATCCGTTCATTACGTCTGTACACCGCAGGATATCTCCATAAAGCATATGCCGAAAAAACTTCGGAAATACATACCCGATCTGCATATTCATACCATAAGCGAGGCGAGGCATCTCGATTTTCATGATATCTTTTACTGCAAAGATGCGATACGGGCGCTGATGCGCGCCAAAAAGCGGCCGTTTCCAAGGGAAATTTATTTTCGGACAGATAAAAATCGGTATCGGCGCTCCGGCTGGATAACAATCCATTCCATTGAATACGGAAAAACGTTCGCTTTTGTCCATGCGGTCATACGAAGAGATGATATATATATTACAGCGCAAAATCTGACAGGCTTGACAGTTGAATTCCCGCCGTTTCTTAAGAAACGGCTGACCGCCGTATATCTGAACCGCAAACGGTTTGACGTGGAAACAAAAGCCGGCTCCTGCCGGTTTATCAAAGGTCGCGGCGGCTTTATGCTTTCAAACCAGCCTCCGGCGAAAGTCGCTCTCTTCAAGGGGACCGGCTGTGCAGATGTATTTCTCACCCCCTTGAGAATTCTCAATTATCTGCCTGAAAGCGAGCGCTGTGCCAAGGCGGCCGCCGCCTTTATGAGTCCCAAAAACATGGGCTTTTTCAGCGAAACGCAGATATGGTATCCGCTCTATACGCCGGAGGAACTTAAACACGGCTCCGAACAAATACTGCGGGACAACAGTCTCATCGTTTTTTCCGATTCCACATGTCACTCCGATATTCTGCAAAAGATCAGAGCGGGTAGCGCCCTTCACACGGATGCCGGCGGATTCTACTATCTCGGCAAGTATCATAAAACTGCCTATTGTATTTTTCAGATTTTGGAGAATCCGTGGAATCCAGACATGAGCATACTTTCCGTGAGCTTTAGCTCTGACGTACTGCTTAGTGAAAATTTTTATACGCGTTCCATGATTCTCCCGGCATACCAGTCCGGCTATCATCCGTATCTCAATGGCATGGCTCTGATTTACGATGGACACAAATATTATACCGTAAGGGAATTTGGCATGGAGCCGGAAGAAATCGACGGTAAATTTTTGCTGTACGATGATTAAGATAGGATTTAAAGGAGAAAAATTGAAGAAGCCGTATTAAAGTGAATCGATGCGTCAGCCGAACGGAAGTGCGGCTACACGTCTGTCTGCCTGTGGGATTATAAAAATCCCGCAGGCGTTTTTATTAGAAAAACATCATTTTCCTTGAGAAATAACAGTGGAAAATTTGGGATTGAAGTAAAATTTCTCCCGCTCAAAAATCCGCCGCAGGCTGAAACGTCGGTACCAATGGCCGAAGGTCAGATGACCTGTTGCATTTTTTAAAAAAGGGCTTGACTTTTCAAAAAACATATGATATAATAACTGAGCGATTGTGGGAATTTTATTTTTTATGTGGCGGAATAGCTCAGTTGGCTAGAGCAATCGGTTCATACCCGATAGGTCGTGGGTTCAAGTCCAACTTCCGCTACCA
>DXYE01000137.1:5294-6662 GCA_019415985.1 Clostridiales bacterium
GAGCAATCGGTTCATACCCGATAGGTCGTGGGTTCAAGTCCAACTTCCGCTACCATCCCAATATCGGGAAATATTCTCTATGAAAGGCCCGTTGGTCAAGCGGCTAAGACACCGCCCTTTCACGGCGGTAACGGGGGTTCGATTCCCCCACGGGTCACCACAGCGTTGGAAAGTCGAATGTATTCGGCTTTCTTTTTTTCTGTAAAAAGCATATTCGCCTTGTATCACGCTCAAAATACACGCTGGCCGATAGAATCCATGACGTCTCAGAAAACGCCGTCAATTTGTTTTACGCTAAAAAACGCCTCAGGCGTTATATTTCGGAAACCGGCGAAACGATAGGAAAAACCGGATCTAAAGTATGTGAGAATGCAGTCTCCTTTCCTTCACCTCCTTTTCGATACTTATCACTGTCCGAAACGCCAGTGAACTTGAGAAATTTTGCGCGGAGCTCTACTCATTTGCATGACGAAACTGAGTAAAACTCGTATATTTTGGGCGAAGCGTAACAAATTTGAATCCGATAAATTCCGTGCTCCGCTTTTCGATACAGGAGGATAATTTGCATACGGATAAATACGTCCAACCATGCTGCAGCCCATAAAAACAGCGGTCTGGCTAATGCATAAAATTCGGGCATATGACCACCGGCGAAACAGCTTAGATCTCTCAAGGGACTTTATTTAAAGAGGAAACTACTATCTTTTAGGAGATTTTGATATAAAAACCGTAATACATATATTTGGCGCGTCGGGCGGCTATTGGGGCATGGCCGCCTCTCTATTTTATTTCTTAACTTAAATGGGGGATTCATAGGCCTCCGGCAGAAATCTATAAGAGCGCCCGTATCGGTGGCACGAACGCCGGGCGGGTTTCCCATGCCGAACAATTTTGCGAACGTTATCTAAATCATATCATTTGCGGTTACACGTTGAAAAGCATACCTTGGAGAATGACCTGCATATATTGTTTTGTAGTGCCGCGCAGATATCGAACATTCTCTCCTTAGGTCAACCAAAATCAGCAGTATACAAACGAGAAAAACTTTTTTGTTGCGGCCGACCAAATCGTAACGCCGGGCGGCGCCCGGCAACATCCTACCGCGAAGGCGGAAGAATTCTGTATCGCCTGCTGCTCTCCGTACCGAATATATATCCTGGATTTTCGATATCTCCACGGCATTATTGAACTAACCCGACTGAATATTTTCTTGATTTTATGCGACGTAAGCTTAAAATATCTTGGCGTTTTGTAGCTTCCGTTCTAAATTTTAGATAAAATTCCTAAAAAAAATGAACAAAAGACGTAAAAAATCACGAGATTTTTTTCAAAAACTATAGAAATTTGACGCAAAACAGTGTATAATGG
>DXYE01000138.1 GCA_019415985.1 Clostridiales bacterium
ACCGGCGTTCGCGCGATGAGATGCGCGAGCTGCTGCTCCACAAGCAGAACGTGGATCGTATGCTGGGCAAAAACGAGCGCGAGGAGGAGAAGAAAAAGGAGCATGACCGGCAATAACGGTCACGCTCCTAAGCGTTTCGGAGAAACGCGCAGCCACACATTTATGTGTGTTCAAAGGGTTTCAGGGGCGCTGCCCCTGACAAGCAGAGGGCAGTTTTCGCGGCGGCGGAAATTGCCCGAAAAGCAAAGTGGGTACCTCTTTGCCCTGCTTGCCAAAACTGCGTTTATGAAAAAGTCTATTATAAATTGTTGCTACTTGCAAATCCTTTGTTTTGTGGAAATAGAAAAATTTTTGTTATTTTTATGTTAAAACTGTTGCATTTTCACATATAACATGATATAGTAACGGTGTAGAAGATTAACTTATTGATTTATTGTGTTTGGAGGTAGATATCATGCGTCGTTTTAATAGTAAACGGTCTGACTCGTGGTACACTGGGTTTGAACATGGATCTCAATTACGGGGAGGAAACATTAAAAGCCTTGATTTGTGCGCATAAGTCAGCCAATTAACGGTTTGACTTATGCGCTTTTTATTTTCGTATGGAAATTCGTGTGGGAATTATTATTTTTAATAATGATATGTAAAGGAGATGTGTTCAATGCGAAAAAGAATATTAGCAACATTACTTGCGTTTGTTCTACTGTTCAGTGGTGGTGCTGTAACCGCTTATGCCTATAATGTTGCAGTATCGGGAGGATTGGAGTCTACGCCATATTCGTTGCGTTGGCATAGTTCTATGACAACTGCTAAAAAAAATGCTATTTCAAGTGCATGTGGTGCATGGACCTCAGCTGGTTATGGAAAACTTGCAGAATTATCAAGCTATTCTCATACAAACTCCTATCCGACCGACAATAACTATAATGAAATTTCTTTTCCGGATAGTCTAGAGGATGATGTGTTAGCGCAATGTCATCGGGTTTTTACATCTATTTTTAGAACAAAAATTGAAACCGCAGATATAGGAATTAGCACATCTCATACTTTCTCTACTGGAACGCCCAGTAGTACCCAGTACGATCTACAGTCTGTTATTACGCACGAGGTAGGGCATGCTTTGGGACTAGGACATCCTGACGATACAGAAAGAACAGCAGTTATGTATAAGTCTTTTGATCCCGGTGAAACGAGGAGGACGTTATCATCTGATGATATTGCTGGCATTGCGGCAATATATGATTAATATATGATTAAGGAGGGATGAAAATGAGAACACATAAGCGGCGCTTTGTGCGTGTGGTTGGCTTTGTCCTTTTGGGGTGTGTGTTTTTTGCTTCGGGTTTTATCTTCACACAAACAAATGTAACTAGAGGAGCGACAACAACCTATTTGTTGGCGAACTATGATTTGGATAAGATGGTTGAACGCTCTGACCTTATTATCGGTGGCGAGGTTCTGTCTATTTCAGATCCATTTTGGGATGAAAATAACAGTAGCATTATTAGAAGGGAAGCCACTGTAAATGTAAATGAAGTGTTCGATAGCTCTGATGAAGTTTCAGATACCATCAAAATACTTTTGACTGGAGGCGTAATCGGAAATTATGTTCATGATGTTGAGCCTTCTGTTGATTTGAATGTCGGAGATGACATGATCCTGTTTCTTAGAAAAAGCAGCGATGGCGAGCACTATGTGATATTAAATTCAACGCAAGGTGCCTTGTGTGCAAGTCCGATAGCTTATTCAAGCAATGATGTTAATGAAGCTGATATTATTTATTCAACTGCGGAAAACTGGAATTTCTATTTTCATACCACAACAAAAAGCGAACTTGCGCAAAGTATTGCAACAATAAAAGGAGATAATTAATATGAAACGATTTTTGGGCGTAGCATGTGCATTATTGATTTTGTTTGCAAATGCACCTATGGCTTTTGCGGCATCCTCTTCGCCTGCCGATGCTGTTGATACCGAGAATTTTGATGATGCATTGGAATATATATCATCGCAAGAGGTTAAGTCCCAAATCTACAATGAAATTGATTTTAATAAAGAGGGGACTCAATCCATTGACGTGGGAAATGGCATTATATTTAAGTATGTCTATTCTGAGAACGTGCAATCTACAGCTAGAGCGTATAGTGTCAAAAGCGCAACTATGTCTGGGCATTTTTATTTAAAGTCCAACGGGCAGAAAGTGGCGACATATAGTTTGGCGGCTTCATTCCATTATAATGGTAGCTCTGTTTATGCTTTAGAGAGTGAAGTCCAAGTTTCCTCTAGTGCCATTTCAGGTTGGTCTGTTACCGAAAGTTTTTCTATTTCATCCGGGTCAGGCTGGACATCAGTCGATGCATCTTACCAACTTTATCATAATGGCAACTATAATAATGATACTTTCTTGGATATGTCCTGTGATGCAAATGGAAATATAACAAAAAATTATGAATGAAATTAGATAGGAGAATTTGAAGATTATGAAAAAAATGCGGAAAAGTTTTTCTCTTATTGCCGTGCTTGTTTGTGCAGTCTTGTGTACGCAAATAAGCGCTTATGCAGCTGAAGCAGAACCTGACGTATCTGCTATCTCAAACGCTGAGATTGTTAGTGTCTCAGAAGAATCTACTACATATATAGTCAACGAAGAAATTGCCGTGATAGAAACGGTTCGCGAAGTGGAGTATGTTCCTGTTGTTCAGAGAGCATCAACTGCATCGTGGACGTATAAGGATTATACTCGCTCCAAATATTTTTACATTATTGATACAGGGGAGAAAGTTGCAAATTATTCATTGACGGCAACATTTAGGTATGATGGTGCAAGTTTGGCTGAGTGTCGCGGCACACAAACAGATAACGAGTCGCTTAATAGTTCTTGGAAAGTAACGGGTATTGCTACGGTTGACAATCCAAGTGATTATCTTGGCGGTGCAGTAGGCAATTTTACACTCTATAAGAAAGGTTTATTGGGGAATTGGTCGGAAAACAATTCTGATGAGATAAGAATATGGTGTGATCATAAAGGCGTGATTTCGACTAATTAAGCAACAACAGGGAGCATGGCTATGTTAAATAAACACAAGTGTCTTTTTGTAAGCATCATATTTTACTGCCTTTCTATATTCATTTTTATGATAGCGCAGCTATCTATTGTAGGTGGAACTTTTATGAGTGGTAGTATTTTTAGTTACAATTACTCACTAAGAGTTGCTATGAATTGCTTAGCGATTGCATTTGCCATTCTAGCAGCTGTATTTGGAAAAACTAAAAAAAAGATAACTATAATACGGATCTTGTTATCTGCTGCTATCATTATTTTTATACTCGTTTTTGGAATGGAGAACAACGCTATTTCATAAAAATTGAATAACTCGTTTATTTCAAAAGCGCATTATAAAATAAGCTAGTTGCCGTTTTTCATAGGTCGCAGTGTTCAAAGTAGTATGATAAGTAAAAAGAGATGGACGGCTAAAAGGCAGCTGTTGATGAAAAAAATCCCTTTTGGGCACTCCCCTAGTTGTGGGGATAGGAAGCGATATAAACCGCCGCCCTATTTTTATTCGACGGCGTTCCCCAGTGTTTGCTATCAAAATTTAGCAAACACAAGGGAACGCCGTCGAGTTTTCTTCCCGGCATTTTCATGCAAAAAGCGCGAAAACGGTCTGTTTTGAACAAAAGATTCCGCCTGCCTGATTGAACATGTCGTCAGTCAGGACAGCTTCGAAAAAATCAGGGATGCGCACAAACAGGAAAAATAGAATAAAAATTGCCCGTCGTTCCAACTGCGCGGACAAAAGCAGCCAGCGGGTAAAAAGCGTGTGTCTACTCTGGGCAACCGCCCGGACCTGTTCGGCGGCTCGGAGTACATTGGGAAATACTACACCGCCGACTATGAGAAGTACGAGATACCCCCGGAAGCGCTGGAGGACGAGCAGTTCGCCTCCATCATCAAGGAGGCGGAGAAGTACCTCGGCTACCCCTACGTCTGGGGCGGCAGCTCTCCCGCTACTTCATTCGACTGCTCCGGCTTCGTCAGCTATCCTTGCCCTGCATATAGTAGGGCAGATACCCCAGCGTCATGTCCCACGGACCGGTGTAGTCGGGGGCTATTCCCTCAGAGTCAACTCTCTGCCCGCCGTTTTTTATATCTGATGATACCGCTTAAAAGCCCTGTCCCATTTTTCCGATTCCTGCGTTATATGGATATGGCGCGGGAAACGGATCACTTTGTTTCCAGCAGCTTTTGTATTGCGGCTGGCGTATCCCCGAAGGTCTGCCGGAAAACCGCATAAAAGTTGCTGATACCGTTATAGCCAACCTCCTCCGCCACCTCCTGAATGGAAAGGGTATCGTCCTCCAGCAGATCAAGGGCGCGCTCCATGCGCAGAGTACGGACATATTCCGCAACGCTTTTTCCCTCGGTCAACCGGAAGCCTTTTTGCAGCTTGTTCTTATTGACGCCGACCTTCCTGCAAAGGTCAATGACCGCAGGCGGGTGCTTCAGGCTGGCTTGCAGGATAGTCTTTGCCTTTTCTACCGCACGAATCTCGTTCTCGTCGAGATAGACCGGCGGCTGTGCGGATAGCTGCTGCACAAGGTCGATCAGATACCCGGCCGCCTCCAGCCCAAAACCCTTCAGCCATGTATCAAAGGCAAGCCCTGTCAGGCGGCATTGCTCAATGCGGCGGTAGATGGACACCAACTCCGGTGCATGAAGGTCTGCGCCGTGTATTGTGTTCTTTGCATCCCTCCAGAAGCTGTCATAGAGCGGGATGTTATTCTCCGCAAAAAACTGCTCCTGAAAGTACAATCCCTGAAACCGCAGCCGCTGCCCACCGGGAACTTTCATAAAGAACGGCACCGGCGAATCAAATACGAAGCAGTTGACGCCTTCGCCGAAGTGAATCGTCTGATCTCTCTGTGTGTAGGCTTCCACGGTCCCCTGCTCGCTCAGCCCGATTCCTACATAGCGCTGACTAAACTGACTGCGGATGATTGTATCCTTTGGATAGGTAAAGTCCGCGTCCGCTGCGGAAAAGCCGTGCAGATCGCCCCAGAAGCGAACCTTGGAGTGCTGCCTCGGAAACACATAGCGAAAGCCGTTTGCTGCGTCCTTCCGTAAGCCGCCGAGCGATATATAGAAGTTCAGCATTTCCTCGATGCTGTGTATTGTAACCATCTTGCCGCTCCTCTCTTTCTGTTTTGGCACACCGCTTTCTGTTTTGGCACAAATTTCGGTTAGCAATAGGCAACTCATAGATGTGATTATATCACGAAACCGCTGGTAATTCAATGATTTTCGCAAATTTCGCACAACGTCAGCTTAATTTTGAGGCACTTTCCGAGCCGTTGACAATACAGCGCCCATGCGTATAATGATTGCTGGTTAAGCTCGTCTAACCAACAATCATTTTGCTTGCGGTGGCTGCTCTTGAGCGTTGCGCCGCAGAGAAAGGAGTTCTATGCAAGAAGCAAAGAAAAACGTCATTCTTCGCGTGTTCCGAACGGCGCATTGCCCTCCGGGAAAGTATTTCTTCGGCGTGACCTGCTCTGCGCTCAGCGTTCTGCTGTCCGGCGTACCGTTCTATACGGTCTACCGGATCATCCGGCTTTTTCTGCTGGCATCGCTTGATGGTGCGGCTGCTCCGACCCACGAGATATGGATGTGGGCAGCGGTCACGATAGGAAGTATCGTGCTGGGCATCGTGCTGTCTGTAATCGGCAGCTTTTCCTGCCATGCCTGCGCGTTCAATGCCCTCTATGACCTGCGTATGCGCCTCCTCGACCACATGGGGCGGCTAAACCTCGGCTTTTACACAGGCGGGCAATCCGGCGCAACACAGAAGATGATGAATGAGAACATCGAAAAGATGGAAAACATCATTGCCCATGATGTTTCCAATATCTTCGGTGCGGGGCTGTTGCTGGCAGCTTTGGCCGTACTGATGTTCTCGCTCAACATTCCGCTGGCACTGACGATCTTTATCGCTCTCGTGCTTGCGTTTCTCATCCAGTTTTCCGCTTTCGGCGGAAAGCAGGGTCAGAAGATATGGAGCGACCTGAACCGTTCCTCCACCGAGCTGGACGCAGCGTTTTCTGAATATGTGGCGGGCATGGAGGAAGAAAAAATCTTCGGCAGGCCGGAGACGGCAGCCCGCCGCCTGACAGGGCTGGTGGAGAAGAACAGGGAGCATTGGAAGGTCTATCTGAAGCGTGTCACGCCGATTTTCGGCGCATATAAGACCATCACAATCTCCGTGCTGGCGTTCCTGCTTGTTTCCGGCTGCGCATTGCTGTACCTGCATCCCGGCGACCATGAGCTTATGATGGAGCTGTTGATGTTCCTGATAGTCGGTCCCGCCTGCATCAGTCCCTTGATGGAACTTGTGGAGTTCGGAGCAGATTTGCGGAACCTGGCAGTACGCATGGATCAGATTGACGAGGTGCTGAATATGCAGCCCATATCCGAGGGAACGGAGACTGCCCCAAAGGGTGGAGCTGAAATTGTGTTTCAGGATGTGAGCTTTTCCTATCAGAACGCTGCCGACCCGCTGCGCCGCATGGCATTAGACCACCTGACAATGG
>DXYE01000139.1 GCA_019415985.1 Clostridiales bacterium
ATTATATATTGAATAATTTTACCGGCATCATAACACCTATAAGTATAAAAGCATCACAAAAAGGCGCAGATTTCTGAGCAAAATTTAAAGTTCCGGTGCCGGAAATTTTTCTTTATTTTCTGTTTTTAAGACATGATATCTGTTCAAATTTCAGTAAAACCGTAAAAAGGCGATCCAACAGCGGCCCTCATTTAGCAATGTCGCAGAAACTTGTGCTGAAATACAATTGTCAGGGCAAGGGAAACCATAAAACGCCTTTCCAACTGACGCGCACAAGCATTCGAACGCATCCTCACCAAGTCGATTTTCGTTAACTCTCTCCAAATCGAACTGCTTTTCTTCATAAATAGGTTGCTTTTATCGTAGAATTGTAGGCGATGAAAAAACAATCGAATTCATCCACATCTCCTACAAGGAAAAACGAAATACCTCTTGATATAAAGTCTGGGTTATGATATAATTTTCCCAGAATTTTTTTATGCAGCCATTCAATGCACAACGCTGTTTTATTGGAGAGCGCAGTCAGAGGGGATATTGTAAAATGTTCTTCTATCTTCGTTCAATGCTGTACGGCGCCGACTTTGAATTTTATGTACATAAAAAAGCGAAAACAACCGATGTGCATCCATGACATACCGATTGTTTTCATCTTCCCCTGCATTATGCTGCTTTTTTATTTTAGGAGATATATTTATGTCAATACAAAAAATATCCGACGACTGGGGTTCTGTTTTTGACACCTTCGCAAACAACAGCGGTACAGAATCTTCAGGCGCAGATAAAGCTATACGCTCAGAGTTCTGCTCCATTCATTTTCGCGACGAAGCCGAAGTCATTCGAATACTCGAAAGTCTGGATTGGTCCTTTAACGATGACGATACAACCTATCTTTCTCATGATATTCATCCCTATCCCGCAAAATTTGCGCCTCAGCTTCCTGCTCAAATTATTAAGCTCCTGAGCTCAGCAGGCGAGATGGTATGGGATCCGTTCGGAGGCAGCGGTACAACCGCTTTGGAGGCGCTTCTGCATGACAGAAGTTGTATCAGCACAGACATCAATCCCATCGGCAGTATTATTGGCAAAGCAAAGACATCAGCCCTCTGCTCCGCAGAAGAACAAGAACTGGATCGCTTGATCATGAAACTTGAATACTATACCTCCAATGAAAAATATCTTGCGGAACAGATCAACTCGGACAGAAACGCACTGGCGGCTGAAATTCCCGCCATCCCCAACATCGCAAAGTGGTTTAATCCCTCTGTGATATGCGAGCTTGCATTTTTGAAATATATGATTAAAAAGGAACTGCAAACGGACGCGGCTGCCGATATTGCCAAAGCTTCCCTTTCCAAAATTATCACGAGGGTTTCCAACCAGGAAAACGAGACCACCTACAGAGCCGTACAGAAGGTGATATCCATAACGGATACGACCAAACTGTTTCTTCGCGATCTAAAAGCCAATTATACCAAAATAAAGGCGCTGAGCTCACAGCTCGGCTATCGATCCTGCCGCTTTATCACCGCTAATGTAATGGAACCGGTCGTGGGCGAAGGCAAGCCGCTCAAAGCAGAGGAGGTGGATTTGATTGTCACCTCTCCGCCGTATCCGAACGCCTTTGACTATCACCTCTATCACCGGTTCCGAATCTTTTGGTTGGATGGCGATCCCAGGGAAATGGGCAAAGCTGAGATCGGTTCACACTTAAAATATCAAAGAAGCAGAAATACCTTTTCCCAATTTGAAAATGAAATGCGCCCTGTACTCAACAATTGCCTTAAGGCATTGAAGTCAGGGCGGTACGCTGTTTTTATTTTGGGTAATGCTGTTTTTGACGGCAAGGAATATAAAACGGCCGAGCGTATAAGCGCGCTGGCGGAGAGTATCGGGTTTAAAAGGATCGCTATGCTCGACAGACCGCTGCCAGAGAACAAACGATCTATAAAGAGCTGGGCGCGGAGAGCGGTCACCGAACAGATCCTGATACTGAAAAAGCCGGCGTTGCCAGCGGATATTTCGCTCATACCTGTAAAATACCGGCTTTGGCCATACGAGAAAACAATAAGCAGTCTTGAAAGGAGGATTCTGGCCGGAGCGGATGCCGACCGGTTCAAAATAGCTCCGCAAAAGGTGAATGAATTGAAAAATTTGACCTTTTATCAAGCCTACCGACTGAACGGCACAGAATTTGATACCTGGCAGAGCATTTTGGAAAACGGTAAAGGCGGAAGCAATTCCGGACGGAAGGACCCAAAATACCTTACACACGGCATCCATCCGTATAAAGGTAAATTTTATCCCCAGCTCGTCCGGCCGCTTCTCAATATTTTAAATGTTCCCAAGGGGGGGACTGTTTTTGATCCCTTTTGCGGCAGCGGCACAGTCCTCCTCGAGTCCATTCTCAACGGCTATCAGGCCTTTGGATGTGACATCAATCCGATTGCCGTGGAAATTGCATCTGCCAAAAGTTCTGTCTGTACCGTGCCGCCTTATGCATTTGAAAAGCATATCTCGCTGTTTCGGCAGGAGCTGCTCCGCTATCAGACCGGAACCTATACAAATGTATTCCCAGCTTCTGCAATAGAGGAGATCCAAAGTTGGTTTCCAGAAAAAGTTATCTGCAAGATGGGATTTATTCTGACAAAGATCAAGGAGGTCCCAGATGAACGCATCAAATGCTTTCTAAGGGTTATTCTGAGCTCGATTATACGCGACGTCTCACAGCAGGAGCCCACGGATCTGCGGATCCGCAGAAGAAAGCAACCGATTGACGACGCCCCCGTCCTGGAAATGTACATGGAGGCGCTCGAAAAGCAGTACGGCAACATCATGTCATTCTACAAAATACGCAATTACGCGCCGTATCGCATAGGCTGCGCCTCTGTCTGGCGCGGCAATGCGACAAGAGCAGACAATGTACGGCTCAATCTTCCTGCGGGAGGGGTGGATATCGTGATTACAAGCCCTCCCTACGCAACAGCGCTACCCTATATCGACACGAACCGTTTGAACATGCTCGTTCTCAGCGGCATCAATGCCTCCATGCGTGTGCCCATCGAAGCGGAGATGACCGGTACACGCGAGATCAACAAATCTACCAGGGTGTATTACGAGCAGAAAATCGAGCAGCAATGTTTCGACGGCATCAGTTCTCCTCTTGCCAAGGATATTATACGAAAGATATATGAACAAAATCTTGATGCTAACGTCGGCTTCCGCCGTAAAAACATGGCTGCTCTCATCTATATGTACTTTCGGGATATGTCAGAGGTCCTTCACACTATGAACAGCGCTGTGAAAAGCGGTGGACACATCTGCATTGTGATCGGAGATACAAAAACTACGACGGGAAAGGAAAAGGTCGTCATCCGAACCACAGAGGTTCTGAGGGAAACCGCCGCACGGTTGGGCTGGTCGCTCACCTGGGACTTGCCGATCAGCGTAACAGTTGAACGCTATCTGCATATGAACCACTCCATAACTGAAAACAATATTCTGATGTTTAAAAAGCCATAGGCGCAGCCTTCTGCGGCTTTAGTTCGTTTGCTGACTCAAATCCACCCCATCCTCCGGGCTACAGCTTTCCCGCCGGATGGCAGAACCTGATTACAGATGTTCAGGTAATTCTGATATACTGTACTGCCCTTTGCATAAAAGTCCATTTCATAGTCACAGCCGATGACATCGGAACGTCGCATAACGAGAATGGGATAATCCGTACTGCCGGTGGTCCAGCGCAGTCCGCTGAGGATGGACGAAGTAACGGTAATACGAATTTCGGATTTCTTTTCATAAAATACGGTATTTAAATTATAGTTTTTTTCGGTATTAACCAGCACGCCTGCGGCATCATACACTCTGATGTTCACAACCGGGTCCGGAACGCGCTGCGGATACGTAGGGTTGCCGGCCTTTTTTGGTACCGTTCTTCCGGTAAAGGGATAACCGAAGAAGGAACGGTTCTGATCTACAGCAAGCTTGCTCAGAAAAATTTCGCCGTTGTGATGAGGCGAGATTTGTATAACAAATCCGTCCACGACCAGAGGCAAAACGACCGGGCCGACCGCACCGGTCGGAGCAACCCCTGTCTGCTTGGAGACAGTCGGACGCAAAACCAAGCCGGCATGAACAGCGGCTGACGTCATGATCTCCTTTGGTATTGCGCTTGCGGGTTTCACCGGGAAAGGTCTGAACAGGAACTCGCGGGAAGCCGCAGCAGCGGTGCTTTCCACACGCGGCAATCGCGTTTGTACGGTTTCGTCTAAAAGCAGACCGTTTGTTTTCAGTTTCTCAAGGAATTCTGCAGTCAGAGGAACTGCGCATGGAACATTCGGTTCCCAAAGTGCATTGCAGCCATTCACAAGAGAATCAAACAGAGCCTGATCTCCAGGCAGATCAAAATAGACAATGATTCCGCCCTCAAAGTTGGTTTCCAATCCGCCTGAGGTCAGATTACCGGAGCCATAATAAGCAGCCGCTTTGTTTTCCCCGTAAAACAGATAAAGCTTCGGATGAAATGTGGATAACTCTGTGTGAAGTATTCGAACCGCATGAAAATTCATAAGGGCATATTGCAGCGCCTGATAGCTTGTGCCCATGTGGTCGATGCCGATGACAGCCTCAGAATGGTTTCCCTTTGCGTTCCAGACCTGAATGCTCGAGTGAAGCTTATAAAACGGCGTTACTTTTGCAAAGGCCGTTAAACATCTGAACTGATGGTAGTCATCGCTCTGGAAGCTTTCCTTCAGCCAATCGAGAAGCCGGAATGTTCCCACAGGCTGCTGAAGAGGATGAATAAATTCAATATTTGGCATAAATTATGACCATCCTTTCATATCATATGGAATCGCGGATGATTTAACTGAATGAAATGATTCAACTCCATTAAATCGTATTTTTACTCACAAAATCGCCGCCGCTTCCATATGCTGCAAAATGATTTTGGAAGCTTTTGCTTTCAAACTTTCTCCCTCGGTTACCATTTCCACTCGACAGATACAATGCAATCAGGATAAAACCCGAATTTTTCCTCTCCTATGTTATGTTGGGAAAGGAGCTCCATTCTTTTCTCCAAACGAATAGGAAAAGAATCTGTCGACGTTTGTCGATTTCCCGCCATTCGTCGGACTACTTTCCAACGCAGCTTCATCCAGACGGCATATTTGTTTACATTACATTATAATGCAGGATAGGTCATAGGTCAATGGGTATATACAAGAAATTACCTGCAGCATGAAATTACGCAGACAACATCGAATGCCCTCAGATTTTGTCATATTTACCGAAATTCGACCTTCTACCATAACAGCAGGATAAAGGGCCATTTTGCGCAAAGAATCTGCATTGGTAAAGCTTTTTTAGTAAGAGTTCAACCGTCTACCCGAAACCATCGAAATATTTCTTAAAGTGCTTAGATAAAAATCCTCCGAGATTACTGGACACCTCTCTCTTTTTGTTTTTTATTGTAATATACTTGGTAGCAAATGTCAAGCAGCAATAAGGTATGAAAAATTTTAATTCTACACTTGAAAATTTTGCTTTGTCTGCTGCTTAAAAATACATAAAGTCCTAATAGATACTGGCTAAATCCTTGATCAATTCCATAACAATAATCTCGTTGTAAGTCTTCCACATCAATGAATGAACTTAAAGAAATTACGGTCTAAAATATGTACTTTGGTTCGATCCCAGGTAAGGGAGTAGAGGGAAGACTTGAAATGTAAAAAACGAATTAAAATCGTGAAATTATTTTTTCCGGTTCAAGACCTGTCAAAATATAGCTTTCACCTTTGACATTTATATTCCTGATAAAACGCAAAAAAGCCAGTAAACACTAATGTTTACCGGCTTACCGTGGCTCCTCGTGTTGGGCTCGAACCAACGACCCTGCGGTTAACAGCCGCATGCTCTACCAACTGAGCTAACGAGGAATATAGAGGGGTTGAACAAATTCAATAAAATCTACTGAACGTTTTTAAAACGTCTCACGGCCCTGAGGTGAATGAACGGTTCTATCTACGAAACGTAAAGAGGTGGAATGTATTGAAAATTCTGCACATCAGCGCAGATTCCTTGCCTTTTCTCACTCCTTCTGTCCCCAAATCTCTTAGCCTGCTTGCCTGACTAAAAAAACTTAGCACCCTTCAACACACCTTACCGGCGCCATTTCTATCAATGTCTTTTTATCTCATAAAAACCAAAAAAGAAGCGATGAGTTGGCAACGACCTATTTTCCCGGGCCGCTTCCAGCCAAGTATCTTCGGCACCGACGAGCTTAACTTCCGTGTTCGGAATGGGTACGGGTGGACCCTCGCCGTTATCTTCACCAACTGCATATCTTCTTTCTTGCGGAAGGTATCTACATATCCTTCCTTGTGTCAGCAACGACCTATTTTCCCGGGCCGCTTCCAGCCAAGTATCTTCGGCACCGACGAG
>DXYE01000014.1 GCA_019415985.1 Clostridiales bacterium
CACCGGACAGCTTGACTATTCTACCACATCTCTTACCCTTTTGTCAACCCCTTTTAAAAAAAAAAATTTTTTCCCTTTCTTTTTCGCCTCCCTCCTACCTCCCACCCCCCTCTCTCTTACCTTTGTTGGCGAAGAATGTAACAATTTTTTTGACACGATTGAGTAAAAAAGCTGATCGTACAGGTCATTGTAGACGAATGATGGAGGTCCAGAGACACGGAAAAGATAAAAAGCGGATAGGTTCTGCGCATAGGACCGAAAAAATTTCCCGGCAACGAAAGGCTTCTGATTTGCCTCTGCGACGTACTTCCAGTTCCCGAAAGGACCAACGATATCATTTCGATTGCGAAAGCGCTGACTCAAGGCTCGCATAACGATGCGATAAGGATGGATGTATGGCGGATTATGGCGGAGATCTATAAGTCCACGGGAGCTACTCTCCCGCTAAACTGGCGCTGGAATATATTTTTCAAAGCTATTTTCAAAGCTGTACTGTGAAGCCGGCATCCTCGATGGGCAGGACCAGTTCGCAGCGGCGGAAAAAGCAGCCGCGCCGGAACATCTAAGTTTATATGCTGCAGATTCTCATCGAGTACTACCGAAACATGGGGATACCAAAAAGGGCAAAGGTCCAACTTGAAATCGAGCTTGCCGTGCTGAAAGCGTTTCAGAGCAATATCCCGGCGAGCTATAAGCCCGGCACATGACCCCGTGGAAAGCCGAAACGTTGAAAAGGCGCTGTTATAAATGCATTGACAAGACAGCCAAGTTTCGGTTTCTGTAATCCTTCCCCCTAATCTCCGGCAATGACGCTGAGGTAATACAGCAGCCCGAAAGGCACGACTTATACCTTTCGGGCCGCAATGTTATCCCTCTATACTTTCCTGTGCTCCGGCTGACGCACGGATTTTCAGATTTTCCCGTTCCTCAGCGGCTTTTCGCATTGCTTCCGTCTCCTGCAAACGATATTCAAATTCCTGCCGGTTCTTCTGCACCAGCGTCTCCAGTATCATTCCTGAAAAAAAGGACTGTACGGCAGCCAGCGCGACAAATCCGCACACAATCAGCGTCGGAAAATTCGGTACATCCCCCTCCTGTATATATCTGATCAGAATCGGCGCAAAAAAGCCGGCGGCCAGCAGCAGAAGTATCAGTGCCAATATTCCGAAAAAGCGCATCGGCTTGTAATGCCGGTACAGACTCACGATCGTCGCAAGCACCCGGATCCCATCCCTGTAGGTGTTCAGCTTGGATTCGCTGCCCTCCGGCCGATCCCGGTAATCGACGACGACGTTCTCCACCAGCATATTCTTGTCAATAGCGTGAATACTCATCTCCGTCTCGATTTCAAATCCCTTAGACAAAACGGGAAAGGTCTTGACGAACTGGTAGCTGAAGGCGCGGTAACCCGTCATAATATCTTTGATATCGCTTTTAAACAGCCGGTTGATCGCCGCGCGTACCAGAGAGTTCCCCATATTATGGAACGGCCTTTTGTTTTCATTGAAATAAGTAGAGGAAAGACGGTCACCCACAACCATATCGGCGCCATCTTCCAGCACGCACGCCGCCATCTGCCCCGCATATTCCGGCGGATAGGTGTCGTCGCCGTCGAGCATGATATAACAGCGCGCGTCGATTTCGCGAAACATTCTGCGAATGACATTCCCCTTGCCCTGCTTTGGCTCGCGCCGTACTACAGCGCCCGCCTCCCTTGCAATATCTGCCGTACCGTCGCTTGAATTGTTGTCATAAACGTATATAACAGCATCCGGCAGCACGCGCCGGCAATCCTCCACCACCTTCCGTATGGTCTGACTCTCGTTATAACAGGGGATCAGCACTGCAATATTATCCATTATCCTACTCTCCTACTTTTCAACTTCTCCGATCCTTTCACCCAGCAGCGGCTGCCGGCTTATCGACGCACGGTAACCGGTCCGCGATACAACCGTCAAGATTACCGCAAAACCGCCCGGTACACCCTTATATGAACAGACCTGACCTTAAAGCATACAGACGTACTGACAGAAAAAAGGTTCCCTCAGGTTCTGCACGGTCCGAAGCGCTGCTTTAGCATAGCACAACTGCCCGGATAAATCAAGCAGAGTTTATGAATGGGCCGCAGAAACAGAAAGAAATCTGCTAAAATCGTCCGGCAAAGGTCCGCAGCAGCCAAAAAACTGCCGATTCCACAGCTCGTCTGAGTTCAGATTCCAACAGGCTGTCTGTTTTCTGTTCCGCCGAAAACTGTTTTTTACCGCACAAAAGAACCGTATCCGAAAAAAGCTCCTGTACTGACTTTTCAGCCGGTTTATCTATGGTGCCGAACGGAATTTTCCGTATTTCGCCTTCTTAACGCCGGTCAGCGCGAATGATACGCCCGGCTTTCCCGAAGCATCTGAGGCAGACGCGCCTCGATTTCATCTGTACGCAGCCTGTCAACCGCGTAGGCCTGTCGGAGCAGCTTCCCGGGAATATACGGATCAAATTTTTCAAAAACCGGCATTTCTGCGCCGCTGACCAGCGACAGCCGATCGATCCCCTCCTCCTGTATCATGCGGCAAAGCTCGGATAACAGCGCCGCATCATCCGCGTAATCCAGCTTCATGGTCATATAGCAGCAGCCCTCGTATTCGATCTGAGAGATGCCCAACCGCGCGGCATTTTTTTTCAAATATTTGCGTAGAGTCCGGAAAGACCGTGTGCCGAGCCAGGGAAACATACACCATGTCATGCCGCCCATAGGGATCAGGGAACGCTTGTGCGCGCCGGCATTGCGAAAAACCTTCCGGGCCAAGCTCAGCCTTTGTGCAGCCATCGGCTTGAGGTAGGGATACAGCGTGTCCTCGCAGAGCACCTGCCGCATCCTCTCGAGAATCCGTGTGTGAATTTCGCCGTAATCGCCGGGCCAGGAGACTTCCATTTTCCCGCGGACGCCTTTTACGTATACAAGCTTGCGCGCCACGTCAAGCTCCGTCACCTCCCATACGCGCCCCGCGAGGGCAAAACGGTCCCCTACCGGCGGCGGGGAGGTGATCGTCCCGATTTCGTCGGATTCGCACCGAACGGAGAACTCCACATCCTGATCCTTGAAAACCGCGTAAAAACGGTAATTGTTGATCAAACGCTCGCCCTTTAGCCCGACGATCATCGTCTTCTCCTCCGTCATCTCTAAAAAGTCGTTGTTCAGCATGGAGAGCAGCAGCTCCCTGTATATCTCCCTGTCCACGCCTTGAAAGGGCGGCATGGCCAGAAGCCGCTCAGCCAGCGCCCGGGTCTCCATCTCCCCCGTTCCCGCAAGGACACTGAGCGTCTGATGAAACATCAAACTGAGCGGCATTTTTTTTATGGACGGCGGCTCAATAAAGCGCTCCTCCAGGTAAAGCTGCACTATGGCCGTTGCGCGTACAAGACTCCATGGAATAAGCTGGGGCAGCGGTGTGTCAGGCGCCGGATTTTCCTCGCGGAACACCATGATCATCTCGGGAGGCGCCCCGCGGCGGCCGGACCGGCCCAGCCGCTGGAGAAAGCCGGAAACCGTGTACGGCGCATCGACCTGAACGACCCGTTCCAGCCTGCCGATATCGATACCGAGCTCCATTGTAACCGTTGCACAGGTCACCAGCCGTCCCTCTTCCTCCTTCATGCGCTTCTCCGCCTCTTCCCGTATCGGTGCGGACAGATTTCCGTGGTGAATGAGAAAAATATCCGGGTCGCCGCGCCTCTCCGCAATCTGCCGCAGCGTGGCCGTAATATATTCCGTTTCCTCCCGTGAATTCGAAAAAACAAGGCTTTTTTTGTCCTTTACACAGTCATACATATATTCGTAGCCCGGATCAATGGGAGACGGCCAAGCAGATTCACCCCCCGCGGAAGCCGCGCCGTCTTTGCGGGGCAGATCGGAACTGTCGTTTTCATCCTGTCCTTTCCGCCCATCCGCAGCCACCTGATCCGGTTCCCGTACCGGCGGCGCAGCGTCCTCTTCCCCCGAAGCTGCAGCCTCCGGGGTATCCGCCTGTATGAAAAAATGCTCCATGGCAAGGCGCCAGGAGGTGCGCGCATCCTTCACGACCGGGGCGTCCGTTTCGCGCCCTGAGCCCGCGCCAAGCCACGCGCGGGCTACATCGATCTCGCCCACGGTGGCGGAAAGTCCCACACGAATGGGGTGATGACCGATCAGCCGCGCGAGCCGAGTCAGCAGACAGAGAATCTGATTTCCCCGGTCCGTCCCCATAAGAATATGAATTTCATCTATGACGACAAAGCGAAGGTCAAAAAACATACGGACCATGTCGTTGGAACGCTTCATCAGCATGCTCTCCAGCGACTCCGGCGTAATTTGAAGAATTCCGGACGGATTTTTCATCAGCTTGGCCTTATGCGACGCAGCGACATCTCCGTGCCAGTGCGTCAGCGGCAGACCCGAAAGCTCCAGAACCTGCTGCATGCGGAAGAACTGATCGTTGATCAGACTCTTCAGCGGTGCGATATACAGTACGGCTACAGACTGGGAAGGCATCTCGTCGAGCAGGGAAAGGATTGGGAAAAACGCGGCCTCCGTTTTTCCCGACGCCGTACCGGAGGTCAGAAGCAGGTTGTGGTCCGTATTGAAAAGTATCCGCGCCGCGGCAAGCTGTACGCCGCGGAGCTCCGCCCACCCGTTTTGATAGATATATTCCTGCAAATACGGGGCATACCTGTAAAAAATGTCGTTTGCGCCGCTCTCCATTTTGTGCATCCTTTCTGTTTTCTCCCGACAGCCGTTTTTGCTCCGGTTCCAAACGTTTTTTCATCATATACCGGTCCGGCCTGTCGGCGGGGATATGTACGAAAAAGCAATTTCAACGTACCGGGCGGCCCAAAGCTCAGCCAGCCGGTCCCTGCAAAATGATCCGCACGGCCTCCGCGACATCCTTTACAACAGATTCCGCCTTTATCTTCAGCGCATCCACGCCGTGCGCCATGGCGAAGCCGTGAAAAGTCTCCACCATGGATGCGTCGTTGTACTGATCTCCCGCAGCGTAAATATCTCCCTGCGAAATACCATAGCGTTCGGCCATTCGCCTGACCCCCTCCGCCTTATCCATCCCCGCCGGCGGGATATCCATAATGCGGCCGTTCTGCTGAGGATTGACACAGGCCCCGAGCAGTCCCCGCAGACGTGCGGTCTCGGCAGAAGCGTCCTCCTCGTTAAGAAAACGGATGTGAGACTGATTGATTTCCTGATTTTCCTTAAGAAACTGTGCGATCAGGACATCGGCCTGAGGGTCTCCGAGATCGAACAGACATTCCCGCTCAAGAGCAAAAGCGCCGAATCCACACGCCCCGCTCTCCTTTGCAAACGCGTAAAGGAGAGCAGCCGTTTCTGCGGGATAACAGGCCAGCGTCTCGCGTCTCTCTGCGGTTTCAAACAGTACCGCGCCGGTACAGCAGAGCACGAAATCGATCTGTCCGGGAATACAGCTGGCAAGATGCGGACCAGAGGAACCGGCTCTGCCGGATACAATGCCAAAAACGCCTCCGTTTTTCCGAAATGTCTTGACAGCCTCGATATTTTCCTTGCTGATCTGTCCGTCAATGCTCAATGTGTAGTCATAATCACAGGCAAGCAGCCATCTGCGCATCTTAAAACTCCTTTTTCGCTTTTGGCAGATTGAATTTCTCGAGAACGGCGCCGTTATGTCTTATCGGGGGAACCCCAAGCCGCATCCGTTTCAGCTGAATATTCATTAAAAATATTCCGGATTTCCTCCCAGTCACCATCCGAAAGAGAGAAGCACCAGTCGTTGGAGAACTGGTAGATATCCGGGATCCCAATCTCCGGCATGGCGCGGTAGAACCTCATGGCGTCCTCCCTGTCGCTGAAATTGACGGAATCCGTATCGATCAGAATTCCCGGCATAGCCGCGTCAAAGATTTGCGCCCGTTCACGCATCTGCTCTGTCTCGTTGCGGCACGCCCAAGAGTAGTCGTGCAGCCGCGCCTGATCGCATACCTCGGCAAAATACGGATGGCACGGACTGCCGTTGATCAGCGCATCCGGCTTGATTTCCTTGGCGGTTTCATAGATCAGCCTGTAGAGCCGTTTGGTCATCTCCGTACCGTACTGTCCGCCGGCGGATTTCGCCGTTTTGCCATAGGGCATGACCAGAGAGTAATCCAGCTTGAAGCCGTCGCAGTTGCAGCAGCCCTCATCCGAGGAAAGAAGATGATACAGAATTTTTTTGAGGTGGCTGCGGTAATTTTCATTTGTAGGATCCGCGTACGGAGAATAGTTGAGCCTGACGGTTTTGTACGGTATCCCCTCACCGGGCATAACCTCTTCCTCGGGCAGCCCCTCGCCCCCCCACAGCCGGAACCACAGAAGCGTATGAATTCCGCGGCGGTGCATCTCGTCGGTGAAGGCGCGCATATCCGGCCATTTTTCAGGATCCGGCATACAGTCGCCGTAGGCGCGCTGCCATTTGTCGTCAATGATGAGAATCGTGGGCGAAATGCCCTTTTCCTGTATCATCCCGGCAATTTTCATATAGACGTCCTGCGTTGCCATCCCGTTCTGAGAGCGCCCTTCCGTTATCTGGGCCTCCTGCTCGTTCCAGCCGCAGACGATAGGTCCGCGCCACCAGCGCGGGACATCGGAATAATCTCTTTTACGGCAGAGTCCCGTGTCATAATGATAAGCGCAGTATCTGCGGATAACGTCGAGGTCGTCCTTCCCGAAGAACGCGCGGATCGCGGGCAACTCCAGCGTACCGTTCACCTTGGTATGCCCCTCCAGATCCGTCGAAAGATAGAAACCGAATTTTTTGCCACAGCTGCATGTATTGTAGTCATAATGGATGAAATTGTAAGCTCCGTCCGCCGCCAAAAGTCCCAGTCCGAAACGACCATCCGGGATATCCTCCATTCTGAAAGAAAAACAGAAGGGCGGTGGGATCAGCAGCTCAAAAAACGACCGGAACGGCAATGCCGCAGGCATTCTCTGCCGAAAAGCCGGATCCGTTCCCGCACAGGGGATATAATATTCGCAAAAGTGGTAATCCGAGCCGGAGAAGGGCTCTCCCTCGGTCCTGCCTCCGAAATAGGACACCTTTCCGACCGCCCCATCGCCCGTGACGCGTACTCTGTATGTAAAGCCCTCCGGATCACATTCCAGGAGATATTCCTTCCTCCACAGGCTGCTTTTCGTCCTGAAACGAAAAACACCGTCCGACAGGCATTCCACCTTCTCGGCGGAAATCTCGACGTCTTCTTTTTCCAAAAATTCACCGTCCTGCTCCGTCACGCATGAAACAGCCGTCGCAGGGAGAAACGCCGCCGCACGGCGTCCCCGGTAAAACAAACAAATTTTTCCGTCTTCAATAGATATGCTGTAATCGCGTCCTGTATATTGGGTGAAATGATTCATATGCAAAGTCCTTTCGTTCGTAATCGTTTTCGGAATTTGTATAGCCTCTCTTCGCAGCTCCGATGAGCCCGCTTTTTCCTTTTCGCCGGCGTTTTACGGTAAAACGAATGACCAAACCAATCGGCGGCCAAAGGTTTGACTGCTGTTTTCACAGCTTTATGGCTGTTTCGCCGGAGATCATCAGAATTCAATATCCGTGAGCTCATAATTTTTTGCAGATTCACCGGCGGCCCTATCCGGTATCCCCGCTTCCGGCGCAACAGACTCCTGCCCCGCCTGACCGGCTCCCGTCGTTTCCCCGTCCTCTGTGCCTCCGTGGCTAAGCGTAATCACGCCGCTGCCTGCGACGTCGGCAAACGTCGCCTCCCTGTTCTGAAGAAGGATGTTCAGCACCGTACAGAAATCCCGCAGGATTTCCCGGGGCGTAATCAGCGAATCCGCCCCCGCGCGCGCCGTGCAGATGCGTAAGAACTCCGTCATTTCCTCTTGGGTGATTCTCGGCTCCCAATGATAATTCTGCCCATGGAGCCGGGCAAGCCGGGAAATCAGCGCAAACAGTTCGTCGTCAGACAGACGACGGAGCCGAATGACCGGCCCCAACAGGTTTTTATAGCCTCCACCTGAAAACTGCCCGTCGCACAGCCTGCTCCGCAGCGCCTCATAACTGAACAGTCCTCTTCTGGTATCCTCTAGAAACTGCGGCGTTCCGCCGAAAAGCAGTGTCAGTCCGCTCGCCTTCCCCTGCAAGGTATCATTAAACATCGACAACAGCTTTTCATAATTATTCTCCCGGGAAATCCGGTTGGGAATCTTGTATAAATTTACGCATTCATCAATAATGACCACCAGACCTGCATATCCGATTTTCCGCAGAAAAACAGCGAGCAGCTTGATATAGGCATACCAATTGTCGTCATCAATAATAGAACCCACGCCCAGCGCAGCCTTCGCCTCGGTTTTCGTCGCGTATTCACCCCTCAGCCATCTAAGGCATGCGCTGCGTTTCTCGTCGCTGCCCTCGCGCGCGGCCGTGTAATAGGCGCAGAGAACAGCCGCGAAATCAAAACCGCCGATCTCTGTCTCCAATTCTCTTGTCACAGCAAAAATACGACGCGCAAGCTCTGTTTCAAAGGTGCTGTCGCTCGGAAGGATTCCGCCGGCAGCCACATCAGCTTGGAGGGAGGAAAGCCATCTTGCCAAAATCTGCGCGAGCGCACCGCCGTCCGGAGAAGCCTTTGACGAAAGATTTCTGAGCAGCTCCCGGTAGGTTGCAACGCCGGCTCCCTTGCCACCGCAGATTTTTCTTTCCGGAGACAAATCCGCATCCGCGGCAACAAAGCCGCGCTCCAGCGCATAGCCGCGCATGAGCTGCAGAAGGAAGCTCTTTCCGCTCCCGTACCGTCCGATGATGAAGCGCATGGAGGCTCCCCCCTCGGCAGCCAGCTCGAGATCACCGAGCAGCGCCTCAATTTCATCTGTTCTGCCAATTGCAATATACGGCGCGCCCATCCTTGGTACGACGCCTGCGCTCACCGACGCCAGAAGCGACGACAGGATCCTTTTTGGAATGGCTACCGGTTCCGCCACAAATCCACATCCTTTCGAAATTCATTAATTGATTGGGAATAGGCCGAATTCAGGCGATTTGTTCGTCGAATACGTTCCAATGACGGGCTCTTCGTGCTATCATCTCAGCCGTCATGCCTTGCGCCTGTCCTTATTCAGCGTCATCCGCCAGCCTCCCGACCGCTCTGGCAGGCGCCCCTTCTACCGTATCCGCAGCTTTTTCCAGCGCGCTGCTTTCAAACAGTTCGATCACGCCTCTGTCGCAGAGAGAGGCCAGCGAATGGTCAAAGGGCATTCTGGCAAGCACCGGGATACCCGTTTCGGCCGACGTCTCGTCAAGCTTGCTTTCTCCGAACACATTGATTTTTTTGCCGCAGTCCGGACATAGGATATAGCTCATGTTTTCCACGAACCCGAGCACGGGTATCTCCATCATCTGCGCCATTCGTACGGCCTTTTTGACAATCATGGAAACCAGCTCCTGCGGGCTGGTGACAATGATGATGCCATCCAGTGGGATCGACTGAAAAACGGTCAGCGGCACATCGCCAGTTCCCGGAGGAAGGTCGACGAACATAAAGTCTACATCATCCCAAACGACATCCGTCCAGAACTGTTTGACCGTCCCCGCAATCACGGGTCCCCGCCAAACAACAGGCGTTGTTTCGTCCTCGAGCAGCAGATTCACGCTGACCACCTCGATACCGGTTTTGGTGCGCATCGGCAGAATGCCCTCAGACGACCCTTCTAAATTTCCCTTCAGCCCAAAAGCTTTCGGAATGGACGGTCCCGTCACGTCGGCATCCATTACGGCTGTTTTCCAGCCGCGCCGCGCCATTGTTACCGCCAGCATAGAGGTGACGAGCGATTTACCGACGCCTCCCTTGCCGCTCGCAATTCCGATGACTTTTTTAATATGGGAGAGCGCGTTCGGCTTCTCCAAAAGACTGCCTCTCCCGCGGCTTTTACATTCCTCGCCGCAGGACGAGCAATCATGGGTACAGTTTTCAGACATAAAACGTACCTTCCTTTCTTTTTTATACTTGACTTGCGGTGCAGAATGCGCCGCTTTTGCGTGAGCAAAAGTAATTTTCTCCGGGCGGACCGAGTATCCGTCCTACATCTGTACAGAGAGCAGACATACAGGCAGGAGTTCAGTAAGAAGCTAAGCCCGAAAGACACCGCGGTATCAAAAAATGACAACGCTGAGATTATTATATCCTCTTTTGGACAAAGAATCAAGAGATTTTGCAAAAGGAAGCGTGAATTGCCGCTTTCAACGCACTTTCACGTAAAGGACGCCTGCCGGCATTGTCCGAGCCTTTCTTTGAAACAAATCTACATAAGCAACGGCGCCGCAGCCCGGAAATGCCCGAAAAACAGTCTAATAAGTAATGGCAAAAATGACATCACCATAAGCTTTCACAAGCTAGGCACCGCAGCATTGCGTTCCGCAAGACTGCCGGCTTTTAAAATGAATCATGTATAGAACAAATCGGCACGTAAAAAACGAAACCGAACGAGTCAAAGCTTCCGCACGTTTCCTGCTTAGGTTCCGAAACTGTCGTCTCTCCCACAAGCCGCTCCTGTCGAAAAAGGCGGAAGCTGCGCGACGTCTGTCGGCAGCTTTTCACCCACGGGATAAAGTTTCGGCCGCATGCAACAAAACCGTCACACAGCTGTCACATTTTTGTAGTATACTTTTGGAAAAAAATTACATAGAAAATTTGAACGGGAGGACCTAACCTTGATAGAAGTAAAAAATCTGACGAAGCGGTACGGCGGCCATACGGCCATAAAGCAGCTGAGCTTCACCGTGGAGCCGGGGAAAATTTACGGTTTTCTGGGCCCCAACGGCGCCGGAAAATCCACCACTATGAATATCATAGCCGGATGTCTTTCGGCAACGGAGGGAACGGTTCTGATTAATGGACACGACATCTATGAGGAATCGGAGGAGGCGAAAAAATATATCGGATACCTGCCGGAGATGCCGCCGCTGTATAACGATATGACGCCCACGGAGTATCTCTCCTTCGTTGCGGAGGCAAAGGGGATATCACACGATAAAATAGGAGCGGAGATTGCCTATGTCGAGGAGCTGACGCAGCTTGAGGATGTTGCAGACCGGCTGATTCGGAATCTTTCCAAAGGATATAAACAGCGCGTCGGCATTGCGCAGGCTATGCTCGGCTCGCCTGAAATCATCATACTGGACGAGCCGACGGTAGGACTCGATCCCCTGCAGATCATTGAAATACGGGATCTGATCCGTTCGCTCGGCAAAGACCACACCGTGATTTTGTCCAGCCATATTTTAAGCGAGGTCAGCGCGGTATGCGATCATGTGATCATCATAGCAAATGGCCGCGTGGTGGCAAGCGATACCTTGGAAAATCTTTCAAAGAGCACCAATACCATACACATAACCGCGAAAGGCGGGGAGAAAGAGGTACGGGCAACCGCCGAACGGGCAGCAGAAGCGGAACGGATGGAAATGGAAGCATCCGAGGAGGGGAAAAACATATGGGAAGTAACCCTCCAGTTTCCGCACGCGCTGGATATGCGTGAAAAAATTTTCCGTCTTTTTGCAGACGCCAATCTGCCGCTTTTGAAGCTATACAGCGAGGAAAATAATCTGGAAAGCATCTTCCTTCAGCTCACAGAGGACAGCGCTGAAGACACCGGAGATGCGGATGCTGCGGCGACAGACAACGCGCTCCCAGCCGATGCGGAAGGCGCTTCGAATGACGGGGAGAATTCTGACGGAGACGACGAAAACCCTTACACGCCGCTTTTCAAATCCTGATTTCTCCTGGAGACTGTGGCCGACGCCGCGACTGTCCATATACCCGCAAAACTCTGCGGAACAGGCCTGGACAGCAGCTGCGCGCAAACCGGGACGCATCGCAGACAAATGTCCTGGACAAGCGCCGGCGATGCGCCTAAGTCAACCGCAGCCATTCAAATTTTCTTAAGACTGTATAAACAATCCTTCAACGAAAGGGGATAAAAAAGTGCTGGCTATTTATAAAAAGGAATTGAAATCCTATTTCCGAAATATGACAGGATACATCTTCATCGCACTGCTGCTGCTGATTATAGGCATCATCTTTACAGCGACGAACCTGAAGAGCGGATATCCGAATTTCGAATATTCTCTGATCAACGATATCGTGATCATTTCTCTGTTGATTCTGTTTCCGATACTGACCATGCAGTCTCTTGCGGAGGAAAGACGTTCAAAGACAGATCAGCTTCTGTTTTCCCTGCCGATGAGCATGAAAAAAATCGTCCTTGCGAAATACCTCGCCATGCTCACGGTTTTCCTGATTCCCACAGCGCTGCTCGCGCTGTACCCCCTCATTCTCACATGTTTCGGCGCCATTTCACTGGGCACGGCCTACAGTACGCTTGCGGGCTTCTTCCTCATGGGCGCCGTCATGATTGCGATCGGCCTTTTCATGTCGTCGCTTACGGAAAGTCAGATCATTGCAGCCGTCCTTAGCTTCGGCGCCCTGCTGCTGATATACCTGATGTCGTCGCTTGCGACGCTCGTCCCGGCAACCGCTTTCTCCTCTCTGCTCGCGCTTGCCGTGCTGGCCATTCTGGTCGGTTTTCTTGTCTACTATATGACGCGCAGCTCTACAGCGGCATTCATCACCTCCGCCGTACTCCTTTTCGTTCTCGCTGCAGCGTACTGGATCGATTCCTCCATGTTTGAGGGCGCTTTCTCCAGACTGATGAACAGCCTGTCCGTCATTGACCGCTTCAGAATTTTCGCAGACGGCGTCTTCGATCTGAGTGTGGTCATTTATGACCTTTCGCTCGTCGCGCTCTTCGTCTTCTTCAGCATGCAGACGGTGGAAAAAAGACGCTGGAGCTGACGCGCCTGTTCGATTCAGCTCAAAAAGAAACGGACAATCGTCACCGAGAAAGGAAAGGGACACAACCGATGTCAAAACATACAAATCATAAAACGCTGAAACTGGGCGCCTATTACGCCGTGCTTTCCGTCGTAGTCATCGCCGTGGTCATCGCGGTCAATCTGCTCATCGGAGAACTGCCTTCAACGCTCACGAAATTTGATACCAGCGGAAATCAAATTTACACATTGAGCGAACAGAGCGAGAGCATCGCACGCAATTTGAAGGACGAGGTCAACATCTACCTGATCGCGCCGACGGGCAGCGAAAATACCACAATTGTAGAATTCGTCAACCGTTATACGGCGCTGAACAGCCTCATCAAATTTAAACAGGTAGACCCGCTGCTCAATCCTCAGTTTGTCAAAAACTATACGGACAACGAGGTGAATTCCAACAGCCTGATTGTAGAAAGCGCGAAGCGTTCCTATGTCGTCGACAGCTCCGAGATTTTTACGACCGAATACGACCAGGAAGAATTATACATGTACTATTATTACAACGGTCCGTATCCGACTGCCATTGAATACTTCAACGGCGAATCCCTCCTGACAACGGCGCTTGATTATGTGACCAGCGACGTTCTGCCGAAGCTGTATATCGTCGGCGGTCACGGGGAAAGCGCACTGTCGGAGCAGGTCCTCGAATATATCAAAAAAGAAAATCTGCAGACAGCGGATCTGAATCTGCTGAGCGCCGAAAGAATTCCGGAGGATGCCAACGCTCTGCTCATCAACGCCCCTACCTCTGATTTGACCGAAAATGAAAAAACCGTGCTTTTAGAATATCTTGCCGGCGGCGGACATCTTCTGCTGACCACGGATTTGGATGCCTACAGTGCGGAAGCCATGCCGAATTTCGCAGAGATTGCAGCCGCATATGGGCTTGAAGCGGAAGAAGGACTCCTTTTTGAGAGCAGCGGTTATTATTACAATTACCCTTATAATCTGATTCTGCAGCCCAATGCTTCGCACCCCATAATCGGACAACTCCCCACCTCCAACATATCCGTTACAGCGACGTCCGCACACGGTATTAAAGAAACCGGGGAGGGAACAGCTACCATAACGCCGCTGCTTACCACCTCGGATACATCCTTTCTAAAAAAGAATTTCCGGAATATCCAAACCGCCGAAAGAGAAGATGGAGACATAGACGGTCCGTTTTATGTAGGCGTCAGCTCTGTGGATGAGACAACCGGTGCATCGCTTATCTGGCTCTCTACACCGATCTTGGAACTTGATATTACCGGCGCCAATACGGCGGTCTTTCTGTCGTCACTGACGTGGATGTGTGGAAAAACCAATGCGATCTCCATTTCCGGCAAGCTGCTGACATCAGACACCCTCATCGTCTCCGACGCCATGTCCAATGTTATCGGCGCCGTCACGACCATCATCCTCCCGGTAGGATTGGTTCTCTGCGGATTCGCAGTCTGGTATAAACGCAGAAAGAGATAAGCGCTAAGTCCCATATTTCAGGAACATGCTGCGTGTTACACGCTTTCCGGAGGAGAGAAAAATCCGGCGCTTGAGGATGGCGGACAGCCGCGGCCCAACCTTTCACCGGCTATCAAAGCTTTGCCGACATAACCGGCGAAACGCGCGAAGAGAGGGATGCCCTTCTCTTCCCCGGTCAGCGAATGCGCACCTGATCCCGTTCTATAAAAGCTACGGCACCGCAGTGATAAAATAAAGGGCAAAAATGTCAGTCACGTATCGGAGGCGGCGCAGTCTGTCGCGGGACACCGCTTCCGAAAAGAGACTGCGTGTGCCGCGTCAAAACAAAACCATAGAAAAAATACCGCTTCCGCCGAAAGGACGTTTATAAGATTTCCTTTCGAGGGAAGCGTTATGGACATGCCGCTTTGAAGAGATGCAGTTTTGCTTTGAAAAAGCCGCTTTAAAAGGTAAAGTCAGGCACAATTTCACAAGAAAGGGTCATAAGAATTATGAAAAAACGAATGGCGCCGCTCATTGTACTGCTATCACTGCTCATTGTACTGTTCGCCGGCTATTTTATCATGCGCGGCATCAATGAAAGGAATACGGCAGAGACGGAAGATACGGGATCGGAGGAATCCGGTATCGTACTGACAGCATATCAGAATGCAAATGTAAGAGCCATTGCCTTTACCAACCCGGATACTACGGAAAAGCTGACATTTGAATCGGACGGCGAAACCTGGACGCTTTCAGGGGAACCGAACTTTCCGGTGAGTCAGACCAAGCTCACAGCTATGGCATCGGCCACCGCCTCCGTGAAGGCGGAACTACAGCTGAATCCGGACAGCGGCTCAGTCTCAGCCGACTACGGATTGGACGAGCCGGCATATACGATAACCGTCTCCTATCTGGATGAAGACGAAACCGTAAACCGAACATTTCTCATCGGAAATTACAATGAATTCAATAGCTGTTATTATATGAGCGAGGAGGGGAGTGAAAATATTTATATGATCGCCTCCTCCTTTGCAGAAACCTTCGACTATACAAAAAAAGAGCTGGTTCAGACAGAGACAAAGCCGAAAATCGACGAGGAAAGCATTACATCCGTGGAGGTCAGCGCCGGTGGCAGCAGCAGGGTCGAGGAGGGCGACGGCATCGAGGTGATATCCGATTTGTATGACGGGCTGTCCACATCACAATTTCTGACATGGTACGCAGATGATGACGCGCTCAAGGACGCAGGTCTTTCGGAGCCTGCGGGGACTATAGTCATTCATTACGAAGAAGAAACGACGGTTACAGATGAAAACAACAGCAGCAGCGCAACGACCGTGACCAATGAAAAACAGGTAACATTGACCCTTGGCGGTCTATATGAGCAGGAGGCCGAGGGCGCCGAGTCCTCATCCGCGAAGAGATACACCTGTTATCGCATCAATGAATCGGATTTTATTTATTTGATGGACGAATCAGCAGCACAGACACTGCTTGCTTTTGCATCCGATCCGGAAAGCAGCGCGGAAGCAACAGAGGGATAAAGCATCGGCTTCTACAGTGCCGGGGGCGGTTTCATGACCGCTCCCGGCACGTTTTCCGTCTGATAGGATAGCCTAAAGCTCCGGCAAAGAAAAAAGCCCCGCGCACGCCTGGTGCGTTAAGGCTCTTCACTGCTTTCAGCTTATATGTCAGGAACCGTCGCTGAAGCTTCTCTTCAGCGCCAGCTCAAGGAATTCATCGATATCAAAGCCCTGCTTTCCCGCGGACGCAGACCCTTTGGCATCTTTACCGGTTTCCGACCGTGGTTTCTGTCCCTCCCACGCCGACTTTGCCTGACTCGCTTCTTCCCTTGTCCGGTACCCTTCCGCATGCCATCTCTCAAGGATTGCATTGACATAAGCAGGAGATGGCTTCCCGATCCCCCCTATAGTCAGCTCATATGCGTATTCAATCAGCTCAAGAGGCATCTGCCACGTTACACACCAATTTTCCACCCATTTTTTTTCTTTTGCCGTCAGCGCCCTGTCTCCCATGCCGAACATCTTTTTGATTTTATAGGTGTCATCCTCCAGCTTATCCATACTTTTCAGCTTCGCCTCCAGCGCTTCCGTCGTCTGTATACCCTCTTCCGCCATCCCCAAAGCCGTCCTTTCCAGATACCGCATGGACTTCTTGCCCCGTCGGCTGCAGTAATCCACCAGAAGCAAAATAAATTCCGCATCCAGCCCCAGATAGTCGTGCATACCGAGGATCGACGCTACCTCATATTCAGAGAAAATTTTTCCCATAAGCTGTTCGCACTCATTAATCAACGGACGCAAATCCGACTCCGCTTCCAGCATCCGGGATATCTCCTCAGCCGTATAGACGGGCAGCTCCGGTTTCTTCGATTTTACAGGCTTTCTCTTATCCGCCCCGCTCCCGTCGTCGGCAGTCACATCGGCGGACACGGTCCTGTCCACGCTCTCAGCCTGGCAGAGAAGGCCGCTTTTTACCCAATAATCCAGAGCGCTACGCGCCCGTTTCTGAGAACACCCGCAATGCTCGGCAACAGCGGAAAAATACTGTTCCGTATCCGTAAGCCATGCCGGTGTACCGGCCAGAGCAAGAAGAACCTTTATATAATCGGACGGCACATCGCTCAAATTTTCGATTACACGGCGCGGCAGCGTCAAAACATCGCAGCCGTACTGCAATTTATATTCCATTTGAATCACCATGACCTTAATCGTAGAATACTTTTATATGCGTATCATGAGAATATACAGCATAGATAAGACTGACGCTTGAATGTCGGAGGTATTCCCCTCTTGTCTCGAATTCTCTGCTATGTTCCGGAGCAGAAAAACGGCCTGTCAAAAACGTTCTCCGCTTCCGCAGAGAAGATACGCCGGGCCCCTGTTTCTCTCTGCAATCATCCTCTCACATATTTCTGCTCAGCCAGATACCGGCTAAGGTGATCTCCGAAAGAACCCATACCTATACTCAAAAAGTTTTCATATTTTTTCATATCTTTTAAAGCCCTCTCCCGGCGCTGTTTTCTCTTCAAAAATTCCCTATGAAAATCCGCCAGTTTCTACCGCATGCCACTCCGCCTCCAAATAGTCGGTCAGACGGGTATCCGCCGCCGTTTTTATATGAACAACGGCGTTCCGCGTACAGCGTCCGCTCAACCGAACCTTTGGCACACGAGACCATACCGCCAGGGCGCGCCCGCGCTTTTCAAAAAGCGCAACTGTGAACGTAACGCTTCCGACCCTGCCGCAAGAAAGTTCAGAACCACCTGTGCAAGGACGCCCATATCGCGAGTAATCCCCGACGATATTAGCCCCACCGTGCCAATTGCGGAAATCGCTTCTAAGAGTACATCGGTAAGCGGAAACTCCGGCTGTGCACCGCAGATCAGCAGCACGCCGGTCAAAGCAAGCGAAAGGTTGACAAAGAGGATCGAGGTCGCGCGCTTCAGAGATTCCTCCTCGATGCGTCTGCCGAATATCACCGAGCCTCCCTGCCGCCGTATGCCCGAAAGGCAATGCAGCAGAACAGCGAGCGGCGTCGTTTTAATTCCACCCGCTGTGCAGCCGGTACCGCCTAATGTACCATTATTTTGGCTGATGTCATCCCAAACCAAAAAGCCGATGTCGCCGACTACAATTCGAGCCATAAGCGTCAAATTGACGTAAATGTCGTCCGCGTAGCGTGTAAACGAGGCGTATGGCGCTCTCTCGTACCCATGACATCGAAGCCAGCAATGCAAATGACGGAGACCGCATGGAACACACCGCAGTAAATACCGCGTCCCACGGCTGTCTATGTATTTTCGGCCGTCCCAGGACATATCATAAACGCTCGACGCCGACGATACCAAGATAAAAATTTTATAAAAATTAGAGAAACGGCACTCCGGTTTGGCTTCACACATAAGAGAAACACGCCTTTGAGCAGCAGTTCAGCACATCTTTTGAGTTTCTCGATAAAAAAATCTACCGGCAATATCGTTCTATTGGCGCCGCGGCTCCGGCGCCAAAGCGGCGCTGCCGGGAAATAGAAAGATCGAATCTTACATATGCGTTCTAAAGTCGTCTCTCTTCCTCATTCTCTGACAAAATTCGCAGGACATGTACGTCTGACTGACAGGAAAACGACCGCATCTCCGGCGGCCGCAGCGGTTATCTCCGGCCGCTGCGACCGGATGCTCTGGATACAATAGTGAGCAGTCTCAAAAGGTTCACAAGCGCGACCGCCAAAGCCGCGACATAGGTAAGCGCCGCCGCTCCGAGGACCTTCTTAGCCCCAGCCCGCTCGCTGTCACTGAGTACGCCTGTTTCCTCAAGCGCCCGGAGCGCACGCCGGCTGGCGTTGAACTCCACAGGAAGCGTAACAAGCTGGAAAAACGCGGCCACGCAAAACAGCGCGATACCTATATAGGCTACCGTTATATAACCGGAACCCATGAAAAGACCTATCAATACCAGCGGCATGGCCAGATTGGAGGCCACCTGCGTCACAGGAATCATGGCGCGCCGCAGCTTGATCGGTCCGTATCCGACTGCATACTGTACAGCATGACCGGCTTCATGCGCAGCGACGCCGGCCGCCGCAACACTCGCGCTGTCATATACGCCCTCAGACAGACGTATAACATTGCCCCGCGGATCGTAGTGATCCGTTAACTGCCCGCTGACGCGTTCAATCCGAACGTCTGTCAGTCCGTTCGCAGACAGCACCCGCTTTGCCGCTTCATACCCTGTCATCCGGCGTTCACTTTCCACACGCTGATATCGGGCAAATGTGCTCTTCACGCGAAACTGCGCCCATAGAGCAAAAAGCATAGCCGGCAGAACCAACAAAATGTACATGGAATCAAATCCGTAAAAAATAGGCATACGCCTCGCCCCTCGACTTTCCGGCGGTTCCTGCCGCCTGTACTGCCGCCGTCCGCTCCCGCCTCTCGGCTGAGCGTACAAACGTATCCATGACTGTATTTTCCGCAGAAGGTTATTAAAAAACTGCGAACCACAGCAAAATGAAACAGCTCCCGTTTCGGGTGTCAAAAACCGCCGCCGATAATTACAGCCCGGCTGAATTTACAGGTGTACCTGGCATAGGAGAAACGGCGCTCTCGCATCAAACGCGGTCTGCCTCTCCCGGATGCTCCTAACCATATATCCTACAAAATGGAAAAGGCGGCAGTCAAATGGATTCATAAGCACTAATTTAAATGTTTTCTAAACCTTTTTGCCAATGGTTTTCAGAAATTTATGAGCATCATCCGCCAGAAAAAACGCCCCGACGATCAACACGGGCCGACCGTAAGACCGTCAGATAAACCGGTCTCCAACAGCAATGCCGCGACCGCGTGCAAAATCCGCCGCATTCATTTTTCCTTTTCCGGAGGGTACCAGACATACAAGTTTCAGAATACCGCTGCCACAGGCGATATCGATGCCCGAATGATCCGTACTCACGGCGAGTACAGTTCCCGGCGGTCCGTAACAGCTGCCCTTTGCGGCAATTTCTGTTTTTACAAACTTAACGACTGAATTTTCCGTGTGCTGTTTTTGCTCCGGCGCCGGCCCCAACTCGGTCGCCCCGCCGTTTTCGTTCCTTTTCTCCAAAGCAGCGGCTTTCCTGTACAGCGTCGCAAACGCGAGCGGCGCAGGCGACAGGCCGCGGATCAGATTATGCAGTTCCTCGGCGCTTTTTGTAAAATCGAGCCGGCAGTCTACCTTCTCTATCTTAGCCGCATAAGTCGCCATTCCGTCGTCCTGCGGCTCCGGTATGATGTGCCCATCCAAATACAGCGGCAGTGTTTCCGTAAGCAGCGCAGCGCCGACAGCTTCCATCCTTTTGAAGAGCGAGCCCGCGTCGTCCTCCGGCAGAATATCCACCGCGCGCTTTGCCAGCATATCTCCGGTATCCAACCCCTCTGCCATCTTCATAATGGTAACGCCCGTGCTGCATCTACCCTCGATTACGGCCCGCTGAATCGGGGCTGCGCCTCTGTATTCCGGCAATAGCGACCCATGAACGTTGATACAGCCGAATGGAGGCCCGTCGAGAAATTCTTTGGGCAGAATTTTGCCGTAGGCCGCAACGACAATGATATCAGGGTGAAGATCGCGCAGCAGGGCCGACGCCTCTTCCGCGCGGAGAGACTGCGGCTGATAAACAGGAACACCTACTTCCTGTGCGTAACGCTTTACAGATGTCGGCGCTACTTTGTGGCCGCGTCCACGCGGTTTATCCGGCTGCGAAACCGCTCCAATGACCTCCCACCGCTCCTGATTTTCACAAAGCGCGCGCAATATTGCCGCCGCAAAGTCAGGCGTTCCCATGAACAACAGTCTTGCCTTCAAGAATATCCGCTCCCTTCCAAAGATCCCTTCAACATTGCATACGTCTTTGACAAACCTCAGCGAAACGGACTTCCGCTTACCTTCGTATCTAACGGCATTGAGTATGTTTGATCTTTACCGTATTCATTTTTTCCGACGCCGCCATGCTTTATGCATACACCTGTTTTCCTTATACATCCCCGCTATTGACATCCAGCATTTGGGCATGATCCGTCAGCAGTATCCCATCCAGGTGATCAATTTCATGACAGAATGCACGGGCCAAAAGCCCCTCTCCGGTATAAAGCCGTACTTTTCCTTCGCGATCCTGTGCGCGCACGGTCACCCGCATGGGACGCACCGTTCGGCCCTGCCGTCCGGGCAGTGAGAGACAGCCTTCCCATTCGCGCTGCTCGCCTTCACGAGCGATAATTTCGGGATTCACCAGCTCCAGAAGCTCGCCGGGCGTGGTTTCAATTACCACCACGCGTCTGAGAACGCCGACCTGAGGCGCCGCCAATCCGCAGCCTTCTGCCAGCCGCATGGTCTCAGCCATATCGTCCAAAAGCCTCAAAATTCGGGGCGTGACGCTTTCAACAGGACGGCTTTTCAGACGAAGAGCCGTATCTCCCTCTGTCAAAATTTTCAATCTTGCCATCGGTATGACCTTCCTTTCTCTGCATATCCGCAAAGAGCTCACAAACCGCCCACGCGCGCCTTTCCGCTAGCGCGGCGCGGTCCCAGCCTCTCAGCGGCAAAACCAGCGCGTGTCCTTCACAACCTCATAAGATTCTCCGCACACTTCTCCTCTAAGCCGATCATTTGAACCCGCAAACGAAAAGATCCGGCAAAAAACTTTCATTATTCATTGTTCGTTTTCACAAATATACAGCTATATAGCTGTAATTATAGCACACTCAACTGTGCATTTCAAGGGTCTGCCGTAAAAAGTTTCCGTGTGCATCCGTGCGTCCTACTGAATAGGATCTACGGATCCCATTCCGTATTTCAGTGCTCGGCGTACGCACGAATATATACAACTCCACTGTTTTAATACAATTTCATTTCGGTTCATCTGCGAAACGTATGACTCCATACCCATTCTCCTGTTTGACCGAAAAGAGGCCGGGGAGCAGATTCATCTTTTGCGTTTAAAAGACGCGGTGTATCACATACGACAAGTATCATTTTCACAAAAAAACTTGAAAAGCGGGTTGCTTTGTGCTACAATATAAAATATGACGCTGCTCGAATTAAAATGCAGCCGTCATGCTTATTTGAGATATCGCTCTTATGCGTGTACGCTGACCGGAAATACAAGCATCTTCGCTTGGACGTTGTTTGTGAAGACGCCGGCGTGCAGCATTTCCGGCTCAGCTTTTCCGTATACGGATCTTGGGAAACGCGGGCTAAAATCCGTTTCTGCGGCATACCGGTCGTTAATAGAAATTGGCGGACCTGCGAAGGGGCATGGTCGCCGTAGCTTTTTTTAAGATTCTTAAGGAAAGAAGCATCAAAAAATTTTTTCTCGCTTTCGCAGTGTGAGAGAAGATAAATATAGATAGACATAAAATAAAATCTTTGCAAAACAAAGGAAGGATGATGATTTTGTTCAACAGAAATAACAGGGACGCCGGTGAGGAGCAGGAAGGAGGCGGCAGAAAAAAGCGTTTCTCCTGGTTTAATCTCGCAAAGGATGGAAAAGGCGTTAAAAAAGAGGACGTAATCACGAAATATACGCTGATCAACTTTTTCAAGCTGTACGGCAGACGCTTCGGAACCATCGCCTGCATCAACGCCCTGTATGTTTTCGGAAATTTTCCCGTCTTTTTTTATTTTCTGGCCAACAGCGGCAATGTCAGCCAGCCCAGCCTTTCTCACAATCATCTGCTTTATCCCGTGTTCCGGGGTGTTCTTTTGGGAGGAATCGATCCTGTCACGGCGGCGCTGAACGGTGTAATCGGCGTACCGAGTACCAACTATGTGCCCACCACTCTGACCTATATCATACTCTCTCTCTCACTTTTGGTACTGTTGACTTTCGGCGTTGTCAACGTCGGTACCGCTTATCTGCTCCGAAATATCGTCAAATGCGAACCGATTTTCTTTCTTAACGACTTCTTCTACGCCATCCGCCGCAACTGGAAGCAGGCGTTGCCGTTCGGCGTGCTGGATATAGGAATTGTGGCACTTCTCATCTATGACATCGTCTTTTTCTACTATAACTTAGGCAGCAGCTTCATGGATATCATGTTCTTCGTCAGTCTCGTGCTTCTGGTCGTCTACTTCTGCATGCGATTTTATATTTATTTGCTCATGCTCACCTTTAACCTCTCCATCTTCAAGATTATCAAAAATGCTTTTATTTTTTCCATTATCGGCATAAAGCGGAACATTGTGGCGCTGTTCGGCATTGTAATTTTCACCATGACATTCTACGGCCTGCTGATCTCTCTGTTCCCCATAGGCGTTTTAATTCCTTTCACCATTTTTTTCGGCACATGCGCGTTCATGGCGACTTACGCAGCTTGGCCGAAAATTAAAGAAATCATGATAGACCCCTATCAAACGGAGCCAGAGGAGCCGGAAAATCTCGAGGAACCGATTTTCAAGGATCGGGGCTGACGGTTAGAGGAAGCATAACCTTTCGAAGCTGCGGCGCTGCTGACGATTCAGTCTGGCGCTTTCGGACGGCAGCCTTTTGAAACCTGTCACTGGCAGTTATTCAGCTGGCAGGAGCGGGGACATAGGAATGCTCCGGCCGAAAGCATTCCTTCGGCAGAACGAAAGCGGATATGTCTGCGTCAGATGGGGGGAAATACATCAAAATGGCAGGAACAAAAGCACTATGGCAGACGCTTACCACGGAGAGATTGCAAATCATACCGCTTAGTCGCCGGACGTTTGAGAACAAGAGGCGTGCGCTGCCGCAGGACAGCGAGCTGCGTCAGGCCATGGATGAGCTGAGAAGGCGTTCGCGCACAGATCTGCCTTGGAAATTCGTCTGGTATACGGACCGAGAGATTTATCTTCGGGACAGCGGCGCCTGCGTCGGCAGCATCGCCTGCATGAATTCGCCGTCGAAAAATCCGTGGGAGAGGGGTTATATCGAGATCGGATACAGCATGGATGCGGCCTTTCAGGGGAAAGGTTATATGACGGAGGCCGTCAGGGCCGTCTGCCGTCTGATTCTCAGTCAGAAAGGCGTTAAAGGAATGATCGCCGGCGTGGAAGCCCATAACATCGAATCGCAGCGCGTGCTTGAGAAGTGCGGTTTTGCCCTTGCCGTGGGCGTTCCTGCGGAACCTGTCGGCGTCTGGCTCAAGAACAAAGCGCCGCTTTAGAAGGCTTTACGCACCTCCGCGGAACGCTCTCATATTTTGCTCCTGCGCTCACAAGTCAAGGCTGTATGCATCCCGTCGTACACTGCTGATTTAACTATGTACATCGACTAACCGTTGTACAGTCCCCGTTGTGTCCTCGTGTCTGCATGTTTCCGCGGTCAAACAAACCATTCAAAGGATACCGAGAGCCCCTACGGTCTTTTAGGAATAAAAACCGTATAATCATTTTCAGTTTGCTTCATAATGATAACAGCTTGACGCCTATCGCCGCCGGATCTATCGTCCATTCTGTGCCGCCCCAAAAGGGTTCCCGGTCCGATTTTTAAAATATGTTCTACGTCTTACACCATTGGGAGAGCAGCGATCCTGCTGCACCGAATTGGGTTTTACATTGTCCGCTCCTCTGCAATTTTTCATGAAAGGATACGAGAAAAATGAGCATACAGAATGAAAACAAGCCGATTAATACGGCCATCGATGGACCATCCGGTGCGGGAAAAAGTACCGTCGCGCGCGGCGCAGCCAAACGACTCGGATTTTTATATGTGGACACAGGAGCTCTGTACCGCGCCATCGGCCTTTATGTCAAACGGGCAAACACTGATCCGGACAGCGCAGATGCAGTCGCATCCCTGCTTCCGGAAATCCATGTCTCCCTTTCACACGGTGCGGACGGCGAACAGCATGTTTTTCTGTGCGGAGAAGATGTAAGCGCAGAAATACGGGAGAATGAGATTTCGGCTTATGCCTCCGCAGTTTCCGCGCTGCCCCCCGTGCGGGAATTTCTGCTCGGCATGCAGAGAAGCATCGCCAAAAGCAACTCTGTCATTATGGACGGCCGCGACATCGGCACCGTGGTGCTGCCGGATGCAGATGTAAAAATTTTCCTGACTGCCTCGGCGGAATCCCGCGCAAAACGGAGACTGAAGGAACTGCACGAAAAGGGCCGCACGGAAGTAACCTATGAACAGCTTCTTTCAGAAATGGCCGACAGAGACAGACGGGACATGACGAGGACAACCGCGCCGCTGGTTCCTGCAAAGGATGCCGTTCTGCTCGATACCTCAGAGCTTACATTGGAAGAATCCATAGAGCGGGTTGTCCGGCTGATTCAAACGCATGCCGGTCTCTGAGCTCTCCAGATCAGGCAGGGCATCCAGAGCCGGATTGCTCAAAGCCGTCCGTATATCGTATCCCACAGATATGGCGACATTAGTTACGCTGTATCATAGAAAAAAGCCCCCATATGGGAAAAGGAGCGCGTAGTATGGGCTTTTATATGCAGGTGAAAAAGTGGCTGTCCGGCGTTGTCCGGCTGCTGTACCGCGTAGAGGTGGTGCATCCCGAAAACGAACCCGAAGAAGGCGGTTACCTTCTGTGTGCGAATCATATGTCTAACAGCGATGTGGTTGTGATTGCCGCGTGTATGCGAAAGCCCGTATATTATATGGCAAAATCCGAGCTTTTCAAGGTGCCGCTGCTCGGTCCTCTGATCCGTGCGTTCGGTGCGTTTCCCGTGAAGAGGGGAACCGCAGACGTCGGCGCCATACGAACGGCTGTCAAGCTGCTTTCCGAGGACGAGGCTGTCGGCTATTTCCCGCAGGGACGCCGCTGGGCAGGCGTTGACCCGAAAACCACAGAGATCAAGCATGGGGCAGGCCTCATTGTCTATCGCGCTCACGCGCGCGTCCTGCCTGTGTATCTTTCCGCAAAAGGATATAAAATCCGTATGTTCCGAAAGACAAAGCTGATCATCGGAAAACCGGTTCGATATGAAGAGCTGCCGTTCCGAGAAGGTACAACAGAGGAAATGCATGCGGCATCCGCCGAAATTTTCAAAAGAATTCTGGCGCTCGGGGAAGACGCAGAATAAAGAGGGAAACACTGCTTTTCGTCATTTTTTCGCGTCCTCCGTCATTCCCTCCGACGGAGGCGAAACCGGCTGCTGTGCCGTCGATGGGCCTTTCAGTCAAACCGAGACTACAGAAATCACTATAAAATACCTCGCGATCTATGCGGAGAAATCGTTCTGAGCCGACGTCAAACCACACCGGACGACATGCGGTTCGCGGCATAAATTTCGATGAAAGGCGGCCTTTGTCTCGCAAAGGCGTGAAAATTTATATGAAAATCACTTTGGCAAAATCCGCAGGATTTTGTTTCGGTGTAGCCCGTGCGGTCAAAACGGTGGAAAGTCTGCTCGCTTCTGAGAAGGACTCTCGAATCTGTACCTTGGGCGCTCTCATACACAATCCAATCGTGGTTCGCGCATTTGAATCCAGGGGTGTGACGGTTGTGACGGAGGAGGAGCTGGAGCAGCTCTGCGCCGAAGCAAAGGAAGAAATGCCGGTTGTCGTCGTCGTGCGGACACACGGCGTTGAACGCCGGATAAGCGAGCGCCTGGCGGAGATGTCCGCCGCAAATCCAAATTTCCGCGTAACGGACTGTACATGTCCCTATGTGAAAAAAATACATAAGATCGCCCGCGAAACATCTGAGGCCTGCGAAACAGAGCCGGGCGGCGCTATGGGCATCATCATCGGGGATGCACAGCATCCCGAGGTGAAAGGGATTCGCAGCTATTTCTCCTGTCCGACGAAAATATATGCAGACGCAGAGGCGATAGATACGGACACAGCTGCAAATGGTGTATGCGAAAAGGATACGGCGAAATGCGCTCAGAGCGCCTGCGGAACAGATGTCTGTCCTGAATCCGCAGGGTATGTCGCCCCGCCTGTCATTCTCGTATCACAGACCACCCAAAAGTTAACGGAATTTAAAAAATGCCAAAAAAAATTAAAAAAACTATATACAAATGTCTTGATTTTTGATACAATATGTACTGTTACGGAAAATAGGCAGCGGGAAACGGAGGAGATCGCCGCGCGGTCTGATCTCATGCTTATCGTGGGCGGCAAAGACAGCTCCAATACTCGAAAGCTGTATGAAATCGGAAAGAAATGGTGTCGCGATACCTTTCTGGTGGAAGACGCGTCCGAAGTGCCGCTGTCCCTGGTAACATCCAAAACCCGAGTGGGTATCACCGCCGGTGCTTCCACACCGAACGGCATCATTGAGGAGGTTATAAAAATGGTCAATGAAGCAGTCTCCCATGAGGAGAATTTCGAGCAATTGCTGGACGAGTCATTTAAAACTTTAAATACAGGAGAAGTGGTCAAAGGGATCATCACATCGATTTCACCGAACGAAATCCATGTAGATATCGGTTCCAAGGTTACAGGAATTTTAGCCTATGACGATATCACCGACGATCCGCTTCTGGACGTTGCAGCAACCTTTAAAGTAGGCGATGAAATTGAGGCGGTCGTCACACGCGTCAGCGACGCTGACGGCGTCGCCACATTGTCTAAGAAAAAAATCGACAATGAAAACAATTGGCACAGTATTGTCAAGGCATACGAGGATGGCGAAATTTTGACCGGAAAAATCGTCGAGACAATGGAGAAGGGTTTGATCATCGTCGTACACGGCATGAAAGTTTTCATCCCCGCTTCTCACAGCGGGCTGCCGCGCGGCGCAGATCTCAGTACCCTGAGGGGCACTGTTCAAAGAGTGAAAATCATCGAGGTTAACGAGCAGAGGAAACGTGCGGTTGCCTCTATCCGTGAGGTACTCAAAGCGGAGCGTAAGGAAAAGGAAGCGGCGTTCTGGCAGACCATTGAAGCAGGCAAGCAGTACGAGGGCGTGGTCAAGAGCTTCATGCCTTACGGTGCGTTTATAGATCTGGGCGGCGTGGACGGTATGGTTCACCTCTCCGAGCTTTCCTGGCAGCGCATCAAGCATCCTTCCGAGGTTCTGAATATCGGGGACACGGTCACCGTTTACGTCAAGGATTTCGATCCGGATGCCAAGCGTATTTCCCTCGGATACAAAACCGAGGAAACCGATCCGTGGCGTCTCTTCGAATCAAAGTACGCAGAAGGCGATATTGTCAGTGTGAAGATTTTGAACATGATGCCCTTCGGCGCATTTGCCGAGATCATTCCCGGCGCTGACGGTCTTATTCACATCTCCCAAATTGCGGACCACAGAATCGCCAATCCCGCAGAGGTGCTCTCCAAGGGACAGGTCGTGGATGCAAAAATCATCGGCATCGACTATGATCATAAAAAGATCAGCCTATCCATCCGCGCGGCGGTTGAGGATGCACGCTCGGCAGAGGAAGCCTCCTATCTGGAGGATTACGTGGAAAATGGCGGAAACAGCAGCGAAGCATAAAAGCTGAAACATGCAGATGCCGGAAAAGCCATACATCTGCGTATACGAAAGCAGAACTCCCTGCACAGCGCCCTGTAGTTTCGGGACGCTGATGGGAGCTGCCCGACAATGATATTTCTATGCCCGTCATTGCTTTCCGCATGCCGGGCTTCTATTTTACTGAACGACGAAATGCAGAAGTCCTTTTGTAAAGTCAGAGCTTTCAGTGTCTCAGCCGTGGCCGATGATCCGTTTGAAAAAGCTTCAACTGAAAAAAGACGACACAACGCGCTTTACCAAAAAATCCACGTCATTTTTCGATTTTTAAGAGCCGAGGATCTCGGCAATGGGATTTTGCCGTCGAAGAAAGCAGCGGCGAACGCCGCATAATGTCTTCATAAAGCGGCGGACCGGTTCTTACGGATATCAGTATTTTCCCGGAAACGATTATCGATACAGAAGCCACTGGACGAACAGCTACACCTGCTTTCGCCTAAGTACCGGGCAAGTTTTGAGGCCATAGCGCAAAGCCAAAATCTTGAAGAGAACCACTGGGGCATATTATCGCGGGCGGAAGGCTGAAGGTTTCCTGTCTTCCGGGTGTACCCGTCAAATAAGGATTACGCCTGAGAGCAGATACTGCCCGCCAAAAGGAGCATGTAAGCCTTTAGTCGCTACCCGGAACATGAATTGAATAAAATGGAAAGGCTGGCAGAAAACATATGATCTTTTCAAACATCCACGTGCTTTTAAAGGATTATACCGTTTGTGAAAATCTTTTTGTTGCGACAAAGGGAAACAGGATTGTTTATATCGGCTCCCAAAAGCCGGACGGCGAATATGGAGATATCTATGATGGCCGCGGAAAACTGCTCATGCCGGCATTCTATAACGCTCACAGCCATAATGCCATGTCGCTGATGCGTGGTTACGGTGAAAATCTGTCGCTGAATGACTGGCTCCACAAAAAGATTTTTCCTTTTGAGGCGGAAATGACGCCTCAGGACATTTATTACGGCTGGATGCTGTGCGCAGCGGAAATGCTGCGGTTCGGTATTGCAGGTACAAACGATATGTACTTTTCCGGAGAGGCGATGGCTCGGGCGGTATTGGACAGCGGCGTAAAGGCGAATCTGTCGCTTGCGGTAACCTGCTACGGAGATCACGCGTACGAAGACCTGCCGGTGGCAAAGGAGGCTGATGCGCTTTTTGCAGCCTTTGACGGCGCAGCCGACGGTCGGTTGATGATCGATTTGAGCATACATGGAGAATATACCTCAACGGAAAATGCTGTCAGAGGCGTGGCAGAACACGCCGCGCGCCTGGGCTGCGGCGTACATGTCCATCTGTCGGAAACAGAGAGAGAACATGAGGAATGCAAGCAGCGGCGCGGCGGTATGACGCCGGCGGCATATTTCAAGGCGGCAGGCCTGTTTGATGTACCCGCGACGGCAGCGCATGCCGTTTGGGCGGAACAGAGCGATTATGAAATATTTAAGCAGCAGGGCGTCACGGTCGCGACATGCCCGAAAAGCAACCTTAAGCTGGCAAGCGGCACGGCGCCGGCAGCCGAAATGCTGAAAGCGGGCGTTCGCGTTGCGCTTGCCACGGACAGCGTCGCCAGCAATAACAATTTGAATATGCTGGAGGAGATGAAGATTCTCGCCCTGACGCAAAAGGGAAGGCTCAGAGACCCGGTCGTTCTGAAGCCGGCAGAAGCGATACAAATGGCGACGAAAAACGGAGCAGCTGCCATGCGCCGCCAAAGCTGCGGATATATTGATGAAGGCGCATTCGCAGATCTGACAGTTCTCGATCTTTCTCCTCTGTACATGCAGCCGCTGCATTCTCTGACTGATCAAATACTATGGTCCGCATGCGGAACGGATGTCGTGCTCACCATGGTGGACGGTACTGTGCTTTACCGTGACGGCGAGTACCCACATTTGGACATTGAAAAAATCCTGTTTGAATGCAGACGTGCAGCAGGATCTATAGCGTCCGCCGTCGCATCCAAACGGGATTCGGGATCTGTCAAAGAATAATTCTCTTTATCGTTCGCACAAGTTTGCGGCGGTGCATGCACCGCCGCACATTTAATCTATAACTCCGTCTTTTTGGGACAGACGGGGCGTTTTTTTCAGCCTCACTTATATCTGAATTTGCCGTCATACTCTGTCGGCCGAAAACGGCTATTCGTTCTGTCCGCGCAAAACTGAAGCTTTGCTGCTCAGCAGCGCATGCAAAGCGCGCCGATATAAATCCGGCCGCCTGTCCAAATTGGCTTTCATCTTATCCGCCTCATATCGAGAATCTGTCACCACAGCGGCATGCAGCGTCTCCTCTCCTCCCTCGATGATTCGAAAGCGGACCCTGTATTTTCCGCTCGGCAGAGCCTCTGTCTCGCAGAAGCATTCTGTTCCGGATTGCCGCATCTCAAGCAGGATCAAAGCATTGCTCAACGCGCGCGCCCTGGTTGACTGCAGAAGCTTGCCGCTCAACTCCTCCGAAATATCGCGGCCGGAAGCTGTGATCGCATAAAGCTCCTTCCCGTCGACTGTTTCCACCGAAATATGTCCGGCCTCGATCAGCGCCGGAAAATTCATGCAGAAGTCAAACGCTGAGACAATGCCATCCTGCACTACAATATCGTGAAGCTCCACAAAATCCAGCGGCCGTCCAATATGACCAAGCAGATACAAAATAAATATTTTGATATCACTGTCGCTCTTCAGCGGCGCTTGTATGAATTCCGCCATACCTTCTCCATTCCTTTCCCCTTCTTTATTCACCCCTGACGCCGGTCCGTTTTCATTCGGATATGCTTGCGCGCCCCATCCGATGTAAAAAATCTCCGCCCTCTGTTCATTCGGCAGTCTGCCAAATACGCCCGAGCTTAAGAGCCATCGGCAAGGTAGGTCGCAGAACCGCTCCCATCAGCGCTTTTACCTCTCACACCCGTTGGTTTCCCTTTCATGGACGATATGGGAAAGCCGCTTGCCCAAATCAGGATTGAGAGAGCAGCCGGTTTACCGCATTCAGATAGGCCAGAATGCTCGACTCAATGATATCCGTGGACAGCCCTCTGCCGTTAATGACTTTTTCGCCGCATTTGATCTTTACCAAAACCTCTCCCAGCGCATCCTTGCCGTCGGAAACGGAGTGGATCGAATAATCGTCCAGTATATGCGGCGGCGGGCACACGATTCTGTCTATCGCATGATACGCTGCGTCGATCGGACCATCTCCAAGCGCCACATCTTCAATGACGGTTTCCCCTTTTTTCAGTCGAATCACACAGGAGGCTGTTGCAAAATTGCCCGCGTGAACATCGAAGCGATCGAGCTGATATACATGCTGGTCCGGAACCCGGTTGTTGACGATTGCCTCAAGGTCGCTGTCGGTGATATCCTTTTTTTTATCGCAAAGCGTTTTAAATTCGCGAAAGTACCGCGCGGTTTCCTCTTCGCTCAATGAATAGCCCAACTCTGAAAGACGTGTCTGGAACGCATGCTTTCCGGAATGCTTGCCGAGGACCATGTGATTTTTAGGCACACCGATCGTTTCCGGAGACATAATTTCATAGGTCGCGGTGTTTTCCAGCACACCGTGCTGGTGAATACCCGCCTCATGCTTAAAGGCGTTGGCACCGACAATAGGCTTATTCATCGGAACGGCTGTCCCGATGATATTATAAAGCAGCTTGCTGGTTCGATAGATCTGCCGCATATGTATGCCGGTAGACGCGCAAAGAGTATCCCGGCGCGTATGAAGGGCCATAACGATCTCCTCGAGCGCGGCATTTCCCGCCCGTTCCCCGATACCGTTGACCGTGCATTCCACCTGACACGCGCCGGCTGAAACGGCAGCGAGAGAGTTGGCCACGGCTAAACCCAGATCATTATGGCAGTGGACGGAAAGCACGGCGCGTCCGATCCCATCGGTGCGCTCCATGACATAATGGATCAGATCGTGCATCTCCTCCGGCATGGCATACCCTACGGTATCCGGAAGGTTCAGCGTTGTCGCCCCGCTCCGAAGAGCCGTCTCCAGAACCCTGACTAGAAAATCCCGATCTGAACGCGTAGCATCTTCAGCGGAAAATTCCACATCCGATATGTATTTTTTGGCATAGCATACCATAGCCGCAACCGTCTCCAGCACCTGATCCTCCGACATATGCAGCTTATACCGCATGTGAAGCGGCGAGGTTGCCAGGAACAGATGAAGCCTGGGGCAAACCGCTCCCCGGATCGCCTCATAAGCGACGTCGATATCTCTTTCCGTTGTCCGGGCAAGCGAAGCGACGCCCGCGTTTTTGACCGTTTTGGCGATGGCCTCCACTGAGTCAAAATCTCCGCGTGAGGTAACGGCAAAGCCGGCTTCCAGCCAATCGACGCCGAGTCTTTCAAGCTGCCTTGCTACCTCGATTTTTTCCTCCAGATTCATGCTGCAACCCGGAGACTGTTCACCGTCCCGCAGCGTCGTGTCGAATATTTTGATTTTTCGCTCCATAATGATGACCCTCCTTCCGTTTTGCGGCGCTAAATCGCCGCCTTTTGGGCGGAGAAAGCCGTAAAACGAGGTTCGAAAGATATATCCTTCAAACTTTAGACCTTTCCTTATCCTGGCAAAGACGAAGGCCTGTATGCTGCTTCGGTTTTCAAGGCTTACCGGCCGGGAAATTCGCTTCTCCTGAAATGGTACAAAAGGTTTGAAAGCCTGTGACACTCAGACAGGATAAGTCGCTCAACTGACAGGAAATATATGAGAAATATCGGTGTGCAAAAACGCCCGCTTACTGTTTATCACTTATTACGAACCATGACGAAACGCATGAAGTATCTGTGGTGTATGGCAATACATATTGCCATGCAAAGCGATGAATGCCGGCGCAGAACAAAGCAACGGAGCCGGATATGGCTCGGAACCGTATAGCCCCATTTTTGCAGTGGAAAACCGCGCTGTCCGGGACTTTATCTGCTTGTTCAGCAAACCTCACACAGTATATAAAAGAATCGATCCGGCCGGAAGCCAAACCCGTGGGACCAAATCGGTCGGCGGCTGGTATACGTCTCTGTACGTGCGATCCGTGCCGCTGGCGTCGTCCATATTTTCGAAAATCAGCAGTCTTCAGCAATCTTCTGAGAAACGGCTATACAGACGCGTTCACATGGAAATATTCGGAAAATTCAACCGTCCGCAGAATTCGGTACAACGGACCAACGCCGACATATGCGGCCCTTCGAAAGTCCTTCCTTGCACTCAGCGGTCCTTTAAGCTCTTTCACTCATCCTACTTATACCGGCGAATACTGCCACTGCTTCTAGAGGTGCGCGGCCGGTTCCGGTATGCAAGGGCAGCCTGTCTGCGTCCGCGGCGTTTCGCTTTTGTAACGATATACCATACCGTTCCGACGAAGAGGATACAGACGCCGAGAAGAAACCAGCCGTTTGTCACGATGCCTTCCAAAACGGAAAGTATATACAGGAAGGTGCTGCGACTGACGCCACCCTTCGTCACGAGATTCACCGTCGATACCAGCACGCCGTTGTGTCTGACCAGCAGAATACCCGCAATATCTCCCTCTCCGACCGGCGCTTCTGCACTCCCCGAAAGGATTCTCCACTGCAGCGTGACCTCTGATGCGATATCCGCATCGTTTGGGAGAAACAGCTCCACCGGCTTTTCCGGCAGCAGTGTGACATAGTCCGCATTGGCGGACAGCGTCACCGGAAGCTCATAAATCATGGTCGTCGTGTCGACGATTTTTCGGTAGCTGTAATTTTCAAAGGCCCACTGAAAGAGCTTTTTTGCATCGCTGTAGGAATAGACATAATTATTCTCCTCGTCGTAAGGCGCCCCCATAACGACACAAATATAGGTAATACCGTCCTTTCGCGCCGTCGTGACCAGACAGTTGCCCGCCTGTGTGGTAGAGCCGGCGCTCATCCCTTTGGCAAGGCTGTAGTAATATTTCGTATAGGTCCGGGTTGTCAGCAGATGGTTGCGGTTATAGATCACGCGCTCTTCTCTATCCCCCGACGCAGGGATCGTATATTGCAGTGCAGAAGTCATCTCAAGAAAGTCCTTATTCTGCGCAGCATAGGCGGCAATTTTGGACAGATCTGATGCGGTGGTGACCATACTGTTGTCATGCAGACCTGTGGGATTGGTATAAAATGTATTTTCCGCTCCCAATTCCTTTGCCTTCGCATTCATCTGCGTCACAAAAGCGGCAACAGAACCGCCCGCATCATACGCCAGAACCAGAGCAGCGTCATTGGCGCCTGTGAGCAGCATCCCGTAAAGAAGATCGCGGGCCGTCAGCGTTTCCCCGGCTTCCAGTCCCATATAGTTGCCGCTCAAACCGCGCAGCGCTTCCTTCGTCACTGTAATTTTTGTGTCCAGGTTGCCGGCATAATGCTCATAGGCTAAGATTCCGGTCATGATTTTCACGGTAGAGGCCGGGTATATGATGGAATCTGCGTTTTTGGCATACAGCACAGTATCGTTTTCCGGATTATACAGGATACAGGCCTTGCTAGAAAGCTCTTCAGGCTCGGCAAGCGCCGACGCTCTCACCGGCAGAAATGCGAACAGCAGCGCTCCTGCCATAAAGAGCACGGCAAGTCTGCGGATGCGGAATAACTTTATCTTTTGCACTCGGCTGTTTCCTCCTTTTGCCTTCATACGCCTTATATTACAGCCGCCTCAGGCTTGTATAGACAGACTATTTTCAAAGCAGAACGGCGAGATACGTCCCAAATTTTTGTTTACAGTTATGTACAGTGAAACGGAGCGTACTGCGCACGATCCCCCATCATTTCTCCCGCCTCTGCGGGACTCTTAAAGTCGCCTATGGCGTGGACGTTGCACTGTAAAATGAGCCTGACATCCCACTGATCAGGAGCACGGCCTTCTCCCTCCGCCGCCAAAACTTTGTTTCACAATGCTGATTTGAAATGAGCAGGAACGCCTTTTGCCGCTTTCTCTCATAGGACTTTTCAGGAAAAAGTGTAAAGCTCCTTTACGCTCACCGTTCCCTCTGCTTTTCAAAATAGGCCGCTGCGTCTGCAATATCTCGCTTCACAGCCTCCTTCAGCGCCTCAACGCTCGGAAACTTCTTTTCGTCTCGCAGCTTTTTGAAAAAGCTCACCTTGATTGCAGCACCATACAGCCAGCCGCTGTAGTGGATAATATGCGTCTCACAGTTGATTCTTCCTTCATTACTGACGGTCGGTCTGGAGCCGACGTTCGCAACGCCGGGATAAACACGTCCGCCAACCTCTGCCGAGCAGGCATATATTCCGCGCGCAGGAATAATGTGCAGCGGAGGAAAATTTTGGTTGATGGTCGGAATGCCAATGGACCGACCGAGCTGATTGCCGTAAACTACGGGAAAGCGGATAAAAAACGGACGGCCGAGATAATCCGCCGCCTCCTCCATACGGCCGCTTTCAATACAGATACGGATCCGCGTGGAGCTGACGACCGTATTTCTCACAAAGACCGGAGGCACCTGAATCGTCCTTCCGCCATGCGCGCCGAGCTCACGTGCAAGCGTCTCGGGTGTCCCCGCACCGTGAAAGCCGAACCGAAAATTAAAACCGCAAACCGCAACGGCCGCATTGCAGCATCTGCATAGAATATCCGCGACAAATTGCTCAGGAGACAGATGCCGAACCGCAGAAAAATCCTCGAGAATAACATAATCTATACCGTATTCGGAAAAAATTTCGAGTTTTTCCTCCGTGGTCGTAAGGGACAGGACCGGCGACGCTCCCTCCTTTTGAGGATGCGCTGAAAAGGTCCAAACTGCGGATTTAAGCTTACCGCCGCTCTCGGCCGCTGCCGCGGCTGCCGTACGCAGCAGGGCCGCATGACCGACATGGACACCGTCAAAATTTCCAAGCGCCACAGCGATTCTCTGCTTCCGCAGTTCTTCGGCGGAAACAGGTCTTCTGCCGTTCTGCAAATCAATGACTGTCATAGAAAATCGTCGAACCTTTCTGATACTTTAAAAGAGGATAAAATTTGTGTAAGAACCAAACGCCGTATTTTATAAAATTAAAGATAAGGGAAACCGGGTACGCAGAAACACGGGATCAAACGGCTCCCGCACAGGGCTGCACCTGAAGAAGTCTCTGTCTTCTCCCCGACCGGACAGCCGATGATGCGGAGGCGCAGCCGTTTCTTTCGCAGACATTTGATTTTTCTTAAAACTTAGCGTCTGTCACTCAATATCCGGGATATGATTTGTACCCTATGGAAAAAAGCGGAGCCCGTCGCCTATAGTGCATAGGTCATCTTGCTTCTCTTTATGCAAATTCTTTGCATAAAGGGGAACGCAGCGCGGAACAGAACGCCTCACCGTGCAGCAGACGGTTCGATTCTGTCTTCCGCCCATTTCCACCCTCCCTTGTCGCTTCAAACGCCGTCCGTCCGAATCCGACCAAAATAACGCCGTATGTCCGATGCCAGATAGAGGGAACCAAAACAGACGCCAATGCCCTCGCTCCCTGTTTTTTGCAGCACAGCATCCAGCGCCGTGTCGGAATCCGCGTACACGCCGCTCTGAATTCCATTCGCCCGAAACAGCGTGCAAAGCCGGCCCGGATCGGCGGACCGGGGTGAATGGACCGGCACACAGGCAGCATAGCTGAGATTATCCAGAGTAAACAAGGATGGAAGCGCCGTGTCGGGATGCTTGTCCTCAAGCATTCCGCAGAGCACGGCCAGCGGCCTGCCACCGGACTCCTGTCTGAGCGTATCCGTCAGCGCTCGCACGCCGGACGCATTGTGAGCGCCGTCCAGCAGAATCAAAGGACATTGTGACAGGCGCTCCAGCCGTGCCGGAAGAAATGCCCGTCTGAGTCCGCGGCTCAATGCGGCTGAGTCGACAGCGATTCCCTTCTCTCTCAGGAGGTCCACGGCCTCAATGATACAAGATGCGTTCAAGATCTGATGCCGGCCTGCCAGAGACAGAGTGTAGGTCTCTTTTCTGTAATGAAATGCGGGAAAAAAAGGATCGGAGGGCAGCTCCGATAAACCCATTATATCCGGGATACGGAAGGGCGCGTGCACGCTTTTGCATGCGGATGTGAGGACCCGCATAGCCTCCGGATATTGATCCGGGTACAAAACGACAGGTGTATTCTGCTTGATGATCCCGGCCTTCTCAGAGGCAATCTCCTCAATCGAGGTCCCAAGCAGCTCCATATGATCGTAATCGATCCGCATAATTATAGACAATATCGGCTGGATAATGTTGGTCGGGTCGTTTCTGCCGCCCATACCAGCCTCGCAGACAATCAGATCCGGCATTCGCTCTGCAAAGAAGAGAAGCCCCATACCGCAGACCAATTCAAACTCAATAGGCTTTTCTCCCGTTTCCCTTTCCATTTGCCGGACTGCATCTCGGAGCCGCCGTGTATACCTGCAGACCTCTTCCTCTGTGATAAAAGCGCCATTAAAAGCGATCCGTTCGCGAAACTCCATAATATAGGGTGATATAAAGGCGCCGATGTCAAGTCCAGCCTCCCGTAAAACCGATGTCAGCATCGCACATGCAGAGCCCTTGCCGTTCGTTCCCGCAACATGTAAGAATCTTCCGCTCAGCTTTAGATGAGGATTTCCGAGATAACCGCAGAAGCGCAGCATTCTGTCAATTCCCGGCCGACTTCTCGTCCGCGGCATACCGTGCAGATATTTGAGTGATTCTTCATAAGACCAATCCATTTGGTTTTCCTCGGTTCTCCCTATTTAAAATCATTCTATGTTAAATTTGTCCAAGTCCTCCGCCGGGCTCCGCCGCACAGGCGGTCGGACTGCGCCGGATACGATTACTCCTCCGTCCGTATAAGGCTAAGAATGCAAATTCACCGCAGTATATCTTCCTTTGTCTGATACTTCTATTTTAACACAGATCATACGCAACGTCAATTCTTTTGCACAAATGCAGCGAGAAACGTTTCGATTGTTTTCTCCGCAAGGAAAATCTGAGGAAAAGGTATCCGCCATTGACAAATCAGCCGCTGTATGATATAATGAACGCAGCAAATTTTAACATATTTTTCGTTCAGTGGATTCGATAATTATGCAATCATGGGATGACTAGATAACCGAAAAAGATCAATGAAGGCGTTCCCATTAATTTTGCGCCAACATTGTTTTACGCAATTGTCTTTCAAAGTATTATAAGACAGATTTTTATGTGTTATCATAAAATTACAGTGATTCACACGATTTTGTACAGCCCTGAATATGCGGGTGTGGCGGAATTGGCAGACGCACAAGATTTAGGATCTTGCGCCATTTGGCGTGCAGGTTCAACTCCTGTCACCCGCACCATCAAAGGGCTACAAAAAAGATGTAGCCCCCGAAACCCCCGATAAAATCGGGGGTTTCGCCGTTTCTACGGCAGAAAAAACAGCAAGCGATTTTGTAGATG
>DXYE01000140.1 GCA_019415985.1 Clostridiales bacterium
GCTTCATCAGAATACTACTCTTTTCTTTAGCCTACTTTGCGCTTATGGGAGTATTTATGTACCTACAATCTTTGTTCAGCAAAAAATTTGTCTGCAAGATTATGAAAGCTGTCCGTTCTAAAACCTTTATGGGAATTGAGAAACACACGATTGAGGATTACTCCAAAAACAATACCGCAGATTACTTATCTGCAATTACGAATGATGTAAAAATGATTGAGGACAATTTTTTACTTCCTCTCTTGCAAGTCATTCAATACACGATTATTTTCATAGCGTCCCTTGCTGTAATGATTTACTTCGACATTATCGTTACGGTATGCGTAATTATTGCAATCGCCATTATGCTTATCGTCCCCAGTCTGTTCGGAGGACTGCTCTCTAAACGGCAAGACAAATATTCTGATATGCTATCCTCTTTTACAAATCATGTAAAAGATCTGTTATCCGGCTTTGAAATTATCAAGTCGTACCGAATGAAAAAATATGTCCTTTCACGATTTGAAACAAGTAATGAGGACACGATAAAAGCAAAATATTCAGTTGACAAAGCGATTGCTGCAAATGAAGCGGTTTCTATGGTTCTTGCGCTTCTTGTTCAAGTTGTTGTTGTTTTTCTTTCAGCATATTTCATTATTATCGGACGTATCAGCGCAGGAGCTTTATTAGGCATGGTACAGGTTAGCAGTAATCTTGCAAATCCGCTTTTAATCATTTTTAGTAATATTCCTAAAATCAAGAGTATAAAGCCGATTGCACAGAAGTTAAATGAATTTTCAGATTACCGGAAGCAAGACACGGATACAAAAAAAACCCCTACTTTCAATGAGATGATTTGTGTAGAGAATTTGCATTTTTCCTATGATAAAGAAAATGAAGTTATAAACGGTATTTCATTATCCATTAAAAAAGGGAAAAAATATGCCTTTGTTGGTAAAAGTGGTTGCGGAAAATCTACGCTTATCAAACTGATTGCCGGATATTATTCTGATTTCAAAGGTAATGTTCTGTATGATGAAGATAATCTTTCCATTGTGGATATTGATAAAATAACCGCCTTGTCGTCTGTCATTCATCAGAACGTCTATATGTTTGACGAAAGTATTTTAGACAATATTTGCCTACACGAAGATTACAGCAAAGAAGAATTACAATCTGCACTGTCTGATAGTGGCTTATTGCATTTTATTGAGCAAGTACCAAACGGACTTGAATATCATGTTGGGGAAAACGGTAAGAACCTTTCCGGCGGGCAAAAACAACGAATTGCGGTAGCAAGAGCTTTAATTCGTAAAAAGCCGCTGTTAATTTTAGACGAGGGTACATCTGCTATTGATATGCAGACTGCGTATGACATTGAAAGTAGGTTGTTGGAAATATCCGATTTAACCTTACTTACTATTACGCACAATATGAGTAAAGATATTCTTGAACTGTATGATGAGATTATCTTTATGGCAGACGGAAAAATCATTGAGCATGGCACATTTGAAACACTGATTGCGAAACACGCTGCGTTTTATGATTTTTACCAACTGAAAAAATAGGAATTTTTATAAGGGAAGGAAGCCACTACCAGTGTTACCCTATGGCGGCTTTGCCCGCGGCCTTCGCTGTCCGGCTTGTGTCTTGTAAGTGACAGCTTACACACCACGGGTGGAAAAGCAAGGCAGGCCAGTGCCCTGTCAACATGGGCCAGTCTGCCTTGTGCGGATTGGCCTCATTATGAAAGGCTTGCTTTTTCATAAAAGTCCAGTACACTGTCAATCTGACACAAAGCATTTCATACTCTTTCCATATTGCTTTGGTATGATGGAGCGAGGAGGTGTAAAAATGGCTGTTTTATTGATTGTGGAAGACGATACCGCCACCAACGAGGCAATCTGCGAATACATGAGCTCCGCAGGACATACCACCTTGTCTGCCTTTGATGGGGAACAGGGCTTGCAGATTGCAAGGGAGAAATCGGTTGATTTAGTGGTTCTGGATATTATGCTCCCGAAATTAACCGGCTTAGAGGTATTAAAAGAACTGCGAATGACAAGCAACATCCCCGTCTTAATGCTTACCGCCCTTGACGATGAACCTACTCAGGCGGCCAGCTTTGATGAACAGGCGGATGATTATATCACAAAGCCCTTTTCCATGCTTTTGCTGGGGAAACGGGTGACGGCCCTGCTGCGGCGGTGCGGGAAAAGCCCGGAACTGAACCAAATCCAGATGGGCGATATTACGGTGGATTTTGGCGGCTACACCGCTTCCGGGCCGGACGGCTCCATTGACCTGACACCAAAGGAGATTGAACTGTTGAAACTGCTGGTGGAGCATAAAGGTCTGGTGCTTACACGGTCGCAGATCTTGGACGAGCTGTGGGGATATGGTTACCCCATCATTGACCGAACGATTGATACCTACATTAAAAATTTACGGAAAAAGCTGAGTCTTGACCGGATTGTAACGGTAAAAGGCGTTGGCTACAAGTATGAGGAACACCCATGAGAAACTTAAAGCTCTTTACTAAAATCTTCTTATACACCTTTCTGGTGATGCTGTTTGTCACTGTGATGGCCCATGTCTTTCTCTATGTGCTTGCGCCGCAAATGACCGTAAGCACCAACCGTTTCGTGGAAGGGGCCATTATCGAGAGTGCTGTGAATACCGGAATCTTGATAAAATCCGCTATCGGAAAAGCACTGCCGGTATCCCTGCTTTGCTGCGCCATCATATCCGCCGGGTGTTCCCTGTTGTTTTCCAGAGCCATGACGAGGCCGATCAAGCAGATTGCGGAAACAACGGAAAAGATGGAAAAACTGGATAAGGCTGCAATCTGCGTGGTGCATACGAAGGACGAGATTGGCGAGCTGGCCGCCCGCGTAAATAAGCTGTATGCCAGCCTGCTTTCCACCATTGAAAATCTGGAAGAAGAAAAGCAAAACGTCCGTGAGGCGGAACGGTCAAAAATTGATTTCCTGCGGGCCGCCTCCCATGAGCTGAAAACGCCGGTGACGGCCCTGAACGCGATTTTGGAAAACATGATCTTAGGCATTGGAAAATACAAAGACCGGGATCGCTGTCTGTTGGAATGTAAGGAGATTACCGGACAGCTCTCCTTTATGATTAAAGAAATTCTGGATACCTCCCGGCTGGATTTTACACAGGAGAAACAAGACGCGGAAACCTTTGACCTGTCGGAGCGCCTTCCGGCGATCTGCGAGCCTTATCAGTTGATTGCGAAGGCAAAGGGACTCGACTTTTCTTTCAGCATACAGGGAAAGTGCCCTGTCCATACGTCGAAGAAAAGCCTTGAAAAAATCCTGTCCAATCTGCTCTCCAACGCGGTTTCCTACACAAAGCCGGGATGCAAGATCACCGTTCTATTGACCGCCTGGCAGATAAAAATAGAAAACGAGTGTACGCCCATCCCGCCGGATAAGCTGGCACATGTATTTGAGCCGTTCTACCGTCCGGACTTTGCCCGTGACCGCAAAGAAGGAGGAAATGGGCTGGGATTATATATTGTAGATACGCTTTCAAAGGCCCTTGGGCTGCCCTATCAATTTGAGGCGACCAAAAATCCGCCGGGAATGTGCTTTACCCTTTATCTCCCATAAAGCGATTGCTTTTTTATCCGTTTCATACTGGTTCCATATTGGGGTGCTATGCTGTCAGCGTTGCAACACTTATCCTATATGAAACGGAGGTCATTCTATGAACTTTATGAATCGAGCGTGGCTGTACATCGTCCGCAAGAGGGGCAAGAGTATCCTTCTTTTTGTCATCTTGCTGGTGATGGCAACCTTTGTACTGACCGCTCTGGCGCTGGGGAACGCTTCGAAAGCCGCCCAGCAGGAGCTGCGGCAAAGCCTTGGTGGGAGTTTTCTCATTGGCTTTGACTACACGGAAAACAACCCCTATTTGAAGGTGGAAAGCGTGGAGGGTGGAACCCTGATGTATTCCACCCAGCAGATCAGCCCGGAGCTGGCAGAGCAAATCCGGGAAATTGAGGGGATCAAGGAGTGCAGCGCCACCGTGGAGGGGCTGGCGGCGTTCCCCTCTCTGGAACTATTTACCGGCAATATCCCCATTGAGGAAGAATTTCGCGCATCCTCAAAGATTTTAAGCACATGGAAAAGCGAGGAACTTACCCGGTTTACTTCCGGGCAGCTTACGCTGACGCAGGGGCGGCATATCCTGCCGGACGACAAAAACAAGGGGCTGATCAGCAAGGATTTGGCTGAGAAAAACGGCCTGAAAATTGGTGACAAAATCCAGACGGACAAAGGCGTGGAGATTGAGATTGTGGGCCTGTTCTCTCCAAAAGAAATCGAAGGCATCAACGATCAGGTGACAACCTACGATAAAATACAAAACCTTATCATCACCGACCTTGCCACTTTGGTGGCTTACGAAAACAGCCCCGCAATACAGGGCTTTAACGAGCTGACGGTATCGGTGGACGACCCGCAGAACATGGAGGAAATCATTTCTAAAGTAAAGGAAATCAGCGGCGTGGACTGGAAAGGCTTTTCTTTTCTGATTGACAACGAGGACTATGAAAACGCCGCGTCCTCTTTGGAACAGTTATCGGAGCTGGTATCCACCATTTTGATGATCGCGCTGATTGTAAGCATCGCCATCCTCTCGCTCATTCTAACCATGTGGGCCAGAACCCGCATCCATGAAACCGGCGTCCTGCTCTCGGTTGGGATCGGCAAGCTGTCCATCTTAGGGCAGTATATCGCCGAGGTTTTGCTGATTGCGATATTAGCATTTTCCCTCTCTTATTTCTCCGCCAGCGCCATTGCGGGCCAGATGGGAAACGTATTGCAATCCGGGCAGGCGGTAACGGAGGCACAGCAGGAAGACGGCTTATCTGCCGGAACCCGTGGGGAGGCCGGAACAGATACCGGTGAGCCGGAAATCGAAACCCCGGAATTACAGGTTCGTGTACAGCTTGAGGAAATGGGCCTCCTATTCCTGCTGGGGATCGGGATTGTAACGGTATCCGCTGGAATATCCTCAATTTCCGTCATGCGGCTGAAACCGCGGGAAATTCTATCGAAAATGAGCTGAGAAAGGCGGTAACGATATGAAAAAAGCATGGAAAATGTTTTCTGTCCTCCTTTTTGTGGGATTGCTGTTCACAGGGTGTACCCCCAAGGAGAATAAATCAGACGAAACGCAGGAGCAATCCGGCTCGCCCATCATAGATTACGAGGTGCCGGATAAAGTAAAGGACTATGATTTTGACTATGAATTTGTGCCCGAAGGTGAATAGGAGGTGCCTCTATGGGAATTTTGGAACTGCAAAACCTAACATACTCTTATGACAAAAAGAGGAAGGTGCTGAGAGGGATCAATGCGCAGATGGAGGCGGGAAAAATGTATGCTATTCTCGGCCCGTCCGGGTGCGGCAAGACAACCCTTCTATCCCTGCTGGGCGGTCTGGACAGCCCCACAAGCGGGAATATCCTGTTTGAAGGGAAGGACATTGCACAGGCCGGATTGGCAGGCCATCGGAAAAAGAATGTTTCTTTTATCTTTCAGAGCTACAACCTGATTGACTATATGACCCCGCAGGAGAATGTCCGGCTGACTTCAAAGAAACCGGCACTCCCGTTTCTGGAACGGCTGGGGCTGACGAGGGAGGAATCCAAACGGAACGTGCTGAAACTCTCCGGCGGCCAGCAGCAGCGGGTAGCCATTGCAAGGGCGCTCGCAAGCGAAGCTCCGGTGATTCTGGCGGACGAGCCTACCGGCAATCTGGACGAGGATACGGCTGGGGATATTACGGAAATCTTGAAAGAAAGCGCCCATCAGATGAAGAAATGCGTGATAGTTGTTACCCACTCAGGTGAGCTGGCAAAACAGGCGGATGTGGTGTTCCGGCTGAAAAAGGGTGAATTACAGATAGAGCAAAGCGAGAAATCTTCATAACTTATTTTTCAGGGCAAGACAAGCACTTGCCAAAATGGGCCAGTCTGCCTTGTGCGGATTGGCCCATTTTGTATGAGGAGGAAAATTGTATGTGCAGCTCCTAACCAGTATTTTGATAGACTCACCCATTCAAAAATTTTTCTCAAAATATTTTTCAAAAACTTTCCGGTTTGCACCCCTGAGATGTGTTCTGGTTATGTGAGGAGGCGAAAAAGAACCAGCTCAAATCTGCAAAAAGGAGGGATGCGGCATGATGTCTCCCTCTGATGAAGAACGGATCGTCGCCATGGTGGACTCCTTCACCAAGACGGTGGCCCGGAATTTCAGCAGAAATCTCAAACGGGCAAAGGCAAACGCGGAGAAACATTACTCCGACGAGCCGGTAGACTATCTTCTTGAAACTTTAAGCCACGACGACAGGTATCCGTCCGATCATTTTGTGCTTTATGCGGACGAGTTATCCTGCGTGGTTCACAGCGAAACTT
>DXYE01000141.1 GCA_019415985.1 Clostridiales bacterium
CCTCAAATATTTCTCCAAGAATAATTAGAATAGTACCTATTACAATAGATATCCATGCAAACTTTATAATTCTTTTCTCCGCCTTAACAGTCCTAACATCTTTTTCTATTTTCTTCAACAATGCTTTATCTCCTTTCATCAATTCATCAAGACTTAATTCATATAACTCGCTCATCCTTATAATACTTATAATATCGGGTAATGATTTTCCATTCTCCCAATTAGAGATGGTCTGCCTGGAAACTAAGAGATTCTCTGCTACCTGTTCCTGTGTATATCCCTTTTGTATACGAGCATTTTTAATTTTATCCTCTATCCTCATTGTGTGTGTCCTCCTTCATTTATGAGTTTACTAAATTGCTGTATGTCTGTCTATCAAATGTCTTTTACAAAAGGAGAAATTCATGTAAAAGGAATTTTACATGGTATAAATGAATAAATTTACTCTCCTTTATTGTACTGTGAATAGTACAGCTGTTTGAGCGAACTGTATCAAGGGTATAAATATTAACCTTAGACCGCCTGAAAAGCAAAGCGTGTTACTGACTTTTTAATATGGTTGACGGCATAGATTTCTCTCTGCCGCCCTTTGTTTATGCAAAGATGATTTCCTTTTCTACAATCTCTTTTGCACACGCTCGTATGTTATTCATTCTCTGTGTCCATTCCAAAGCATTTTCCGCCTTTAGCTGCTCCGTGATACCCTGCGCCCATTTCATCTGCTCTATAAGCCTTTTTATGCGTTCCTGCGCTTTTTATCTAATCGGCAAGGTAAGTATTCAGCCTGCCGCTTGTAAGTAGCATTGTGTATGTATTTCTGCGGTATTCTTTCAAATACCGCAAGTGCCGCTGCACCCACAAACCGATAGGCTGTTCTTTTACGGCTGGTAAGATAAGACAAGGAATATAATAATCTCCTTGCAGTTCATACCACAGACCATTTTTATCATCGTAAATGTACTTGTCCATTGAAAAATCCTCCGTTATAATATATTCGCACATACATCACAGTTCTCCGATTGCCACACTCTGTTATATCTTGTTATGAGATTTTCTTGCCCTTGCATTTGCCCCTATTAGCAATGAGGGAAAGAGTAAACTTGTGTGTAACCGTATAAAGAGATAAGGCGAACACATTACGATAAAACCTTTATTTCTAAGGCTTTCGGAGGATTTTATTAAAACACTGTAACCTCTGTTGAGAGGCCATAATTTAATGATATTCAAATTGGGATTAACAAAATCCCATTAGTCAAATTTCATTTGACAAAGTCCCATTAGTCAAATTTCATTTGACAAATGGAGGGAATCCGGGTATACTAAAAAGGATATCTTTTTTAAACGGCATTTCAAATCGGTTTCAGACCTTGTGGAGGGATTTTCACTGAAATTCTATATTGTTTCTGTTGGGGAACTGAGGGAAAAGTTCCTGACCGCACCGCTTTTCGAATATGAAAAACGTCTTCAGCCCTATGCGGAGCTCTGTCACATCGTGATCCGAGAGGAGAAGCTTCCGGACCGTCCATCGCCCGAAGAGATACGGCTGGCCCTGGAAAAGGAGGGGGCGCGCATGCTTGAAGCGCTGCCGAACCGCGTATGCCGTATCGCCCTTTGTATTGAGGGAGATGCGCTGTCGTCGGAAGCCTTTGCCGCACGGCTGGATTCCATGGCTGCGCGCGGCTGCAGCGCGTTTGCCTTTATGATCGGCTCCTCCAACGGTCTTTCCGAAACTGTAAAAAAATCTGCCGATTTCAAACTTTCTTTCTCAAAAATGACGTTCCCCCACCAGCTTATGCAGGTGATTCTGGCGGAACAGCTGTACCGCGCCATGAACCTGCTGCATGGCGGTAAATATCACAAATAGAGTTGACTAAGACAGAAGCCCGCGTTAGATCGGGCATTTGTCACTTACAGAAGCTCCCTTTATACTTTCTGTTTATAATGCGAACCCTCTTCATTGTCTTTCCGCCGCCGTGCGACAAACCGCCTTTGAGGTGAGAGCGTACGCCGCGGATCTCCGCGAAAGCGTCTCATACCGGCTGGCTTCGCGGTCATTTTAATGTAAAAGGGACCGGGCCTTGAACCGACGCAAAAGCTCAGAGGATGTCCCGCTTTTCGTTCTATTTTTTATTTCACAGTTGGAGGCATTGGAATTTGTATGAAACGAGCCATCGGTGTTTTCCTTCTCGCCTTTTTGACCTTTGCGCTGATTGCTTATCAGCTCGAATGGTATGATATCACCTTTATCGAACGGCCGCCCAAAGAGAATTGGGACACACAGAGTCAGACGACAGAGCTGACCTTTCCACCAGATACCTCTGCGGTCGAATCTGAGGACAGCGACCCGGTTTCCCTGGAATCCGATGATGAATTTCCTTTGATTACCGCTGAATAGGAAAAAACAATTAGGAAAACGGCGATTGAAATTCTTCAAAAAAGGCTGCTTTCCATTAAAAGGCATTTGCGTTCAGCGTCGGACATAGCCGAAAGGCGGTTATGCATCAAACGCGTCCCGAGACCGGACAAAAGAGGTCTCGATTTTATAAATTTCATTTGCAATTAACATAAAAAAGCCGGCATCTGCCGCTTTTTTCCCAAAGACACGCCCTTTTTCCGCGCCAGGCGGTCACATCCAGCCCTCAATTTCTCATGACAGGAAAGGCAGTCATATCTATGAAAAATATACTTTCCAGCTCAATCTTCGACCATGCTGACGTCGCGGTCATCGGCGCCGGACATGCGGGTATTGAAGCGGCGCTTGCCTGCGCGCGTATGGGGCTGGATACCGTTCTCTTCACCATGAGCCTGGACGCTGTGGGCAATATGCCCTGTAATCCGTCCATCGGTGGAACAGGAAAGGGCCATTTGGTGTTTGAAATCGATGCGCTCGGCGGCGAAATGGGCTACGCCGCTGACTGTGTAACGCTGCAGAGCCGAATGCTGAACCTCGGCAAGGGTCCCGCTGTTCATTCCAAACGGGTGCAGGCAGACCGGCAGCAATACCGGCTTTACATGAAACGGACGCTCGAAAAAACATCAGGTCTGCGGTTGGTTCAGGCCGAAGTTACGGACTTCTCCTGTGAAACCGGCCCGGAGGGCCGCCGGTCGCTTGTTTCGGTCACAACCCACCTGGGTTCCGTATGGCGTGTACGCGCTGCAATCATTTGTGCGGGAACGTTCCTGCGCGGTCGCGTCATTGTAGGTCAGGCGGCCTTTTCCTCCGGTCCGGATAACATGCTGCCGGCCTCCGGCCTCTCAGATGCGCTCATCCGTGAAGGCATTCGTCTGATGCGATTTAAAACGGGTACGCCCGCACGCATCCACCGCAGATCCATCGACTTTTCCCGCCTCGAAGTGCAGGGCGGCGAAGAACATCCCCTCCCTTTTTCCGTTCGTACAGCGGAAGCTCACTATAAAGGACGCCCGCAGCTGTGCTGCCATGTGGTATACACAACGCATCAGACTCATGAGATCATACGTTCAAATCTTCACCGATCTCCCCTGTATACCGGAATGATTGAAGGGACAGGCCCGCGCTACTGCCCCAGTATTGAAGACAAAATCGTGAGATTTGCAGACAAGGAAAGGCATCAGCTTTTTGTTGAGCCCATGGGATTGGATACAGATGAAATGTATCTTCAGGGCTTTTCTTCTTCTCTGCCTGTGGACGTTCAGAGGGAAATGCTCCGTTCCCTTCCCGGCTTTGAGCAGGCGGAAATGATGCGTCCCGCGTACGCCATCGAATACGACTGCGCGGACCCCACACAGCTCTATGCTACACTGGAGTTCAAAGAAATTTCGGGACTGTACGGAGCGGGACAGTTCAACGGTACGTCCGGCTACGAGGAGGCCGCCGCACAGGGGCTTGTGGCCGGTATCAACGCTGCCCTGAAGCTCAAGGGAATGGAGCCGCTCACGCTTACGAGAGATTCCTCCTATATCGGTACCCTGATCGACGATCTGGTAACCAAGGGAACGAAGGAGCCCTATCGTATCATGACCTCCCGTTCGGAATACAGACTGCTGCTGCGGCAGGATAATGCGGATGCCCGTCTTACGCCGGAAGGCAGACGGGTCGGTCTGATCTCCGACGAACGCTACGAAAGCTTTTTGAAAAAGCAGGAGGCTATCCGCAAAGAAATCAAACGCGCAGAAATTACGTTCATTCCCGAATCGGACACGCTTACGAATATCATGCGGACGCACGGAACGGAACCGCGCGGCGGGCAGCGTCTCTGTGAGCTTATCCGCCGTCCCCAGCTCGATTATGCTGCATTGGAGCCTGTAGATACGCAGAGACCGGATCTCCCGCGTCAGGTGCTGGAGGCCGCTCAGGTTTGCATCAAGTACGATGGTTACATTCAGCGTCAGCTCCGTGAGGTCGAAAAGATGAAAAAGATGGAGGACAAAAAATTGCCTCCGGATCTGCCGTATTCCACTATCAAGGGTCTGCGGCTGGAGGCTGCGCAGAAGCTTGCACAGATCCGTCCGGCAAATTTGGGACAGGCCTCGAGAATCAGCGGGATCAGTCCGGCTGATATCTCTGTGCTGCTCATTTGGCTGAAACAGCGGTAGCTTTCTCTTAACCTTCCGAAACGGCTATACGCTGTTAAGATAAGGAATTGTTCGACCAATTCATCGGTATAAAATCCTTCAAAACCGTTTTTCGCGGCGTTCGTTTGAATATTAGAAACCTTGCATTTTATTACGACAGTTTACAACACAAACTTACCCGTTGCATTCTTTGAAATTTTATGGTATAATGTGCACAGCGCAACATTACTTCTTGTAAAACCGCAACGGGTCGTGTGCCGCAGCTTTCTTCCGACTGAACAGGTTCAGTCATCCGGACTGCCGGGGTTTTTCCGGGTAAATTGTGCACAGCCATATGATCCACAGTACAGAGTTTCTTCGAAAATGCGGCTTTTTACACTGCAAAATTGCCCCCCTATTGACAGCCAAAACTCAATTCCAGTTTTTATCCATTATCGTTCTTACCGTTTGCATGCAGCAGCCGGAAAGACTGAACTGCTTTTATTTATGCGTTCTTTAAGGCATCCTCCATCATGCTCTTTTCTACAAAACACCGGAGCTATTCCGGAGGATTACCTAAAATACATAAGGAGAAAAACAGCCATGAACAATCAACAACAGGCCGCACCGCCGCGCCGCCGGCAAGGCAATGGAACGGGAAAGATCTTTCTTACGACTTTCCTGATTGCATTGGGCTGTGTTCTTGTCATTCTGCTGGTCCTCTATCTATGCGGAATCCGCTATACGAGCATCAGAACAGAAATCGGCGGATATGTCAAATTTTTCGGAAAGGTGGATGCGGACGGTTCGCCCTACAAAGGAAATCTTTTCTATTCAAACGGCGTTACTGCAGAAGTGAATATGGCGGATCAAACCGTAACCTTTTCCAACGGAGATGTCTATCGGGGAGAACTGAACGCTTCTCTGAAGCTCCATGGGACCGGAACACTGGAATACAGTACCGGCGACAAATACGAAGGTCAGTTTGAAAACGGATATCTGTCCGGAGAAGGAGTCTTTACCTACAGCAACGGAGACAAATACGAAGGTCAGTTTGCCGAGGGAAAGAAAAACGGTACGGGTACCTATACATGGAACGACGGTTCCTCCTACACCGGCGGCTTCAAGGACGACAAGAAGGAGGGAGAGGGTACCTACATATGGGCGGACGGCTCCTCATTTACAGGTACCTTTGTCAATGACCTGAAAGAGGGCACGGGCACGCAGAAATTTGCGAACGGCGATATTTATACAGGTGATTATAAAGCGGATGCGCGAAGCGGCACAGGTACCTACACATGGGCGAACGGCGATATTTATGAGGGGGAGTTCGCCGAGAACAATATGAACGGACAGGGCGTTTACCGTTTCGCGAGCGGCCGTGTATACGAGGGCATCTTTGAAAACGGCGTTATAGTAAGAGATTCAGGCGATGACGAAACGTCCGGAGATGAATAACCATCCTCATGGTTATCCTCTTCTCCGCCTAAATGTAAAGCAGGCGTAGAGCTTTCTGTGAAATTTGTTTTCATTCGATATTTTGCAAAACAGCTTTCCTTCAACTGCGCTGAAATCACCGCAAAAGAGGTTTAAGCATGCATTTTTCTATTTTTAAATGATGTGAATGCGAATTTCCCTTCAAGGCGCTGCAAAAGTTTTTTGCAGCGCCCTTTTTCTTCTTCCCATTATCTCAACCTACGTTACTATACTTATGATACACCAACAGAATGAATTTCTATCCTCTTCTTTCTTTCTCTCCTTTGCTGTAGACCACGTCCGAATACAATGGCAGTTTCTTTCAAATTTATAAGAAATCACTTGAAAATCTATCATTTTTGTGATATAATAAATACCTATATATAATATT
>DXYE01000142.1 GCA_019415985.1 Clostridiales bacterium
CAGTTGCAGGTGTCGGTTGTAAAACTCCAACGCCTTGACAACAAAATCCGTTTCCTGTCCTTTGGGAACGGTTTTCGGAATGAGCTTGGTTATCCGTTCATCACGGAAAGCGGGCTTTTCCTTTTGGTTTGGCTTTTCTTCCTCCATAATGGATTGGATAACCTCGTCCGTCAGTTTTCCGTCTTGGTTAAACTTCTTCATTTTGATAGCCTGCGCCAATGAGGGAGTAGCGTCGTTATAGCTCATCGCTTCAAGCAAGGTGTATTGCTGTTCCTCGGCAAGATAGGAAATCTCCACCGCAGGACGGAAAGCGATTTGCCGTTCATCTACCATCTGGAGAATTTCGGGTACAAGCTCGGTCAAGCGGATAAAACGGAAAATCTGTCTTTCACTATCTCCAACATCTTTCGCCACTTCCGAAGCACTCGTCAACTTATTGCCCATTGGGCAGGAAGTTAAATCTGAACGCTGTCCCTGTCTGTTCATCGCTTCAAGCCGCATTTTATAGGCAAAGGCTTTTTCACTCGGCAGAATAACAGACCTTTGCAGATTGCTTTCTACCATAATGATAATGGCTTCATCACGGGTAAGGTCTTTGACCTCGCATTTGATGGTTTCAAGTCCCGCAAGCTCACAAGCCTTTTTGCGCCTGTGACCGCTGATAAGCTCATACCGTCCGTCCTCTTTCAAACGCACGGTAGCGGGGGTCATTACGCCGTTCCGCTTCACGCTCTCGACAAGCTGTTCCATATCCTCGTCCATTAAAACCTTGAACGGATGGTCTGGAAACTCGTCAATCTCCGATATGGGAATATCCCGTATCTTGCTTAAAGCTGCTTCCGCACGGCTTTCGTCTGTCTGGAACAGGTCATCGTAAGCGGTCAGCTCGATTTTGGTTTCTCTGTTTCTCGCCAAGCTCTGCCACCTCCTTTGAGAACTGTTCATACGCTGCGGCAACCTTGCCGCCTTTGTCGTAGGCGAAAATGCTTTTACCCTCTGCGGTCGCCTCCACCGCACGGATAGAATGAGGTATCTCAGTGTCAAACACCTTGATTTTCTGACCGTAGGCACTCTTGACCGTTGCCGTGATTTCTTTTGAAATGTTGGTACGGGGCATAACCATTGTCATTAAGATACCGTCAATTCTGAGTTTGGGATTGATTTGCCGCTTGACCATTGACACGGAGCGAAGCAACAGCTCTAAACCTTTTGCAGAAAGATAGTGGGGCTGCGTTGGGATAACTACGCTGTCAGCCGCCGCCAGAGCGTTAATGGTTATCATACCTAAGCTCGGCATGCAGTCGATAAGCACATAATCATAATTCTTCTTAACCTCATTCACATAGGTTTTCAGAACACGCTCACGGCTCATCGCATTGATTAGCCTTACTTCAAAGCCCGATAACTCAATGTTTGACGGAAGCAGGTCAACGCCCTCGTTGTGGGATAAAATCCCTTGCGAAACATCAAAAGATTTATCGTCTATGATGTTCTGCATTATTGTGGAGAGCGTAATGGGCAAATCGTCTGGTCGGCTGTAACCCAGAGCCATTGTGAGATTTGCCTGTGCATCGGCGTCAATCAACAGCACTCTTTTTCCTTGCTTCGCCAGACCTACCCCCAGATTGACCGCCGTAGTGGTCTTGCCAACGCCGCCTTTCTGGTTGGTCAGAGCAATCACTTTGCAATTTGACATAGCTGCGTCCTCCTTTCGCATAGATTTAGCCGCTTTGTCAAGGCGGCTATGTAAATCGTACAGAGAACGCAAAAAAGCCGCTTACTCTTATGGAAAAGAATAAGCGGCTCACTCTTGAATTGCCTTAGACATATTCGATTTTCATTTTCTTGACGGGAGCATTGACTACCTTGAAAATAAGTTCGTCAATGCAGTCCGTATATCTGCCTTGCCGTATGAGAGCGTTTTTCAGCTCCACAAGGCTATGTAATATCAGCGTCCTTTCGTGACTGTCTACATATAGATGAGTGGTTTTGTCTTTCATACGCTCGACCTCCTTGCGTTTATATTGTACTGTAGGTTTGTGTTTGTCAGAGTGGAGCAGCGATATTCGGCATTACAGCCATACTCCGATTAAGTTCTTTACTTTGTTCCATACTCTCATTGTTTTCGCATATTCTATAAGGTTGGGAACATTCTTTTGAGGGTCGTTTACATAGCCTTGAATTGCTTTGTTGAAGAGTTCCTTGTCCATCTTGTTCATATTACGCAAAACATCGCAGATGGTACGGTCACGGTCATAAATGCGAACATCGGTAAAATTTATTTCTCCTCTGGTTGCTCCGATAGAGAGGATGGTTGGCTCTATCCGATAAGCCTTTACAGATGGGTAATCTATTCTCGTGCGTTGTCTGGAAGTGTTTTTATCAATAGCAATGTTCCACTCCGCAGGATTTCTATCGCTGTACCCATAATAGAATAAAGCCGTTTCCATATATAGAATACCATCGGGGAATAAACGGCTGATTATCACCACATCGCCTTTGCCAGACCCCATAGTCCAATGATAGTAGCCACGCTTGACTTTTTCTATCAAGCCAGCTCCCAACATTCTTTGAATATCCCTGTAATATAGTTTTTCTTTGCTCAACTGAGCCGTGGTCATTACATAATCATAATGCGAGAACATCTGCCTAAGAATTTTCCTGTCTTTTATTGAAACCATACTCTTACCTCTGCACCAAATTGTGCCGTAAAAACATCTCGTTAGGTTGTTTTAGCTCATTATATTTAGCTCGTATTGCCAAGTCAAATGTGTAGTAAACCACACCATTCAAATTATAAAATGGTGTGGTTACAAACACCTGCTTGTCCACAAATGGCGCACACGGTTTAGCATTGATTTAGACAGCAATTTGAAATTTTGTAGTAGCGATGGCGTATAGATTTATCGTCCGCTTTGTTTCGCCAACCTTGATAGAATAAGGCTTTTCGGCATTTTCCTCGTTGTCAGAGTCGTCATATTTTTTAATTCTGTCGAGTGTCGAAAAGCTATGTATCTTTAAGCCAAAGACCTCACGCTTGTCCTCATATTTGATACATTGGAACATTTCCGATGCTTCTCTGGGCACCGAGGAACTCGGGCATGTGGAAATGGTATCCTCCATTATATATCAGCTTACACGCAATTTGTCGGTCGAAGAGATAAAGAAGGCGGGATTTGACGCATATTTCACTCAGCATACGACGGGAATATATCCTTGCTCACCGTCCGGGGAGCCGTTCAGCGCACTCGGCTTTGCGGTAAAGGGCGATGTCCTTGCCGATCTTAACGAGGATCTTGCAGCAGAGCAAAAGGCTCGTGTATGCTATGATAATCTGCTGCGTCAGATGGACGATCCCGATGTATGCGACACGCTCCGCTTCCTCAGAGAGCGCGAGCTTGTACACTATCAGCGCTTCGGTGATGCTCTCAGAATATCGCAGGACCGCATGGATTCAAGCAACTTCTACGGCTGGAACCCCGAATTCGACAGAGGACGCCGCGAAAGGTAATGCGGATTCTCGCGGTATGCGAAATCATTTACCGCAAGTACGGAATCAATACGGAATCAACCAACGGAAACAGCCCCGGCGGGGGCTGTTTCTCTGTTATGTAAGATGCGGCGTTTGTATTTAATAAGCTGCGGAGACCGTATTTCCTAAGCCGCAGAATCCGTATTCCGCATGGCTCGGAACCCGTGTTTCGGCATTTGATTTTTTGTAATTGCCGACGCCCGGCACATCGACCGAGGCTTTATTTTGTCTGCCTTTCTTAAGTGCCGACCGGACTTTCGGAAACGTCATTCTCGGTAAAAACGCTCGTGAACTCCGAAAAAACGAAAAACGCGGATGCATTTTGCACAATTCAGACATGATTTGCGCTCTGATTTGTATGCCTATATACAAAATTCAAAAAAACTGTTGACAAAGTACTTTGTGTGGTTTATAATACGATCAAAATACATAATAATTCGGCACCTGATAGAGGTTGCGGATATGATAAGTACTCTGTTGCACACGACGGCAAACGGCGGCAGGGGAAAGGCTGTTCCGCCGAAACGGTTTTGCGGTTGCCGCCGCAGGATTGTTGGGATCGTGTTTAAAAGACACGGTACTGTCACATTTATGTGGAGAGCTATCAACGGCTTTTGATTCCGTAATTCAACTAAAGCCTGCGATTACCTTTCGGGTCGCAGGCTTTTTATGTGTTTTAATACAAATTCATAGGAGAGAAAAACCATGAACAGAATCACAAGAACAGTCTCGTCGATACTCGCAGCGGTAATGTGCGTTGCTTGCTTTGCGTCGTGCTCTGCAAAAAAGGAAAGCAATGACATAAGAAACGCAAAGAACCTTGCCGATCTTAAAGGTGCAAAGATTGCGGCGCAGGCGGCAACCTTCCACGCAGATGCACTCTCACAGATTGAGGATGTACAGTCTTCAACCTACCCTGAGTTTTCCGACCTTCTCGCCGCTCTTAAGAGCGGTGCAATCGACGGATACGTAGCAGAGGAGCCCACCGCACTTGCCGTTTGCGGATCGGACGATACTCTTACCTACATTCCCCTGAAGAACAACGATACCGGATTCACGGCTACCCCCGCCGATGTCGGAATTGCAGTCGGCTTGAAAAAGGGTTCGGATCTTCGCGAGAGGATGAATTCGATTCTTGCAGAGATTACCGATGATCAGAAGAAACAGCTTATGGAGCAGATAGTTGCCATATCCTCGGGAAAGACTGTTGATCAGTTTGCGATAAGCAGTGAAACTCCCGCGGAACCTGTCGGCACACTCAAGATCGGAATGGAATGCGCTTATGAGCCTTACAATTGGACCGATATGGAAGGGAAGACCTTTGGATGCATTCCGATAAGCGGAGAGGGAAAGGAAAATCTTTGGGCAAACGGATATGACGTTCAGATCGCCAAATATATCGCAGACCGTCTCAATCTCAGACTTGAGATTTACGCAATTGAGTGGAATTCGCTTATCCCCGCTATCGATTCCGGTGCGATTGATGCAATTATAGCAGGCATAAGCCCGACGGCAGAACGCGCAGCACAGGTAGATTTTACCGATACGTATTATGAATCAAACCTTGTTGTTATTATCAAAAAGTGATTTTTTAGATCATAAACGGAGTTTATAATGAGTTTTCTGAATGATGTAGTCAACATTTTCCTGAAGTATTATCCGTTCCTTCTTTCCGGAATCAAGAACACTCTGATTCTTTCGCTTGTAGGCACGGTTGCGGGACTTGCGGTAGGGCTTCTCACCGGAATGGTACGTACGGCACCTTTATCAAAAAATCCGGTTACGAGAACCCTCCATAAGATACTGAACGGAATTATTGCGGTGTATGTTGAAATTTTTCGCGGAACGCCGATGATGGTTCAGGCGATGGTTATCTATTGGGGGTATGCATTTGCTACAGAGGGGAAGACGCTTCCGCTTATACCCTCGGGAATACTCATCGTTTCGATAAATACCGGTGCATATATGGCGGAGATCGTGCGCGGAGGAATCATTTCGATAGACAAGGGTCAGTTTGAGGGCGCAATGTCGATCGGAATGACCCATTCGCAGACGATGATCAAGGTAATACTTCCTCAGGTTATACGCAATATTCTTCCGTCTGTCAGCAACGAGTTCGTTATAAATATTAAGGATACATCGGTGCTTAATGTTATCGGAGTAACGGAGCTCTACTATTTTGCCGGCATAATAAAGAGGCAGAATTTTCAGACGTTCCAAACGTACCATGTTATATGCGTGCTGTACTTCATACTCACGTTCTCGATCACGCGCCTGCTGCGCTATATCGAAAAGCGTCTCGACGGCAAGGATAATTACACGATTTTCGGATCGCAGAGTGATTCGGCAGCCGAGATACATATAAAGACGGAGGACTGAGCCATGAGCGAAAATGTAATCGAGCTTATACATCTTCAGAAGCAGTTCGGCGATCATGCCGTACTGCACGATATCAACCTCAGTGTAAAAAAAGGCGAGGTCCTCAGCATAATCGGTGCTTCCGGATCGGGCAAAAGCACAATGCTGAGATGCATAAATCTCCTTGAAACTCCGACCTCCGGACAGATAATGTTCCACGGCAAGGACATAACGTCCCCCGACTTTCACATAACGAAATACCGCACGAAGGTCGGAATGGTTTTCCAGAGCTTCAATCTGTTCAATAACATGACGGCGCTGAACAACTGCATAACCGGTCAGGTGTCCGTGCTGAAGCGCAGCCGGAGCGAAGCCGAAGAGGTTGCAATGAAGTACCTCAGAAAGGTCGGCATGGAGCCGTATATC
>DXYE01000143.1 GCA_019415985.1 Clostridiales bacterium
ATGTAAAAATCATTGTTTTTAAACGTTTACAGTTGCAAAGAGTAAAAGTTTCTGCGGAAAGTCATGCAAAAACACCGCTTCCGTTTACTGAAAGCGGTGTTTTGTGTAAATGAAACAGCCCATTTAAATAAATTATTAACTAACCTTTACTGCTTAAAAATTTGTCGCATAAATCAGAAATCAATTGTTCTTCTTCATTTTAATACGCTTGATATAGTGTTTCCTTAAAAAAAATTCATCAAATAAATAAAAATAGCATCTCCTTGTATGAAGATTGATAGCGCTCAGAAAGGTATTATCAAGGCTGTAAAATGAAAGAAATTCTTTCAAGTGCTGTTTTTTTACTTCCCACATCAAAAATAGTACGCTCGTGTCAACAAACAGAGGGAATCGGCAATGGGGAAGGACGGTCCGCCAATTTGTAATTCTCGAAATGGGGGGATTGGATATGAGCGCGGCCGATATCGATGTCTCCAATGGGAAAAGCATGGTTTTGCTTCTCCGATCCTTTGGCGAGGGGGTGGCAAAGCCTTTTGAGGTACGTCCACACCGCCAGTGAACTACCCAAAAATTTGGACAGTGAAACAAGAGGCGTTCCGGAGCATACCGGGCGGTATTATGCATCTGTGGCTCAACTCTATGATGCAGAAATGTTCGTCAGAGGAATGAATCCCAAGCTAACAAAGGACTACGGGAATAATTCTCTCCGCAGAGTCAAGACGGACAAGAACGATTCCCGTAAGAGTACCCGGTATAGGCTTGACAACTGGGGTGAACTGTGTCAACATACTCCTACGGATACAATTTGTTACCAACTGAAAGCCATGAACCGATTATATGGTCTGTATTCCTAGATTAAGGTTCTCCATGAAAATTAATCTCATCTCCTTGCTGAACCCAGCCCCATCCAGGCGTCAAGGACCTTTTCCCCAGTTCCGCCCGTGAGGACGGCATCTAGAAGCGGGTGGACTGCGCTGTGTCCTTCTTTATACTAATATGGCGCGTCTTTCAGCCACTGGTCCACCTGCTGCTTTGCCAATCTTCGTATATTCCGGCCGTTGCGGCGATTCTGCGTATCTCTTCACCGTCCCTGGACCTATGTGATGCTTTTCCCCAAGTCTGCGTAACTCGTCCCTTTGAGCCTCTCGTTTCGAATTTCCATCCATTTTTCTTCTCGCATTTACGCCCCCCTTTCCGCGCCTTTTTGGTCACGATAAAATTCTATCAATTTACTTTCTCTTCGCCGTTTTCCCACATTTTTTGCGTTTTTTATTTTATCATTTGCGTTGAATATTGGAACGTCAAATAGAATCCCTGTTAATGTAGGAAAGTAATTGAGAAAGCCGCTTTTGAATGACTTTACAAAATTTAACTCGGGGGTGCGGACCGAAGGCTTTCCAATTGAGCAGCGGGGTTTTAAACTGCACATCACCATCGCACGACAGATAGCGGCCGAGGCCCCATTAACCTAGAAGTCATACCTACGATGGTTGAGTATATATTATTGATGAAGTCTGAAAGGATTAACGGTTAGCTTACTTATGCGGATATTCACAGGAAAAATTATCCCTCTAAAGCAGGCTCCTGCCAAGGTTGAATATTACAGAACAAAAAAATTGACATTAACGAATAGCTCTCTATGCTAAGAGTGCGGGAAGTTTGTCATAACCCATACCTTACATTCTGTAAAACTGCAGTGTCGCAAATTTGGCTTTCTAAGAAGCTTCTGCAGCTTTCTGTCGATGTATGTTTCAAACGGCTGTCTGTCCACCTTCAAATTTTGATTTTGAAGGCGGGGATATATTCCTTGCGCATGGAGTAATATCTCAGCGTGTTAAAGCAGCGGGAGTAGGTATATAAACTCATATAGTTTAAAACCGAATTCTCGCTCAACTGAATAAAGAGATTTTTAATAATCTCTTTGTCGATATATTCTTTATTAGGGTTTCCTCTCCGATATGCTTAACATGCTGCTTTGCTGAATCGCTGTAGTGCCGAAGCGTACCATCGCGCAGATTCCTTGACTTACAGTCTAAAATATACTCGTCGAACCCCTCCGCGAAAGTCCCTTCGTTTTCCACCGTCATTTTAATTTTTCCATCTCAGTTTCCATTCGCCGACAACAAAAAAGTTGAACCCATCATCGGCAATTTACCAAAAATGATGAGTCCAACGATATTTTTAAAATCAAAATGTGAAAAGCCTCTTATTTCAGCGCTTCAGCAATCGCAACTGCACAAGCAACCGTCATGCCGACCATCGGGTTGTTGCCCGCGCCAATCAGACCCATCATCTCTACATGCGCCGGAACAGAGGATGAACCTGCAAACTGAGCGTCACCATGCATTCTTCCCATGGAGTCTGTCAGGCCATATGAAGCGGGTCCTGCAGCCATGTTATCCGGATGCAGCGTTCGTCCCGTTCCCCCGCCTGACGCCACGGAAAAATACTTCTTATCGTTTTCATAGGACCACTTTTTGTATGTCCCTGCGACAAGATGCTGAAAACGGGTCGGATTGGTGGAATTTCCTGTAATGGACACATCCACCTGCTCTTTCTTCATAATAGCGACGCCCTCTAGGACATCATTGGCACCATAACAGCGGACCTTCGCCTTATCACCGTCGGAGTAAGCGATCTCTCTGACCACTTCGAGCTGATCTGTATAAAAATCGTATGAGGTTTCGACGTAGGTAAAGCCATTGATGCGGGATATAATGTATGCAGCATCCTTGCCGAGTCCGTTCAGAATAACGCGCAGCGGCTCTTTACGTACTTTATTTGCCGTTCGGGCGATACCGATCGCTCCTTCTGCCGCTGCAAATGATTCATGACCTGCTAGGAAACAGAAGCACTTTGTTTCTTCACGCAGCAGCATCGCGCCCAAATTTCCATGTCCCAATCCCACTTTGCGGTTTTCCGCTACTGAACCGGGAATACAAAAGCTCTGCAGTCCAATACCAATAGCTTCCGCGGCATCCGCGGCATTAGCAGTCTTCTTTTTCAGGGCAATTGCACAGCCGAGTGTGTAAGCCCAAACTGCATTATCAAAGGCGATGGGCTGAACACCTTTGACGATTTCTTCTACTTTGATACCTGCGTCCTGACATACTTCGTGCGCGTCCTCCAAGCTTTTCATCCCATATTCAGCAAGGCACGCTTCTATCTTCTCAATTCTTCTCTCATATCCTTCAAATTTTATCATGTTACGATGCCTCCTTCCTTATTCGCTTCTGGGATCGATATATTTTACTGCTTCATCATAACGGCCGTAGGTTTTGATATTGGACTCATACGCATCCTTCGGATCCTTGCCAGCGCGTATCATATCCATCATTTTTCCGAGATGTACGAAGCGGTAACCGATGATCTCGTTATTTTTATCAAGTCCCAGAGAAAGGATGTATCCTTCAGCCATCTCAAGGTAACGCACACCTTTCGCACGCGTTGCAAAGATGGTTCCTACCTGGGAACGGAGGCCCTTGCCCAAGTCTTCAAGGGATGCCCCAACCGGAAGTCCTCCCTCGGAAAAAGCGGTCTGCGTTCTGCCGTAGACAAGCTGCTTGAAAATTTCACGCATTGCAACGTTGATCGCGTCACATACAAGGTCTGTATTCAAAGCTTCGAGAATAGTCTTGCCCTGCAGTATTTCACCGGCCATAGCTGCGGAATGCGTCATACCGGAGCAGCCGCAGGTTTCCACCAGCGCTTCCTCGATGATACCATCCTTTACATTCAGCGTCAGCTTGCAGGTTCCCTGCTGCGGCGCGCACCAACCGATCCCGTGTGACAGTCCGGATATGTCTTTGATTTCATAGGCTTTAACCCATTTGCCTTCTTCCGGAATCGGCGCAGGACCGTGATGAGGCCCTTTTGCTACCGGACACATGTTTTCCACTTCATGAGAATACATCAATTCACTCATGCTCGCTTCTCTCCTTCATTTCTGCATTGATTTGTATTGCCTGTAAAACAGTTTCTTTCCTTACGCCTGACCCTCACTTGCAGCACGTTCGGATTTCCCCATAGCATTCTCCAAATGCGCAGGCTGCGTTGGACTCGTCTGTGTCAATGTGCATAGCCGGCGCAAAATTGGGGCTCACCCGCACCACGACATCGCCATATACCGTTGTCCGTTCCGATTCGATACGCACCTTGACGATCTGCTTGTCCGCAAGATGCATCTCAGCTGCTGCTTCAGGCGTCAGGTGTATATGGCGCTTGGCTACGATTACACCTTCGCTCAGTTCTACCTCGCCGCATGGTCCCACCAGCTTACATCCCGCGGATCCCTTCAGATCACCGCTTTCTCTAACCGGAGCATCCACTCCAAGCGTCCTGGCATCCGTAAAAGAAATTTCCACCTGCGACGCTTTGCGCGCCGGCCCGAGAATGATGACATTGGGAATCGATTTTTTCGGTCCCACAACCGTCACCCGTTCCTCGCAGGCGAACTGCCCTGGCTGGCTCAGATCCTTTTTGTGTGTCAGCGTATGTCCGGCGCCGAACAATACAGCGATATGTTCCTCCGTGAGGTGAACATGCCGTGCAGAGGTTTCCACAAGGATTTTATTTTCCGACATGGCTTTCTCTTCCGCTCTTGCCGCGGTTTTCCGCGCAAAAGCGCATCCTTTCTTCACGAGATATGACTGAACAACCGTTTATGTATAAGCCAACAGGCATGACAGGATGCATTTCGTATCGTTTCTTTATCATATTTCAGCGATTCGTCCCCATCTCTATATACAAAACGAATATCAATCATCCATTTTATCCACAGTTAAATAGTATACAACAATTTCCTGAAAAAGTAAATGATAAAAAGATGAATTTTTGCAAAAACTATTATAAATTCACCGTTCCCGTCAAACTTATTCTGTCATAAAATACAGTATTATACTTTCCCTCTGTTAGGCAGTGGATTACGCGGGACAAGCGTCAAAGAAAGGCAAGGTATTGGAAATGGAGCAAATCGGAAGAGCAAAAGAGGAACTTTCGAAACAAGCGGCACAGCTGCAAACGAAAACATTGCAGCAGTCTGATGGCGGTGACGAACAGCAGTCTGAGATGCATCTTCCGGTCAATGACCCGGCGCCGCTCGGCGCAATCGTCACGAAAAACAAGGAATGCTCGATACACTGTATGACTGTCATTGGGCAAATAGAAGGTCATTATATTTTGGGCGGCGGACAGAAGAGCACTAAATATGAGCACATTATACCGATGCTGGTGGCCGTCGAGGAGGACGAAAAGATCGACGGTCTTTTAATTGTGCTAAACACGGTCGGCGGAGACGTGGAAGCTGGACTTGCTATCGCGGAAATGATTGCAAGCATGAAAAAACCGACTGTTTCCCTTGTTTTAGGCGGTGGCCATTCGATCGGCGTTCCGCTTGCCGTTTCAGCCGATGTCTCTTACATCGTACCATCCGCAACCATGACACTGCACCCCGTGCGAATGAACGGACTGGTGATCGGTGTTCCTCAAACATTTTCCTATTTTACGCGAATGCAGGAAAGAATATTCGATTTTATTGCGGCACACTCCCGTGCAACGGAGGATTCAATTCGTATGCTTACCATGAATACCGCAATGATCGCGACCGATGTCGGCACTATAATTGATGGGAACGAAGCGGTATCCTATGGAATTATCGATCATATCGGGGGATTGTCAGACGCACTGAAAACACTACGCAGTATGATTCACAAGGCAAAGAAAAAGGATGACAAAGGCGCCCCGAAAAAAAACAACGGCGGAAAAAATAAATAACCCCTACTTCGTTTATAATATCGCTTCCTTGTCGAATTTTTGCTATAGATGCTTCAAATTGAAATAAAAGACCCGAACCGTGCTATTATCAAGCTTACGGCTCGGGCTTTATTATACCAACGCGGCAACGGATCCCTTCATTATGGACATTCCGTCGACTTCTGCGGATCAGGCATCTGACATTAACGAAAGTTCGCTCTTCCCTACTCTTATCAAAAATCTGTTTTTCTTTATCAATAAAAACCGGGGGCTGCAAGGATTGTTGCAGCCCCGCACCTCAAATGTTTACCGGTATGAATGCCGCTAAACGTTTTTTCTCAGATACGGCGCAGAAATTCCATAAAAATAAAACAGTCTTCACGCATCACGATATCTAGCTCTGCT